>DASRJS010000044.1:0-9560 GCA_035649355.1 Candidatus Polarisedimenticolia bacterium
TCCCGCGGCTCCTGCGCTGGCAGAGCGCCCTCGACCGGCTCGAACGACGCGCCGCCCGCCCACCCGGCAGCGGCCTCTGGGCCCGGCTGGTCAACGCGGTCATGGCGCGACCGGTCCCGATGGCGGCGGTTTCGGCCCTGCTCCTGCTGGCCGTCGCTTCGCCGGTCCTGCGCCTGAAGACGGGCGTGACCGACATCAGCGGCTTTCCCTCGTCGATCGACGGCATCGCGGGCGTGAAGCTGATCAATGAGAAATTCCCGCTCGGCCAGGACCTCCACATCGACATCGTCGTGACGGAGCCGGCGCGCGACGACGTCGGCGCGGCGATCGAGGAGCTCAAGGTCCGGATCCTCGAGATCGACGGCATCAAGGGCCAGCTCGCCGAGCGCCGTTCGCAGGACGGCGACGCCGAGCTCATCTCGTTCTCGATGACCGGCAACCGCAACGACGACGCGAACCGCGACATCGTCCGGAAGGTTCGATCGGAGCTGCGGCCGGAGCTCTTCGGCGACCTCGAGGGCGTGCGGATGTACGTCAGCGGTCAGGCGGCTCGCTCGCTGGACATCACCGGCATCTACACGGATGCGACGCCGCGGATCTTCGCGTTCGTGCTCGGGCTGTCATTCCTGTTGATGCTGGTCGCGTTTCACTCGATCGTCATCCCGATCAAGGCGATCCTGCTCAACCTGCTCTCGACCGGCGCCGCGTTCGGGGTGCTCGTCCTCGTCTTCCGCGACGGCTGGTTTGCCGATCAGCTGGGGGTCGTGCCCGGCGGCGTCATCGAAAGCTGGGTCCCGATCTTCATCTTCACGATCCTGTTCGGGCTGTCGATGGACTACCACCTGTTCATCCTCACCCGCATCACCGAGGCGCGCGATCGCGGGCTGGACGCGCATGCGGCCGTCGCCAGGGGGATCGCCGTGACCTCGGGCACGATCACGAGCGCGGCCTCGATCATGGTCGTCGTCTTCGCCGCGTTCGTGAGCCTGAAGTTCGTGTTCATCCAGCAGCTTGGCCTCGGGCTGGCGGTCGCGGTCCTGATCGACGCGACGCTCGTCCGGAGCGTCTTGCTGCCCGCCTCGATGGCCCTGCTCGGCGAGTGGAACTGGTGGCTGCCGCCGTTCCTGCGCTGGCTGCCGCGGGTGACGATCGAAGGCGAATCCGCCGAACCGGAGCTCGAGACGACGCCTGAACCCCCGTCTACGATCCCGGGTCGTACTAGCTAGGGCTCCACCACGCGACCGAGCTCTGGAGCGAGCGATTCGTGCGGCGTCCACCTCGAACGCCATCCGATCCTGGGCCGAAAGGGTCAGATCTCGGCCTCGGTCGGTGTCTAGTACGACCCCGGATCGTATCTGCGAGCGAATCAGCTCTCCCCGCAGGTTTGTACGATCCGGACTCGTATCTGGGCGAATCAGAAGCGGCGCCTGCTGGGCGCCGCTTCCAGGTGTCGGAGCGAGCCGCAACCTACGGCACGCAGGGTGGGTCCACGGGGGCCGGGTCGGCCGTGCCCTCCGGGTAGAGGCGTGTCGTGAACCATTCGACCGTGGCCACGCCGCCGTTGCTCGACGGCAGGGCCTTTGCGTTGAGGACCTCGCCGGTCGACTCGATGTAGGTCTGGCCGGCACTGACATCCCAGGCGCCGCAGGTCACGTTGTAGAAGGTCAACGTGCCAGCGGTGACGGTCACGATGACCGGACCGTTGTGGTAGTGCCACGGACCGAGGAAGTTCTCGGACGGCGCCACTTTCGAGTACGTCGTCTTGATCGTCGTCGCGGCCTTGATCTTGAGGTGGACGCCGTCGCCGGCCATGTTCACGTCGTTGATGGTGACCCCCGTGTACGTGAAGCCTGCCGCCGGCAGCGTGCCGCCGACGAGACCCGCCACGGCGGCCCCGGCCGTCGTCAGGATCAGGGTCGCGGGGAGCACGCCGAGAACGATGAGCTTCGGGATCGAGAGTGATTTCGGGCGCATTGAACAAACCTCCGGTGTTTTCGAATGAACTCGGTTGTCAGCAGGCCTGCGTGGGAACACGTCCCCGGGCGACTGCGAGCCGGGCGTCCCCGGCCGCGCGGGAGAAGGTTGTGTCAGGCGGTCATGGGGTGAACTCGAACGAGTCGAGGATGTGCAGGAATGCCGCGCGAGCCTCCGCACGGGTGTCGCGGACGCCAAGCCAGACGATGTGGAAGGCTCGATCCCCGTGCTTCACGACGGCCCATTGATGGAAAAAGCTGTAGCAGTTCGGGTACGTGTGCAGGAGCGCGGGCTCGCCGTCGATGACGAGGCCCTCCAGGGTCCGCTGCTCGGCGGGCTCGGGCGACCACGTTTCCCCTGGACCGAGCCTCGTGAGCTTCCCCGCACAGATCGCGCGCGTCGTCGACTCGGCCCACGCATCAAGCGTCGTTCCTGGTTCGAGCGGCACTGCGGCCACGATGATCGATACCGGGCTGGCCGGCGGAGACGGCTGGTAGAGATCGATGGCGTCGCTGTCGACCCACGGCGTTTCGAGCGTCGCGAGATTGCGGGTCGCCGGCTTCACCGTCCAGTCGGCCTGGAGCTCGAGCCGGTATTGATACCGAGACGAGAAGAACACGCGTGTGCTCTCCGGTGGTCCAACCTGCGGCGGCGGCGGGAGGAAGACCTTCGCGCCGGCCACGACGAGGGCAAGGAGCGCAACCAGCGCGAGCGCGACACGGGCCTTCTGGCGCACCTTGGGTGTAAACGGCCGTCCGCCGAGGACGATGAGCGGTCGCCGCTGACGAATAGCCGGGAACGCCGCGAGCACCGTGTCCGAAACGGCGTCGGGTGCCGAGGCCGGGCCGGCCTCGAGCCACGCCCCGAGCCGGTCGTCGAACGGTCGGATCGTGCTCATGCCAATCGCCCCTGCGAGGTGAACGCCGGCCGGCTGTCGGCTTCGACCGCCGCCCGGAGCTGCTGGATGGCGTAGTGATGGCGCGAGCGCGCCGTCCCAATCGGGATGTCCAGCGTCGCGGCAACCTCCGTCAGCGGGTAGCCGACGTAGTGGTGCAGCACCACGACCGCGCGTTGCTCCGGCGTGAGGCGCTGAAAGCCGCGCTCGAGCTCGTCGCGGTCGGCGACGTCCGCGGCCGCGTCAGGAGTGCTGTATTGGCTCGTGGGAAGGACGCGGATCTTGGCAGCCCAGCGGCGATCGCGTCGAGTGCTCGAGTAGCAGGCATTGACCACGAGGCGGTTCAGCCAGGCATCGAAGCGCTCGACGTCAGCGAGGGTTGGCAGGTCGCGCCAGGCTTCAAGGAGCGCTTGCTGGGTTGCGTCCTGGGCGGCATCCGGATCGCGCAGGATCCGGTACGCGATTGCGTAGGAGCGGTTCACGACGGCGGGGACGAGCGCGGCGAACGCATCCTGGTCGCCGCGACGAGCCCGCTCGACGAGATCTGCCTTCACGCTTCCGCCTGTCCAACCGCGGCCACACCGGCCGTCTCGGGAGTATGGCGCCGCGGTCGAGCGAGACGTTCAAAACCGGCGGGCGAGCCCGCGCTTCCGGAGGGAGTCCCGGCCGATGAGTTCGAGTTCGGGCTGGACCTGATCCTCGATGGCCTCGAGCGGATGCTGGCGAAGGCCCAGCCAGCGACGGCCTAGTTCGCGTCGTTGGCGGCCGGCGTCTCGCGCTTCGGCCGTGGCGCGGCGAAGACGAGGATGACGCCGATCAGGATCGCGGCAACCGGCCCGAGCCACGACCCGGTCACGACCTCGTCGCCGACGCCCGCGATCAACAGCAACCCGATGCCGGCAAGCGCGGCGCCGAAGACAAACGACAAACTGTCGAACCCGTGACGCTCCACGTCAGCCTCCCATCTCATCGACGTATGCCTGATCCACGCGGGTGATGTAGACGCTGCCGAGGCCGACGTCGAGCATGAGATGCACATTCACCCCAGCGCCGCCCTCGTTGCCGACGACGCGCTGCGCGACCGACGTCCCGCTGAACTCGCGACCGAACAGGTTGAGCGTGCCGCCTTCGACCGAGCTGCTCGCGTCGACCACTGCGTCGCGCGGCAGGATCACCTCGATCTCGCCGACGCCGACGCTCGCACGCAGGTCGACTTGACCCGTCTGGCCCTCGAGCTGCGAGAGGTCGAGCCACAGCGTTCCGCCGACCAGCCGATACTCAGGCTGGAGCTCGGCGGCCGTATGCGGCTGGAGATAGGAACTCCCGAAGCCGCCGTCGAGGGGGACCTTGATGAACGACGCGGCGAGGGCAAACGGCACGAGCACGAGCCCGATGAGGATCAACGCCCGAGCTCGACCGCGCCACGCCCCGATGACCAGGCCGAGCCCGAGTGCCAGGAGCGCAACGCCGAAGTAGTCGGCGAGCTCGACGGCGACGTTCGACTGGTTGTCGATGAGCGCGACGACGCCGACCGAAATGAACGTGCCTGCGAGCGCGTACCAGCCGAGGGGTGACGCGGGGCGCGGCGGTTCGGCCGGGATCGCGGGCGCGGGCGTGGGTGCCCAGTAGGTCTGGGCCACGCTCGCGCCAGTGATCGCGTCAGGCGCGGGAGGCGGGGCCGCGGCCGGGGGCCGGGCGACCCCAGCGCCACCCTGGCCCCGCGGCAGCAGCAGGAGGAGGCCGACGAACGCGATTCCGAGCGCCAGCCAGATCTCACCGGGGATGTAGAAGCCACCGAAGTCATCCAGGCGGCGCATCACCGGGAACGAGACGAAGACGAGCAGGGCCAGGATGCCGAGGACGATGATCGTTCCCGGACGCCCGGTCAGCGAGCGCAGCCAGCCCATCGCGACCGAGTCCGGGTGGCCGGCGAGCGGGATGAACAGCCAGCCGAGGAGGTAGAGCGGGATGCCGGCGCCGCTGAAGAGCATCAGTCCGGCGAAGCCGACCCGGATCAGCAGCGGATCGACGTTCAGGTAGTCGGCGAGTCCACCCGCGACGCCGCCGATGACGCGGTTCGAAGTCCGGCGTTCAAGGCGGCGATAGGTCGCGAGCGGCTCATTGGGCAGGGCGGTGTCAGCTCGTTCGGTTGTCATGGCGGCATCGTCAGGCTCGGCGCGAGCTCGCACCATCGGGGACATCCCTGAGCGGGGGATCGGGTATGTCCCGGATGTCCCCGGGCAGAGGCGGTGTGGGAAGATCGCTCCGATGGCCGAGATCAACCTGATCGCGGGTGCCCACGAGGGCACATCTGCGCCGCGGTCGCAATCGCGACGACCGCCACTTCGGCGCAGCCGCCGGAATCGCATGATCGCCGGCGTGGCCGGCGGTGTCGCCGAGCATCTCGGCTTCGACCCGCTCGCGATCCGAGTCGCCTTCGTCGGACTCGCGTTCACCGGCTTCGGGATCATCGTCTACCTGCTTCTCTGGGCGCTCGCCCCGCTCGAGGAGGCCCTCGTCGCCGCGGAAGCCGGGGCCGGAGCCGGGGTCCGAGCCGCCGGCAGCGGACCACGCGCCGTGCCGGCGTTCCGCCGGCCCGAGATTCGCCAGGTCGCCGGTGCCGGGTTGCTTGTCGCCGGCGTTCTCGTCTTCCTGGGTTACATCGGCTGGAGCTTCGAACCGGCGGTCTTCGTTCCGATCCTGCTCGCGGCGCTCGGCTTCGCGGTCCTGTGGGCGAGGGGATCAGCCGAGGAGGGCCGGCCGCGCCTGGATCTCGCGGCGATCGGCAGCCCGCGCCAGGCCCTCCTGAAGGGCAACCTCTCGCTCGGCCGGCTCGTGTTCGGGGCCCTGTTGATCTTCGGCGGCATCGCCGTGTTCCTCGCGGCGACGACGGACATCGGCAATGCGGCGAACGTCATCCTCGCGGTCATCGTCACCGCCGGCGGCATCGCGCTGCTCGCCGGGCCGTGGCTCTGGCGCCTCGCGAACGAGGTCATCGAGGAGCGTGGCTCGCGAATTCGAACGCAGGCCCGCGCCGAGATGGCCGCCCACCTCCACGACTCCGTCCTCCAGACGCTGGCGCTCATCCAGCGCTCGAAAGAGCCGCGCGAGATGGCCAGCCTCGCGCGCACGCAGGAGCGCGACCTGCGCGCCTGGCTGTACGGACGCGCTCCGTCCGTGCACGGCGCCAGGCTCCGGGACGCGATCGACTCGATGGCTGGCAAGCTCGAACGCGACTACCAGGTCAAGGTCGAAGCGGTCGTCGTCGGCGACCTCGAGATGGATGAGGACATGCGCGCGCTCGTGGCGGCGACCAACGAGGCGGCGATGAACGCCGCGAAGCACGCCGGGGTCGAGGAGGTCTCGGTCTTCGTCGAGGTCGAGGACGATCGCGTCACGGGTTACGTGCGCGATGCCGGCACGGGGTTCGACCCCGCCGCCGTGCCCGACGATCGCCGCGGCATCGCCGATTCGATCGTCGCCCGAATGGAGCGACACGGCGGCACGGCGGATGTTCGAAGCCGGCTCGGAGGCGGAACGGAGATCCGACTCTCCCTGCCGCGCCAGCTCGCGACACGGGGCGCGGCGACATGACCCCCGCCTCGAAGATCCGGGTCCTCATCGTCGATGACCACGAGCTGTTTCGCTCGGGCGTCCGTTCGGAGCTCCGGGACGACCTCGAGATCGTCGGTGCCGTCGGCACCGTGCCCGACGCGATCGCCGCGGTACGAAGTCTCAAGCCGGACGTCGTCCTGCTCGACGTCCACATGCCGGCCGGCGGGGGATCGGCGGTCATCGACGCGGTCCGCACGGACCTGCCCGCGGTGAGATTCCTCGCGTTGTCCGTGTCGGACGCCGCCGAGGACGTCATCGGGGTCATTCGCGCCGGAGCCCGCGGCTATGTCACGAAGTCGATCTCGCCCGAGGACCTCCAGGCCGCGGTGCGCCGCGTCCATGAGGGCGACGCCGTGTTCTCGCCGCGCCTCGCGGGCTTCGTCCTCGATGCCTTCAACACCGAGCCGCCGGTGTCGGTGGATCCGGAGGTCGACCTGCTCTCACCGCGTGAGCGCGAGGTCCTCCGCCACATCGCCCGCGGCTACACGTACAAGGAGGTGGCGGCGGAGCTGGGGATCAGCGTGAAGACGGTCGAAACGCACGTCTCGACCGTCCTCCGCAAGCTCCAGCTCTCTTCCCGCCACGAGCTCTCCCGCTGGGCCGCTGACCACAGCCTCGTCTAGCGCTGCTCGCGGCCGCCTGATGAGCGGCCCGACGACCGGCCCGCCGCCGCAGCTTCGTATGCGATCGACGCGCATCACCGGGGAGACACCGTCAGCGGCGCGCGTTATCACGCATACGAACGGCGGCGACAGCCAATCGTGGCTGCCGCCGCCGCGGTGCAGGACGCCAGCACTTATTCGAACTGGATCGAGTCCATGAGCGCCTGGATCTGAGCGACCGGCTGGGAGCCGGGCTCAGCGGACGTCTCCCAGTCGACCCAGACGAGCGTCCCGTCAACGTCGATGATCCACGTGTAGATGATGAATCCAGCGTCGGTCGCAAACCGACCCTCGTCAGCGCTGGTGGCGTGCCAGAGGTAGAACTGGTCTTTGGGGCAAGGCAGCGGATCGGGCATCCTGACCGCTACCGTTGTGGCCGGCTTGCCGCCGACCGTCACGTCGGTCGGAGCGACAACCTCTTCGAGGCCCGGGATGCCGACAACCGCGGCAGCGAGCTCGGCGCGATTGTGGCCGACCTCTGGCGCCTCCGTCTGGGCGCACGGATCCGAAAACATGCCGACCGGCGCGTCGCTCGTCCACCAGATCGCGGCGAAGCCTTCCGGCCCAATCGAGCCGTAGCCGAGGAAGTAGGGGGCGTCGGCGGTCCAACCCTCGATCGGCACATCGAAGGTCAACCGCTTGCCGGCGATGTCCATGCCATGCCGGCCGATGGTCAGCGCGCCCTGCGGAAACGTCTCCGGCGCGAGGGTGCGCGTCGGGGATGGCGAGGGCGAGGAGCCTGGGCCGCCGATCGAGCCGCGGCCCGGCAGCTGGTTGTAGACGAAGACGGCGAGGATCAAGACGGCCGCCGCGGCGACCACGATCTTCACATACCTGTTCATTCGTTCGGAGATCCTCCACGCCGGCAGGATGGGCGGCCGGCGCTGTGGGGTCGTGTCCAGCGCGGCGAGGACGTTGTCCAGGACTCGGGCCGCGGACTCGTGCTCGTCCGTGCGAAGCCACGACCGGACGACGCGCGTCATGTCCCGCTCGGCGGTCATTGCGCGACCTCCTCCCGGACAGGCGGCCGCGAATCGGCGTCAAGCGCCGCCCGCAGCCCACGCATCGCGTGATGCAGTCTTGAGTGCGCCGTCCCAACCGGGATGCCGACGATGTCGGCGACCCGGTCGAGCGGCAGGTCGAGGTAGTGGTGCAGGACCACCACCGTTCGATGGTCGATGGAAAGACGGCGGAATCCGCGTTCGAGCTCGTCCCGGTCGACGACCGAGCTCAGGTCGTCGTCCGAAGCGCGTTCCTTGATGGGCGGCACCACCCGAAACGGCGGCGTCCATTGCCGCTCCGCCCGGCCCTCCGCGTAGCAGGCGCGCACGAGGAGCCGGTACGACCAGGCCTCAAAGCGAGCCGGGTCGCGGAGCTGTGGAAGGTGCTGCCAGATGGCGAGCAGCGCCTGCTGCGTCGCGTCCTCGGCAATGTCGATGTCGCGCAGGATCCTGCGCGCCACGGCCAGGAACCGAACGGCGATCTCAGTGGCAATGAGGCCATATGCCCCTTTGTCACCGCGCTGGGCCCGGATCACGAGCTGGGTATCCATGCCCCTTCCACCAGCCGGCGCCGGTCAGATCCGGCGCCAGTCACACGGTATGAGTGGGCCCAGGCCCCAGAGTTGTCAAAGATCGTCGCGGATTGGATTGGAATGGAAGCGGCGCGTCCGCGCGGGCACCCGCAAGCTCAGGCCTCGATCGGCTCCGGCTCGCGCTCCGTCTCGGGATCGCGCTCAGGCGCGTGGACCGCCGACGCGCTCGCCTTTCGATGGTGACCCGCCCACGATGGCGCCGGCGTCACCCAGAACTCGGCGAGGACCTCCAGCCGGCCCGCATATGTCGCGCGGAAGCGGCGGAACGCGCGCCACGCGTGGTCGAGCGGCTCCAGCTCATAGCCCGCGACGCCGAGCCGCCGGTACACGGCCTCGAAGTCGACGCGGTCCACCGTCACCTCTTCGGCAGGCCGTCGCAGGATGTTCGCGATGTCCTCGACGAGGTGGGCACCGACGCGCTTCGTGATCTCCGCCTGGCCGCGCGGGACGTTCTTGACGGTCGTCAGGACGAGCGCCGCGGCATCGAGCACGGCCCCGAGCGCGCTGATCCAGGAGATGTTGTCGTGGCTCGAGCGGAAATAGCCGAGCAGCGGGAACGCAACATGCGAATCGAGCACCTCGGCCGTCCACAGCTCCCAGTCGCGGAACAGCGCGGGCAGCTCGTCGACCATATCGAGGCGGGCATACGTCTCGAGCAGGGCGACGGCCGATGGCGGTGACTTCGCGCGGGCGGCGAGGGTCACAACGAGCACCTCACGGCGCTGGTAGGACGCGTACAGCGAGAAGAGGAAGGTGATGACGAGGGCGACGACGCCGAGACCGGTCACGGCCCCGATCAGGACGACGAGCCTCGCCAGAC
>DASRJS010000045.1:0-3513 GCA_035649355.1 Candidatus Polarisedimenticolia bacterium
TGACGTCCTCCCAGACCCTCCACTCGTACGAGTGACGCGGCGTCGCGGCTTCCACCGAGTAGGCCTGCGCGCTGACGCGCAGGAGCAGGTCGACGATGTCCCGCAGGGCGAGATCGTGGACGTGCGGGCCCTGCCAGCTTCCCCAGCAGAGGTGGTAGCGCACCCGGTCTTCCGGGATGCCGGAGAGCGCATGATTCAAGGCGTCGATGTTCCTGGCCTGGATGCGCCGATACTCCTCAAGCGGAGGCTGGGGAATCATCATGTCCCAGGTTTCTCCGAGCCCGGGATCGTCGATCTGCAGGACGAACCCGGCGTCAACGATCGCCCGATACTCGATGCGCAGTGCCGCGGCGATCGCGAACACGTATTCCTCCTCGGTGATGTAGTAGCGGTTCTGGCCGCGTCCGACCATCGCGGGTGCGATGGCCGGCACGAAGGCCTCCTCGACGGAGACCCGGCCCAGCGCCGCCTTGAACGCGGCGAGATCGCGCTGAAGCAGCGCCTCGCCCTTGTACGAGATCGGTCCCCGGCACACCGCGGGCGGAGCGGCCGGCGGCATCGCCCTCGGCAGGTAATCAGCGTAGTACTCGCGGAACGCCCGCCATTCCCGCCGGGTCTCGATCCGGCGTGTCCACGACACGCCGGCGTTGCTCGACGGCACGTCAGGATCGTTCGCCGTCATGGGAACGAAGCCCGCGAGCCGCTCGTCGGCGTAGGCGAGAAAGCTCGTCTTGCTCATCTCGCCGTCGGAGACGATGTTGATTCCCGTCTCGGCCTGGCGCCGGACCACCTCGGTCACCGCCTCGGCGACCCGTGCCGACAACTGCGCCTCATCGATCTTCTTGCCGTCGAGCCGCGCGCGCAGGAGAGCCCGGATGCTCTCGGGCCGGGGGATGCTGCCGACGTGGGTGGTCAGAATGCGCCTCGTGCTTGTTTTCATGGGGGTCCTCCCGCCGCGGCGGTAACGCGCGGAATCCTCGGCGCCCGCCCCGGCATCCTCCTGTATTGAGGCCACATATATGATGAGCGAAGATCTCTTCGCCAGCGGCGTGATCGACGGCCGCAGCGGCGCCGACGACGGCGAGCTGCTCGACGCCTATTCGCGGGCGGTGGTCGCGGTCGCGGAGCGGGTCGGTCCGGCGGTAGTCGGCATCGCCGCCGGCAGCCGCGCTCAGGGTCGGCCGGCCGGTGCGATCGGGGCGGGCTCCGGGGTCATCTTCACGCCGGATGGATACATCGTCACGAACAGTCACGTCGTGAGCGCGGCGACGGACCTCGAGGTCACACTGACCGACGGCTCGACGCTCGGTGCGACCCTCGCCGGGAGCGACCCGGCGACGGACCTGGCGGTGATCCGCGCCGACGGCTCCGGGCTTCCGACCGCGCGGTTCGGCGAGTCGAGCTCGCTGCGGGTCGGGCAGCTGGTCGTGGCGATCGGCAATCCGTTCGGCTTCCAATCGACCGTGTCGGCCGGCGTGGTGAGCGCCATCGGCCGCTCGCTCAGGAGCGCCACGGGGCGGCTCATCGAGGACATCATCCAGAGCGACGTGGCGCTCAATCCGGGAAATTCCGGCGGCCCGCTGGTCGACACGCGGGCGCGCGTGGTCGGCATCAACACCGCGATCATTCGCGCGGCCCAGGGCATCAGCTTCTCGATCCCCGTCGATACGGTGCAGCGGATCGTGAGCGAGCTCCTTGCCCGCGGCCGCGTTCGCCGCGCCTTTCTCGGCATCACCGGGCAGACCCGGCCGATCGACCGCGCGGCGGCGCGGCGCCACGCCCTCGAGGCCGAGCGGGCCGTCGAGATCGTGTCCGTGGAGCCCCGCGGCCCCGCCGCGATCGCCGGCGTGCGCGAGGGCGACCTCGTCGTCGCGCTCAACGACCGGGCCGTCCGGACGGTGGACGACATGCACCGGATGCTGGTCGGGTGGCCCTTCGGAGATTCGATCAAGATCGGTGTGATCCGGGGCGATCGTCGCTTCGACGTCGCGGTCGTTCCCGTCGAGGCGCCGCAGTCGACAATCGCGGAGTAGTCGGGACGTGGCAGAGGAAGTGCGCGCCGCAGGCCGTCGCGGGGCTGGGGCCCCGCCGGCCGAGGCGCGCCTATAGATGGAGGAGGACAGCATGAGCCAGTCGTCGCGGGCAGTCGCTCAGATCGTGACCCCGGAGCCGGTGGTCGAGGGCGCGGGGGTTCATCTCCGGCGCAGCATCGGGACTCGAAAGCTGGATCACCTCGATCCCTTCCTGCTGCTGGACCACTTCGAGTCCGCCCGTCCGGCGGACTACCAGGCGGGATTTCCCTATCATCCGCACCGCGGGATCGAGACGGTGACGATCGTGCGGAAGGGAGAAGTCCAGCACCGCGACTCGCTCGACCACTCCGGGAGCATCGGCGCGGGCGACATCCAGTGGATGACGTCGGGGAGCGGCATCATGCACGAGGAGATGCCGCAGGTCCGTCCCGAGGGGATCGGCGGCCTGCAGCTCTGGCTCAACCTGCCGGCTCGGGACAAGATGACGCGTCCGAAGTATCGCGACCTGCAGGCCGCGCGTCTGCCCGAGACGGCGCTCGAGGGCGGCGCGAAGGCGCGAGTCATCGCCGGTGATGCAGCGGACGGACGGCTCACCGGCCCGGTCGAGGGCCTGGCGGTCGCGCCGAAGTTCGTGGACGTCACGCTCCCGCCGGGCGCGACCTTTCGAGAGTCGGTGCCTAGGGGCCACACCGCGTTCGCCTACGTGGATCACGGCGAAGTCCGCTTCGGGCCCGAGCAGACGGGGGCACACGGACCGGCCCTCGTCGTCTTCGGCGACGGCGACCTCGTGGAAGCATCGGCCGGCGCCGGAGGCGGCCGCTTCCTGCTCGCCGCTGCGCGGCCACTCCATGAGCCGATCGCGCGCTACGGCCCCTTCGTGATGAACACGCGGGCGGAGATCGAGCAGACGCTCGCCGATCTTCGCAGCGGTCACTTCATCCGCGACGAGCCCCGCGATGAGTGAATCCGGCGCATAATAGCGGCGCCATGATCACGGACATCGCGTCCTATCTCCGCTTCTTCGACAGCGTGCGGCGCCGGACCGAGCGCGACGTCGCGGCTCTGCCGCCCGCGGCGGCGGCCTGGAAGGCGCCGGTGACCACCGGCGAGGGCGCCGGCTGGAGCATCGGGGACATCGTGGGTCACATCGGCGGCTCGCGTCTGTACTTCGCCAGCGCCTTCCGCGGCGAAGGCTGGATCCAGCCGACGCCCGAGATCGATCGGGCCGACCAGCGGACGTGGCTTCCGTGGCTCCAGGCGTCCGCCGGCCGGTTCGTCGCGCTGGTGCAGGACGCACCGGCCGAATGGCTCACGCGAAAAGTCGAGATGATCGACACGCCCGGGGCGCTCTCCGGCTGGCGCCTGCTCATGATGATGCTCGAGCACGAAGTGCACCACCGCTCGCAGATCGACACGTACGCCGGTCTTCAGGGCTGGCCGGTGCCCGATATCTTCGGACGCTCCGCCGAATCGATCGCCG
>DASRJS010000046.1:0-40348 GCA_035649355.1 Candidatus Polarisedimenticolia bacterium
CGCGGCGCGCCGCGATGGAGGAACGCCCGGTCATCGACACCCTGCTCGTCCGTCCGCGAACGGTGCCCGTCACTCCGCTCCGGCGCGCCGACGTGTGGGGCGGCCTGGACCGCGCGGCCGCCGGCCTGACCGAGGATCCCGCGCGCTTCGCCGGGGTCCGCGAATACGCGCCGGGTGATCCGATTCGTCGGATCCACGCTCGAGCCAGCGTCCGGTTCGGGCGGCCCTTCGTCAAGCGCTTCGAGCCATCGCGAGATCGCGAAGTCGTCGTCGCGCTCGACGTCCAGACGGAGCACGGTCGAAGCTGGGATCTTGCCTACGACGACGCGAGCGTCGAGGCCCTGATGGTCATGGCCGCATCGCTGTCCCGCTCGCTGGCCATCGAACGCGCCGCGTTCGGTCTCGCGGCCGCGGCCTGGTCGGGCGCGGTTCGACGGTTCGCGATCGTGCCCGCGTCGGCGGCGCCCGGGCAGCTCGAACGCGTGCTCGACCTGCTGGCGCGGCTGTCGTCATCGCCCTCGGCTCCGTTCGAGGCGCTCCTGACGCTTCTCGCCCGAACCCTCCGCCCGGGGGTCACCGTCCTCGTGCTGAGCGCCCGGAATCCAGGACCCATGGCGCGGTCGCTCCGCGGGCTCATGCGCCGCGGCTGCCGCGTGCAGCTCCTGGCGGTTGGACCCGAGGCGGGGGCGAACCTGGCCGTCGCCCGCGCTCTTGGCATCCCCGGCGTCGTCGCCCGCCTCGACGGGCCGTGGCGCACCACCGAGCGCCTCGAGCTCGCGGGCTGATGGCCGCCCCGAACCCGCCGCTCACGAGCCGCCTCGCACGACTCGCCGATGGCGTTCCGCTCGTCCTCGTCGTCATCGCGGAGGCAGCCTGGACGTCCGTGCTGGTGGGCCTGGTCCAGGAGTGGGCCCTGCAACGTCCGGCGTTCGGCCTTGCCGCGATGCTCGTTGTCGTGGCCGCAGGGGTCGTGGTGGCCCGCATCCTGGCGCCGCGCCTGGACGGGCGCTGGCCGCCGGTTGCCCTCGCGCTCGCGATCGTCGCCGGTGCGGCGGGCTGGCTGGCCTCGGCCGACGCTCGCGGCCTCGCGCTCGCCGGGGATCTCCCGGCCGCGCTCGCCCACAACCCGGGTGGCTGGTTCGCCG
Source organism: Candidatus Polarisedimenticolia bacterium (assembly GCA_035649355.1). Classification (GTDB taxonomy): domain Bacteria; phylum Chloroflexota; class Limnocylindria; order Limnocylindrales; family CSP1-4; genus UBA5189. The sequence continues at coordinate 1,146 of DASRJS010000046.1, forward strand.
CGATCGCGCTGGTCCGCGGCTACGCGCATGCCGGGCCGGAGCCGGACGACGGCACGGTCAATCGGTTGCTCACGTTCGGGATCCCGGGTCTCGCGATCGCGTCGGCGGTCGGCGGCATGATCGCCGACCCGTGGCGCTCGGAGTTCCTGGCCGAGACGCTTCGCGCCGCGATCCTGTTCGTCTCGGCCGGCACCCTGGGCCTGGCGTTCGCGCGGCTGACGGCCGAGGGCGGGAGCGGCGTTGCCTGGCGCCGGAACCCGTCCTGGGTCGCGCTCATCGGCGTGCTCGTCGCCACCGCGATCTGGGCGGCCATCCCCGGGTCGCTGATGACGGGCGTCATCCTGTCCTGGCTGGTCGCGCTCGTCCTGACGCCGATCCTCATCCTCGGCGTGGTCGCCACCTTCCAGGCGCGCAATCGGCGGCTCGTGGTGATCGCGCTGTTCGCGTCGGCGATCATCGTCGGGCTCGGCCGGCTCGCGAAGCCAGGCGCGCCGGATGTTCCGCTGGGCGCAGGTTCGGCCGTCGGGGTCCCTGTCCCGCCTGAGGCGCTGCCGCCGCTCGTCACCGTCGGCCTCGGCGGCCTCGGCCTCCTGCTGCTCGGCCTCGTCATCCTCGTCCTTGCCCGGCTGTGGATGCGGCAGCTCGTCCCGGTCGAAGCTGGCATTGACGAGACGCGGACGATCGACCTCGGGGCCGCGGCCGCGCCGACGGCCTCACGGCGCCGCCCGCGTCGCGGACTGTTCGGATCCGAGCCGCGCGACGCCGTCACCGCGTACCTCGCGCTCCTCGACGGGCTTCGATCGTCGCCGAGCGCCCGAAGGGACGCCGAGACCCCGGCCGAGCACGCCCGCCGCGTCGGACGGTCCGCATCGACCAAGGGAGCCGGTGTCGCACTGCCGCTCCTGGCCGCGGACTATGTCCTCGCTCGCTTCGGGGGGCGGCGGCTAACGGCCCACGAGGACGCCCGGGCGATCGAGCGCTGGCGGCGCCTGCGTCGCGAGCTGGACCCTCGGCCGCGGCAACGACGTTGGGCGACGACCGCACGAGAGATCCTCGGACCTGAGGAAATAGAAAACAGGTATTGACAAATAGAAAGTGCGATGGCATAAATACGGCATCACCTTCACGAAGAGAGAAGGATCCCGATGCCCCACGACGTCATCAGCACGTGTCCCGTCTGCTCCTCTGAGCTCGCCGTCACGCGACTCCATTGCCGGAGCTGCGGCACGACGCTGGAAGGCGACTTCAGCGTCGGTCGATTTGGGCGGCTGAACCGCGACCAGGTCGCGATCCTCGAGTCGTTCCTCCGGGCGCGCGGCAACCTGCGCGACATGGAGCGCGAGCTGTCGATCTCCTACCCGACGGTCCGCTCCCGCGTCGAGGCGCTCGTCCGGGCGCTCGGCTTCGGACCGCGCGACGGCGAGGACATCGCCGACGCACCTGACGTGCCTGAGGCGGCCGAGCAGGCCATCGCCGAAGCCACCGATATCGCGGCAGCCCGCGCCGACATCCTCGGCCGGCTGTCCCGCCACGAAATCGGCGCGGAGGACGCGGCTGCCGCGATCCGTGCCCTGGGGAGGACCCGATGACCACGACGACCAGCGCCGCCACCCTCGAGCACACCATCGGCCAGACCGGCCGGTTCGTCCTCCGCGTCCGCTCCGGCGAGGTTCGCGTCCGGGCCGTCGACGGTGACGTCGTCCGCGTCCGCGACCTCGACGGTCGATCGCTCGCCGACCGCTTCGAGATCGAGACCCGCGAGGGCTTCCTCTCGCTGCGGGCTCGCGACAGCGGCGGCCTGAACTTCGTCATCGACCTCGGCTTCCTCAACCGCGGCAGCCACGCCAACCTCGAGATCGACGTGCCGCGTCGCGCGACCGTCGAGTTCGAGACCGCGAGCGCGGATATCGAGGCCGACGGCCTCCAGGGCAGCACGCATGTCCGCACGGCATCAGGTGAGCTGATGCTGACCGCGGCCGGCGGCTCGATCGACATCGAAGCGGTCAGCGGCGACGTCCACGTCAGCGGCGACCTTCCGATGTCGGTCGGCTGCCGGACGGTCTCCGGCGAGGTCGCCGTCGAGGCCCCGAAGCTCAACCGCTTCCAGGTGACGACGACCAGCGGCGACGTGCGCGCGGTCGGTGCCCTGACCGGCGAAGGTCCGTTCTCGGTGAACACGGTCAGCGGCGACGCCGAGATCGTGACGTCGACCGGGCTCCGGGTCGAAGCCAAGACGGTCTCCGGCGACATCAGCACGCCCGAGCAGCGACGCTCGGACGGCGGGCCAGGCCAGCGGGTCTTCAGCATCGGCAACGGCCAAACGCCGTTCTCGTTCCGCTCGATCTCGGGCGACCTGACGATCTGGGCCGACAGGGCGTCCGCAACGCAGGCGCCGGCTGCCCCCGTGGCCCCCGTGGCCCCGGTCGCTCCGGTTGCCCCGGATGCCCCGGTCGCACCCGAAGCGCCGGCCGTCGCCGACGCCCGGCTCGAGGTCCTTCGCGCCCTCGAGCGCGGCGAGATCTCGGTCGAGGACGCAACGCTGAAGCTCGCGGAGCTCGACGGCGAGGGCGAGCGATGAGCGATGCCCTCGAGCAGGTCCTCCGCCTCGTCGCGGACGGCCGGCTCTCCGCCGAGGAGGCCGCCCCGATCCTCGCGGCGCTCGACCAGGCGAACGACGCCGTCGACACGGCCAGGGCGGAGCTTGCAGACGCCAGCTCCCGGATGACGACCTCAGCGCCCGGCAGCCCGCGCTTCGCCCGGATCGAGGTCGCCGAGGGCGGCCGCCGGGTGGTCGACCTGCGGATCCCAATCTCGCTCGGCCGCTTCGCCCTCGGTCGGGTGCCCGGGATCAGCGCCGAGCAGGTCGCCAACGTCGAGGCGGCGATCGCCTCCGGCTCGCACGGACCCATCCTCGATGTCCGCGATGAGGACGGCGGCTCGGTCCGCATCGTCCTCGAATAGCCAACCCCACTGAGCACGACAACAACCAAGGAGTCATGGACATGGAACTGCAGACAACGCTCGTGAACAACCGGATCGACGACCTCCGACAGACGGCGGCCGAGGTCCACGCCACGCCCGCCCCGAAGGCCGACTCCGGCTCAGGCTCGGCTCTCGGCGGTCTCCGCCGCGGCCTCGGCCTCCGCCTCATCGGCCTCGGCCAGGCGCTGGCGGACCAGACCAACGGCAGCAACGCGGGGACGGCGCCCCGGATGGCGTGAGCCGTTCGAACTGCCGCTGGCGGCAGCCACCGGCTCCAGCGGCAGCCACCGGCTCCACCGCCGGCAGCCCCGAGAAACGTGAGACCCGCGCTCCGAGATGGGCGCGGGTCTCCTCGTTCTTGGTATTTCGGGCGACCCGGGTGAACGACGGCTCGCCGAGCCCGGATCACCCCGGACTGCCCGCCCGAGTGTCTGAGCTGACATTCCCCGCTCGAGGGCGGGTCGCGAGGTTGCTCATACCATGCGAAGCGTCCGCGCTCTGCGTCAGATCCGGGACCTCAGGGGTCCGTTCGTGACGTCCGGTCTGTCGTGCCGGGTTGCGGCGCTGGGTCATCGGCGAGCCACCTCCGAGACCTGAATCGTAGTCCCGCGGCGCAACCCCTCCTCGCGCTCTTCCTCGGCGCTCGGGCGACACCCAAGTCACGTCGATTTCGTCAAATTCTCATCAGGTGACTGTTACGCAATGAGGCCATGCACATGCATGCATACGAACGCCGAGTCGTTGGAGAAGCCCGAACGAATCGAGCGGGAGAGACGCCTCCGGATGGCGCCCGCTCCGCTTAACAGTCACCTGGCGGCAATCTGACAAGATTCGGGAAATCCTGGACGACGAACGCGAGGAGCCCGCCATGCCGCACAACCCCGAGCTGCTGCCGTTCACCGGCGTCCCCGAGGCGGACCGCCTCATCGCCCAGGATCCGCTCGCGCTCCTCATCGGCTTCGAGCTCGACCAGCAGGTCACGCTCCAGAAGGCCTTCTCGGGACCGTGGGACATCAAGCAGCGGCTCGGCCACCTGGACGCGGCGAAGATCGCCGCCGCAGACCCCGAAACGCTCGCCGACACCTTCCGCCAGCGGCCGGCGATCCATCGCTTCCCCGGCTCGATGGCCGGCAAGGTCCAGCAGCTCTGCGCCGAGATCGCGAAGACCTACGACGGCGACGCCTCGAGGATCTGGACCGAGGCGAAGGACGGCAAGGACCTGCGCGACCGGCTGATGGCGCTCCCGGGCTTCGGTGAGATGAAGGTTCGGACGGTCATGGCCTTGCTGTCGAAGCAGTTCGGCGTGGACCTGCCGGGTCTGGCGACGATCCTGCCGAACCACCCGACGCTCGGCGATGCCGACACCTACGACAAGGTCGCCGAATACCAGACCGCGAAGCGGGCGCACAAGGCCGAGCTCCGCGCGGCGGGCAAGCGCGCCTAACTTCGAACCGGGCGCTTGCGCCCGATGCGCGCCGTGATATAGTTGCACATGCAACTATGACGACTACGACCCTCGACGACCGAACCACCCGCGCGCTCTCGCGCGGCCACACCATCGACATCACCACGACCGGGCGACGCAGCGGCCAGCCGCGACGCCTCGAGATCGTCTTCTTCAACATCGACGGCCGGATCTACATCTCCGGCATGCCCAGCCGCCGCGAGCGGCAGTGGCTCAAGAACCTGCGGGTCGATCCGCGGTTGACGTTCCACCTCAAGGGCGCGATCTCCGGCGACCTTCCCGCGACCGCGCACGAAGTCACCGATCCCGGCGAGCGCCGGGCCGTCATCGAGCACGTCGCACGCGCCTGGCGTCGAACGGACGTCGACACGATGGTCGAGCTCAGCCCGCTCATCGAGGTTCTGATCGAGGGCTACGCCCCGGCCAACGCCGCCTAGCGTTCGTCCCGGGCGACCTGGCCGCCCTTCGCGACGACGATCGGGGTTCGAAGGAGCTCGATGTCGGTCGTCGGATCGCCGTCGACGGCGAGGAAGTCCGCGAACCGTCCGGGCGCGAGCGCGCCGACGTCGTCGGCCCAGGCCATAAGTGTCGCGGCCTCGATCGTCGCGGAACGGATCGCGTCGAGCGGGGAGAACCCGAGCCGTACGAGGTGGCTGAACTCCCGAGCGTTGAGCCCGTGGGGATACACGCCGCTGTCAGTGCCGAACGCGAACCGCGCGCCGGCCATGCGGGCCCGCCGGACGGCGCCGTCGAGCGTGGCCTGTGTTCGCTTGGCCTTCTCGAGCGTCGCCGCGGGCCAGCGGTCCCGTTGTCCGACCTCCGCGATCCACTCACCGACGAAGATCGTCGGGACGAACCAGGCGCCGTGGCGCCGAAGCAGCTCGATGCCCTCGTCGTCCAGGAACGAGCCATGTTCGATGGAGCGGACCCCCGCACGGATCGCGAGCTTGATCCCGCTCGTGCCGTGGGCGTGGGCGGCGACGTGGACTCCGCGCGCGATTGCGGCGGCGACGATCGCGCCGAGCATCTCAGCATCCAGCTCGACCGCGTCGACGTCGGTGCCCTGCGTGAGCACGGCCCCGGTGGCGAGCGTCTTGATCATCGTTGCGCCGCCGTCCACAAATTCGTTGACGACGCGGCGCGCGTCCTCCGCCGTTCGAACGACCCCCCGCCGGAACTCGTCGGGGACGGGGACGCTCGGGTCGCCGGTGACCTCGCCGGCGCCGAGGGGTTTGGTGACATAGCCCGCCGCGCATTGCATCCGCGGTCCCGGCGTTCGGCTGGATTCGATCTCGTCGCGCAGCTGGCAGTCGAGGAACGCGCGGTACGTGCCGACGTCGCGGACGGTCGTGAACCCCGCATTGAGCGTCGCCACGGCATTCCGCCGCCCGGCCTCGAGCTCCTCCTCGGCCGTCTGCCCGATCGCCGGCACCCCACCGAATTCGAGGTCGCCGATGAGGTGAGTGTGGACGTCGATCAGACCTGGCAGGACGGTGAGCCTCGCGAGGTCCAGCTCCTGGCGGGTGCCGGCAGGCGGCCCGGCGTCGTCCGGCGCCAGGACGGCTTCGATGCGTCCGTCCGCGGCGACGAGCAGGCGACGGTCCGGCAGCAGCTCGCCGCGCTCGACATCGAGCAGCCGCCCGACGCGGACCACCAATGGTTCGGTCACGGCGCTGACGATAACGGCCGGGCCCGTGCCGATGCGCCCGGCCTAGTGGGTCGTCGCCCTCGCCGTCGCGGCGTCGAGGACGGCATCCCGGAGATCCTCGCCGACCGCGATCGTCTCGCAAGCCGCGCACCAGATCACCGGATGCCCGTGAGGCTCGAGACCGTCCTCGGGCTGAACGAGGCCGACCTCATGGACGCCAGTCGCGTCCACGGTCACGCGATCGATCGCGACGACCGGGCTGTCGATGATCCAGCCCTCGGCGCTGCCGCAGTCCGGGCAGGCGGGCAGGGCGACCGCGGTCATCGGTTCGGGCGCCAGCTGCCGTTGGCCGGGCGCTGACCACCGTTCGCCGGACGCTGACCTGCGTTGCCCGGGCGGTGGCCGGCGTTGGCCGGCCGTCGGTCGTCCTGGCGGGCAAGACGCTCGCCGGGCATGGCCGCCAGCGGGCGTCCCCCCGGCCACTGACCGATCGCCGGTCGCGGCTGAGCCGGCGGAGCCCACGACTTCTGGGGGCGTCGCCGGGGGACATGCCGCGCCTGGTTCGGGTTGAACACGCCGGGTTGCGGGCGGCTCGGCCGGCGCGGCTGGCCTGGCTGGCCGCCGCCGAACGTTCGAAGCCGGATCGGTTCGGCACGGATGGAGCGATCGGGCTCGAAGCCCGCGACGATCTCCGTTGGGATGCGGTACCGCAGCAGCGCCTCGATCTCCCGGAGCAGGCTCTGCTCATCGACGCAAACGAGCGAGATCGCATCGCCGTCGACACCGGCGCGACCGGTTCGACCGATTCGGTGGACGTAGTCACCCGGCGTCATCGGAAGCTCGAAGTTCACGACGTGCGGCAGCGACTCGATGTCGAGGCCGCGCGCCGCAAGCTCGGTCGCCACGAGGATCGCGACCTCGCCGGCCTTGAATGCGGTCAGCGCCCGAATTCGCTGCGACTGGCTGCGGTTGCCGTGGAGCGCCGCGGCCGTGATGCCGTCACGTTCGAGCTGCTCGGCAAGCCGGTTCGCACCGTGCTTCGTCCGCGTGAAGACGAGTGCCTGGTCGATCCTCCCGGATCGGACGAGGTGGCTGAGCAGCTCGCGCTTGCGCTCGCGGTCGACCGGGATGACGACCTGCCGAACGAGCTCGGACGCGGTGTTGCGAGGCGTGACCTGGACGACGGCCGGGTTGCGCAGGATGCCGTCGGCGAGGCCGCGGATGTCGTTCGAGAACGTCGCCGAGAAGAGCAGGTTCTGGCGCGCCTGCGGCAGCACCGCGATGACGCGTCGGATGTCGCGGATGAAGCCCATGTCGAGCATTCGATCGGCTTCGTCGAGGACGAGGATCTCGACCGAACCGAGGTCGAGATTGCGCTGCTCGAGATGGTCGAGCAGACGGCCCGGCGTGGCGACAACGATCGACGGCCCGCGTCGGAGGGCGCGCACCTGCGGCTCGTAGCCGACGCCGCCGTAGATGACGGTCGAGGTCGATGGCGCATGGACACCGTACGTGCGGATGCTCTGCTCGACCTGGATCGCGAGCTCGCGCGTCGGCACGAGGACGAGAACGCGGATCGGCATGCGGCCGTTGTCCTGGCGGGGCGTATGGACCGGCCGCGTCTCGCGAAGCCGCTGGAGGATCGGCAGCACGAAGGCCGCCGTCTTGCCGGTGCCTGTCTGGGCGCCCGCGAGCAGGTCGCGACCTTCGAGGATGACCGGGATGGATTCGGCCTGGACGGGTGTGGGCTCGGTATAGCCCTCGTCCGCGACCGCGCGGAGAAACTCGGGCCGCAGCCCGAGACGATCGAATGACATGTGGAGTGAAGCTCCTGACGGGCCCTCCCGCTTCCGCGGGGCCCGGTCAGGGCAGGGATGGATCGGGGTCGGCGGTTTCTGGGACCGGGGCGCTGACCGGAGCGCCCATCGAGCACGAAGGTGCGGAGCATACGCGGGAATCGTGTTCGGCGCCAGGTTCCCTAGACTTCGGCCATGGCTTTCAATCGATTCCTCGGCAGCCCGGGTCGCGCGGTGTCACCGGCCCAGGCTCAGGACACCGACACGGTCCGCCGCATCGTCCGCGAGCTCGAGGCGCTGCCGCCGGATCGAGCCCGCTATCTCGCCTCGTTCGCCTACACGCTGACCCGCGCCGCAGCCGCCGACCTCGAGATCAGCGAGGTCGAGACCGCGGCGATCGAGCGGATCGTCGAGGAGTACGGCGGGCTGCCGCCGGCCCAGGCGATCCTCGTCGCCCAGATCGCCAAGACGCAGCAGATCCTCTCGGGCGCCACGGAGGACTACCTCGTCACCCGCCAGTTCCGGGAGGTTTCGAACCTCGAGCAGCGCCTCGACCTGCTGCGCTGCTGCTACCTCGTCGGCGCAGCGGACGACACGATCACCGCCGAGGAGTCGTCGACGCTCCAGCAGATCGCCCACGAGCTCGATCTCGACCGCGAGCAGGTCAACGAGATCCGCAACCGCTTCGCGGACAAGCTCTCCGCGATCCAGGCCCTGCTCGCCCGTCGCGCCGGCTGAGGAGGGTTCGATGGATGCCGCGACGCGCGCCGAGCTGATCGCGCAATACCGCGCTGGGGCGGCCGAGGTCGACGCGGCCATCGCCGAGGCACGTGCGCTCGGACCGGAGGCACTCGATCGGAGACCTGCGCCCACCGAGTGGAGCGCCCGTCAGGTCGTCCATCACCTCGCCGACAGCGAGACGATGTCGGCGACGCGGATTCGGCGCCTCATCGCGGACGACGACCCGGTCCTCATCCAGGGCTACGACGAGCCCGTCTGGGCGACCCGCCTGCACTACGACCGGCCGATCGAGGGCTCGCTCGAGCTCGTTCGAGCCGTCCGCGCCGCGACCGCCGATCTCCTCGACTCGATGACCGAGGCCGATTGGGCTCGCCGGGGGACGCACAGCGAGAGCGGACCCTACTCAGCGGACGATTGGCTCGAGATCTACGCCGCGCATTGCCACGACCACGCGAACCAGATCCGGAGCGCCGCGCGCGTCGACGGGCGCTAGTTCGGGCGGCCGCCTCGACCGAGGTCCTGGCCGCGCTCCCGAAGGAACTTCTCGATGTCGCTGATGAGGTCGTCGCCGGACGGCAAGCGCGACTCGTCGGCCATCGATTCGAGGCGGCTCACGTAGGTCCGCGTCGACTCATCGGCCGCCGCCGCCGCATCCAGGCGTTTCGTCAGCATCTTCGCCTCGCGGGTGAGCGCATCCGTCGGCACCGTGACATCGAGGTGCGTCGAGAGCGCCCTGAGCAGCTCGATCGCCGCCGCGGGATAGGGCCCGGATACGTAGTGGGGGATCTGGGCGAAGTAGCCGACCGAGGGCACGCCGGCGTGCGAGATCTCGTAGTCGATGACCGAGATCGCCGCCGACGGGACGCGCAGGACGCCGCTCGGTCCGGGCTGGACGTTGGCCTTCAGGAGACCCGCCTCTGACTCCGTGCCGAGGATCGTCACCGGCCGGGTGTGCGGCACCGCGGCCGGGATCGCGCCGAGGCTGATCAGCTGCCGGACGTCAAGCTCCTCGGACAGCTCGACCATGTCGTGGGCGATCTGCTGCCAGCGGTCATCCGGCTCGGCTCCGGTCAGGATGAGGACGTCGCGGCCGTCGATTCGGCTGCGGCGGATCGTCAGCTCCGGCCAGGTCAGCTTCGCCGGCCGGCCGTCGACGATCTCGAGCGTGGGGCGCCGCGAGCGGTAGTCAAAGATCGCGTCTGGCTCGAACCGGACGACCACCTCGCCGCCCTCCGCGAGCCGCGCAGCCGCCGTTGTCGCGGCGGAGCCCGCGTCCACCCAGCCGTCCAGCGCCGCCACGAGCACCGGCTCGTGGAGATCCTTCGGTTTCGTCAGGGTGTACAGCGCCACGGTCGCGCCGCTAGTCCTCGAACGAGCCGCCGGGCCAGACCGGCGAGATGCGGGACAGCAGCGGAAAGCGGTCCCAGTCACTGCGCGTCGGCGAGAAGACATCGACGACGACCGCGCCCTCAGGCCCGACGGTCACGCCGTGGGGACGGTTCGAAAGGATTCGCCAGGTGCCGCCGGGACCGAGCTGGCGCGTCTCGCCGTCGATCGTGAACGTGACGGAACCCTGGATGACGAAGCCGATCTGCTCGTTCGGGTGCCGGTGCTCCGGCACGACCGAGTTCGGCTTCAGCTCAACGATCGCAAGGGTGATCTTCTCGCCCTCGATCCGCCGCGCTCGAACCGAGTCGCCCCAGACGTCGATAGGCTGGACGGTATCGATGTCGACAAGGTCACTCATGCGGTCGAGGATAGCCGCGCCGATCAAAAGCCATAATGGGCGGACACGAGGAGGGTCCAATGGAGTTCGACGCCCGGACGGTTCGAGAAGCACTTCCTGCCGGCGCCCTGCTATCCGGTGACGACGGATATGACGATGCGCGGATCTCATTCAACGGGATGCTCGATCGAAAGCCTGCGGCCATCGTCTCGTGTGCCACGACCGGTGACGTGGTCGCCGCAGTCCGCTCGGCGCGGAGGCTCGGGTGGCCGATCGCCGTCCGCGGCGGCGGTCACAGCGTCGCCGGCCACTCCATCCCGGACGCGGCCATGGTCGTATCGCTCGACCAGATGCGCGCCGTGGAGGTGGATCCCGAACGCCGCCTGGCGCGCGCCGGCGGTGGTGCCCAGTGGAACGACGTTGATGCCGCCGCGTTCGCCCATGAGCTCGCGGTTCCCGGTGGGACGTTCGGCGACACAGGGATCGGCGGCCTGACCCTGGGCGGCGGCCTCGGCTGGCTGATGCCGGTCGCCGGGCTGACGTGCGACAACCTGGTCGCGGCGGAAGTCGTGACCGCCGACGGGAATGTCGTGGTAGCCGGACCGGATGGCGACGCGGACCTGCTGTGGGCCCTTCGCGGCGGCGGCGGCAATTTCGGCATCGTCACCAACTTCACGTATCGCCTGATGCCGGTTGGACCGATGTGGGGTGGCGTCGTCCGCTATCCGGCCTCCGCTGCCGTCCAGGTCATCACCCGCATCAACGAAATCGTCGCTGCCTACCCGCGGGCGATGATGCCGACCGTGTCCATGAGCAAGCAACCGGAACTTGGGCCGATCGTCTCGTTCCTCGTCGGTGTCGTCGACGGTTCCGACCCGGCTGCGATCGAGGCCGAGATCAGGCGCGACCTGCCGATCCTGGAGGCGGACCTCGGACCGCGAACGTACCTCGATCTCCAGGCCCTGGCAGGCATCCTGCCGTTCGGTCTCCGCCACTACTGGAAGGGTCATTTCGTCCGGGAGCTCAGCGTCGCGATGTTCGAAGCGCTCGCTGCGACGATCCAGGACGATGACGCGATCGGCCACTCGATCATCCTTCTCGAGGGACTCGTTGGCGAGGGCCGGGTCGAGCCCGACGACGGCGCGGCGTTCGGGCAGCGCGGGGCGTCGTGGAACGCGAGCGCCCTTGCGATCTGGGAGTCGCCGGACGATGACGAGCGGTTGGTTGCGTGGGCGCGGCGAATCGCGGACATCCTCGCTCCGGCCTCGCTGACGGGCGCCGGTTACGTGAACTACTCCCCGGTCGACGAGACGCGGGAGCGGGTCAAGGCCGCCTACGGCGAAGATCGCTACGCCCGCCTGCTGAGCGTCAAGCGGAGGCTGGATCCGGACAACGTCTTCCGGTTCAACCACAACATTCGCCCGGACTGACCCCTGACGAGTCCATGAACGGGGCACGCGCCTCGGCGGTCTTCGCGGCGCTCTTGCTCGCCGCCTGCGCAACGACGCCGAGTTCGCTCCCGGCCGCGAGTCCAGCACCGACGCCTTCAGCCGGGCTGCCAAGGGCGTCGCCGACGACATCGCCGACCACATCGCCAACCGAGACGCCGCTCCCGGCCGCGCTTGAAGGGTGGTCCGTCCTGAACGGCCCCGCTGTCGAGATCGAGGGCGGGCCCGATGGCGTGACCGTGACGCTGATCCGGCGAGCGTTGTGGTTCCAGGACCAGCGCGCGGTCCTCATCTGGATGCCCGTGACGGGCAACTTCGTGATCACGGCCGACGTCGCGACGTCGCGCGCCTCGGATCCGAGCCAGCCGCCGGGCGCGGACGGCCGCGTCGAGCTGGCCGGCGTGATGGCCCGCGCCGATGGGATCCGCGAGAACTACGTCTTCATCGTCGTCGGCAGCGACGCCGACGGACTCTCGGTCGAGACGAAGTCGACAACGGACAATGCGAGCGTCTTCGACGGTCCGGCGTGGGACTCTGGCAGCGCGTCGCTGATGCTGTGCCGGAATGAATCCACGTTCCTGCTCGCCAAGCGGCCAATCGCCTCTGACCAACCGTGGATCCCGGCGACCGCGTACGAGCGGTCGGACATGCCCGCGACGCTCCAGGTCGGCCTCAACATCTACTCGGACAGCACGCCAGACCTGCGAGCGGTCTTTACGAACTTCGAGATCCGGCCGCTCCCCGCCGAGGGCTGCCCCGAGAGCTGAGAGCGCCGGAGCGCTACTCGCCCTTGCAGTCCTGGACGTCCGCGCGAGCGGCGTTGGCGGCGGCCTCGAACCCGGCGCGGGCGGTGTTCAGATGGTCGAGGGGGGCCTGGAACTCCTGTTCCGCGGGCGGCGGGGATTGGACTGCGAGCGCGAGCAGCCCATCGCCGCCGGCTCCAATCTCACCGACCGCGGTCGTGAAGAGCTCGTGGGCGTCCGCGAAGCACGACTCGGGCGGGTGCTCGTCGAGCCACTGTGCCTGTTCCTGCGCCCACAGCTTCATCGAGTTCGCGACCGGCTGGAGCGGCACGTTGCCGACGGAGGCGTCCATCAGCATCGCGATGAAGCCGTCCTCCTGGTTGACCGCCTCCCGGATCCGGCCGTTGAGCTCGAGGAGCGCCGGGTTCGGCAGCTCCGCGGGCGAGGGCGACGGACGTCGCGTCGGCGTGGGTGGCTCGGTCGAGCACGCGCCAACGCTGAGCGCGAGCGCAGCCACGAGCGCCGCGATCGGCGAGGCCTGCCGGAGCCGTCGAGTGGTCACTCGAATCTGCGTACCTTCCGGCGGTGCTCTGAGTTCATGACCCCGGCCGGGCCGGCCTACATGGGGACGAGGACGCCTTGCTCGACGACGCGCACGAGCGGACCGTACCTGGCGACGAGCTGGGCCCGAATCGCCTCGTTGACGCCTTGAACGCCGATCGTAACGGTGCCTTTCGTCTCGTCGTAGTCGATCATCGTGACGAGAATGCCGCTCGCCTTCAGCTCTTCGGTCTCCGCCGAGATCCGCTCCATCAGTCGGCTGCCGGTGGCGTACGAGACGTTCGTGGCGACGAACCTCGCGCCGACATGGTCCAGGCACTGAGCAAGTCGAACCGTCGCCGGATCTGCGCGGAGAATCGACACCACGTAGTGGCTTGAGCCTGGCGGATCGATCCAGATGCCGCCGAACCGCTCGGGTTCGCCGATCTGGGTCCAGTACGCGAGCGGCGTCGAGCCATCGATTGCCCAGCCGGCATCCCGAATGGCCTTGAGCTCACGCGCGGACAAGGGCACGCCGAGACTGCTGAGGTCGGCCGCTGGATCCGCGGCAGCTGCGGCCGCGGCCGCTTGATTGGCGACAACACCATCCACCCGGATCTCGGTCCGGATCCGGACAGCGGCGTCGAGGTCCGCCTTCAGCATGCCGCTGCAGGCAACTTCGGTGGGAGGCGGTCCGGCTTCGATCACTGCGCCCTCCACAACGGGAGGCGGGACGATCGGACTCGCGGGCTCGCCGCCGCAAGCGGCCAGTGCCATCGCGATGGCAGTCACGCGCAGAGCGGCGAAGGCGTCGCCGCGGTCGCTTCGACGTGGCATGACGGAACGGTAAGCGCCGCATGCAAGGAGCCGTAGTCCATTGGTCCGCTTGACGAGTTGCCCATCCGCACCGGAGAGTTCCGCGGTGCGCTTCATCGTGGCGGGCCTCCTTGGCCTGCTCGTGCCCGGTACCGGGCATCTCTACATCGGTCGGCGCCGGATAGGAGCGCTCTTCCTCCTGCCGGTGCTGGTCGTGCTGCTCGCCGTGCTCGCGGTCTACGCTGACCGGGGCGTCAACGGACTGCTCGTCATCGCGGTCACGCCCGGGGTGCTGGTCGCGCTCGCATGGGCGAACGGGGTGCTAGGCCTGTGGCGCCTGGCCGCGGGCATCGACGCCGCGCGCCGCGAGACGCGGACGACCGCCGGCCTCGTCACGGTGGGAGCCGCGATCCTCGTCCTCGTGGTCGTACCGCACGTCGTCGCCGGCCGGATCATCGCGTCGACGAACGACTTCCTCGATTCGATGTTCGCGCCGGGCGGCCCTGCGGCCGAGGAGCCCACGCCCACCGACGAGCTGCCGGGGTTGGCCTACGCCTGGAATCCGGGACTGCAGGGCGGCGGCTGGGGCCGGGACCCCCAGGTCTTTCCGAGCCTGGAGCCGACACCAGAACCGACGCCCGCACCCACGCGCGCCCCGCTCGGGCCGTACGGCGGCGGCGGCGGAGCGGGAACCCTGCCGCCGCTTGGCGCGGCCGTGCCGTGGAACGCGCCGGGCGCGGTCCCGTGGGGCAACGACGGGCGGTTCGATCTCCTGCTGATGGGCGCGGACGCCGGCCTCGGCCGTTCAGGCCGGCGGGTGGACGTCATGCTCCTCGTCGAAGTTGACGTCGCGACCGGCAAGGTCGCGATGGTCGGCCTGCCGCGGAACCTTCAGAACGCGCCGTACCCGCCGGGACCCGCGCGCGACTACTCGGCCTGCGGCTGCCAGCCCGGTCTGCTGAACGAGATGTACACCGAGGCGACGATCCGGCACCCCGACCGCTGGCCGGGCAAGGGCGCCGTCAAGGGCATCGGCGCCGTTCGCTCGACCGTGTCGGAGCTCACGGGTCGCCCGATCGATGCCGTCCTCATCGTCGACCTCATCGGCGTCGTGCGGGTCGTCGATGCGATGGGCGGAATCGACATCAACGTCCCGAAGCCGGTCACGGACACGCACTACCCCGACCCGATCTACGGAAACATCTACTTCCACGTGAATGCCGGGCAGCAGCATTTCGACGGCCGAACGGCCCTCGCCTACGCCCGAACCCGCCACCAGGACTCCGACTACGGCCGCATGGCCCGCCAGCAGACGGTCCTCCTCGCGATCCGCGACGAGCTCGGGTTCGACACGATCCTCAACGCGCCGGCGCTGTTCGACGCCGCGAAGCGCACAGCCTGGACGGACCTGCCCCGCGAGTCGCTGCCGAACCTCGTCGAGCTGTTCGGCAAGGCCCAGAGCGCATCGGTGAAGCAGCTCCGCGTCGTCCCGCCGACCTATCCGTCGTGGATGACCCAGAGCGAGATCACGAAGATCCGACAGGCGGTCGGCAGCATCCTCGGGCCGCTGCCGTCCCCGACCCCAACGCCGTCACCGACGCCTTCACCGAGCCCTTCGTCGACACCCGAGCCGAGCCCGTCGCCGTCCGACTCGCCGTCGCCCGCGCCCTCACCCACACCCGAGCCGAGCGCGTCGCCTTCGCCCGAACCCTCAGCGTCGGATTCGCCGGTCCCAGTCGAGTCGCCGAGCGGACCTCCGTAGGTCGCTTCGCCTCAGCGGAGGCGGCGCAGCGCCGAGCGCGCCGCGTGGAAGCCCGGCATCCCGTGGATGCCGCCGCCCGGCGGGGTTGAGGAGGAGCACAGGAACAGCCGCGGATCCGGGGTTGAGTACGGGTCCAGGCGGACCGCGGGGCGCGTGAACAGCTGGCCGAGGTCCATCCGCCCGCCGGACATGTCACCGCCGACGTTGTTCGGGTTGTAGGCCTCGAGCTCCGCCGGCGTCGTGGCGCGCGACGCGAGGATCCGCTCGCGGAAGCCGGGCGCGAAGCGCTCGATCTGGCCGAGGATCGCCTCGCTCGAGTCGACCGTGGAGCCGTGAGGCACGTGGCAGTACGCCCAGATGGCGTTCTTGCCCTCCGGCGCACGGGAGCGGTCGAAGACGCTCTGCTGGGCAAGCAGGACGAACGGCCGCGGATGGTGCTCGCCTGATGTGGCCGCCGCCTCGGACGCGACGATCTCCTCGAACGTCCCACCGAGGTGGACCGTGCCGGCCTCGCCGACCTCGGCGTTCTGCCACGGGATGGCACCCTCGATGGCCAGATCGAGCTTGAACACGGACGGGCCGTAGCGGAAGCGCGTGAGCGCACGGCGATAGCTCGCGGCGAGGCGGGTCCCGGCGATCGCGTGAAGCGCGCGAGGCGAGGTATCGAAGAGGGCGACCCGGCTCGCCGGCAGGTCGGCGAGCGCTTCGATGCGGCGACCGGTTTCGATCGTCCCGCCCAGCCCCCGGAGCTCGGCCTCCATCGCCCGCGAGATCTCGCCGGCGCCGCCGGCTGGGAACGGCCAGCCGTCGTGATGGGCGCTGCCGAGCATGACGAGCGCGGCTGCGCCGCTGATCGACTCGCTCAGCCGCAGCACCGAGTGGGCGGCTGCTCCGCCGAACAGCGCCCGGGCGTCCTCGTCCCGGAACCGACGGACCAGCCAGGTCGCCGGTTGGAGGCCGGAGACCCCGAACCACGCCAGCCGAAGTGACCGCACGGGCGACAGCGGGATGTGAAACGGCGCAAGGATGTCCGGGATCAGGGCGCCGAACCGCCGGACGAGAGGTCCGATCATGCGTCGGTAGGCATCGGCGTCGCGGCCGAGCTGCGCCGCCGTCAGCTCGACATCGCGGCGGACGATGATCGCGCGCCCTCCGTCGAGCGGATGGGCGAACCCGGCCGGCGCCTCGACCCAGCGCAGGCCGTACCGCGCGAGGTCGGCTCCGGCAAAGAACGGCGAGGTGCGCCCGAACGGGTGGATCGCGCTGCAGACGTCGTGGACGAAGCCCGGCAGGGTTCGGCCGTCGTCGGAGCGGGCCCCGCCGCCGACGGTCTCGGCCGCCTCGAGGACGCTCACGCTCCGGCCTTCGCGAGCGATCGAGATCGCGGCCGCGAGGCCGTTCGGGCCACCGCCGACGACGACGGCGTCGAGCACGGAGGAAGCGCCCGCGCTCGTCATGCGACGTCTCGAAGGCGGATCGCGGGCACGTACTCACCGATGAGCCTGCGATCCCACCATGCGCCCGTCTCGCGCCACTCGCGCCAGGTCGTGAAGCGGTAGCGGTAGAGGCGCGCCCGGATGTACGTCGGCGGCGCGTTTGGGAAGGGGTTGACCCGAAGCTGGGCGAGGGTCGCCCGGTCGCCCTCGAGGAGCTTGCCGAGGAACGGCACGAACCAGCGCTCACCGTAGATCGGCGAGAGCGGCAGGAACCACATCAGCCAGTCGAGCCGCAGGTGGTACGGCGCGAACTGCGGCGGCATCCGGCGGACGTCGCCGGGCTTGCCCTGGAACTCGTATTCGCGCCATCCGGCGTCGAAGCCGAGCTCGCCGGACGTGCCCTCCACGATGACCTCGTCACGGTGGCGGCTCACGGACCCGAACGCGCCGTACGTATTCACGAGCCGGAACGGATCGAACGAGGCGTTCATCGCCTGGTGCCGGCTCAGGAGGTTTCGAACGGGGAAGTACGAGAGGACGACGACGAGGCCCGCGAGCGCGAGGACGGCGGCTGAGAACCACAGCGGCGTGGGTTCGAAGGCGGGCGTGCCGATCGGCAGGACGGTTCGAAGGACGGGATCCGCGAGCGCCGACGTCATCACCACGATGGTGACCCAGTTCAGCCACGCGTAGTTGCCGCTGACGACGAGATAGAGCTGCGTCAGGATGATCAACCCGCCGGCAACCGATGCGAACGGCTGAGGCAGGAACAGCCCGAACGGCAGCACGAGCTGGGCGACAAAGTTGCCGACGGCTTCGGCTCGGTGGATCGGTCGCGGCAGGTGGTGGAACAGCCACGAGAGCGGGTTCGGCATCGGCTGCGTCTCGTGGTGGAAGTTCATGCAAGTGAGGTCGCGCCAGCAGGGATCGCCACGGAGCTTGATCAACCCAGCCCCGAACTCGACGCGGAACGCGAGCCAGCGGAAGGCGAGGATGACGAGGAGCGGCGGGGCGACCGCGTCGTTGCCGAGGAAGATCGCGAGGAAGCCGGCCTCGAGGAGCAGCGTCTCCCAGCCGAAGCTGTAGAACGAGCCGCCAACGTTCACGATCGACTGGTAGAGCGCCCAGATCGCGAACCATGCGAGCATCGTCACGGGCAGCGGCGCGGCCTGCGGCAGGCCCACGAGGAGCATCAGCGAGATCGCGATGCCCAGCCACGCGACGACCCACAGCTTCACGTCCGAGTAGCCGGTGAGGTGGAAGAGGCTCGGTGCCCGGCGGAAGGTCGTGAAGCGGAGCCAGTCGGTCGCAGGTTCCAGGCCGCGCTCGCCGCACAGTGCGGGGAACTGCTTCAGGGCAACGGTGAACGCCACGAAGTACAGGAGCGCCAGCCCACGCTCGATCAGGAACCGCGCGACGCTGTAGTCCGGAGCCGCGAGATCCGGCATGCCGCGATGTTGCGCCGCCGAGCGCGATCCGGCCAGCGTCCCATGGCTACAGTGCTGCTCGGATGCGTCCGAGCCGGTTGAGTCTCGCCATCGACGTCGCGGTAAAGGCGGCGACCGTTGGGCTGCTCGCCTACGCGCTCGTCAACCCGGACCTCCCGCAATTCCAGGGCAAGGCGTTCGCCGGCCGCGCGATCGCGTACCCGGTCGCGCTGCTCCTCGTGCCCGCCGGCTGGTGGCTGATCGGGCGGGGTCGGATCCCGTTCCCGATCGCCTCGGACATCCTGTTCGGCCTGCCGTTCCTCATCGACGTCGCCGGCAACGCCGCGAACCTCTACGACACGAT
The DNA here is from genome assembly GCA_035649355.1 of Candidatus Polarisedimenticolia bacterium. Classification (GTDB taxonomy): domain Bacteria; phylum Chloroflexota; class Limnocylindria; order Limnocylindrales; family CSP1-4; genus UBA5189. The sequence continues at coordinate 20,040 of DASRJS010000046.1, forward strand.
CGAGTGGTGGGACGACGCGAACCACTTCGTGAACTGGGCGCTCCAGACCGCCGCCGTGGGCCTGGTTCTCCGGTACGCCCCGTGGACCTGGCGCGTCCGGGCGGCCATGGGCTTCGCCTACGCGGTCACGGCCGCCGTGCTCTGGGAATTCGCCGAGTACGTGACGTTCGTGCCGAACTCGCCGGAGGCGGCCTCCGCCTACGCGGACACGCTCGGCGACATCGCCCTCGGCATGCTGGGCGGTCTCATCGCGGCGATCGCCACCGCGCACTTGTCGCGCCTCGCGCGCCCGGGATCAGAGGCCGACTGACAGCAGCGTCTCGCCCCCGAAGGCCATCCCACCGCCGACCTGGTATTGGTCGGCCATCTCGTTCCAGGCCTGGAACCGCGGGTCGTCGTCGTGGAGGTGGTGACCCTCGCCGGTCGCGAAGTTGACCGCGATCAGGTACTGCACGGTGTCGCCGCGCGGCGCGGTCGAGATGTCCATCTTCGCGATCGACGCGGTGAGCATGATCCCGCGAGCCTGGTAGTCCTCCCAGATCGGCAGCTCGTGCTCTCGAAAGCCGGCCTCGAACGCCTCGACCTGGTCCTTCTTCACGCTGAGCACGACGGCAATCGTGTCCATGGCTGGCACCTCCGACCCGGATAATCGCAGCGATGCGAATTTCGAGGGAGGTGGCCCGGCGGTTCCTGCTCGGCCGGCAGGGGTTGTGGCCGGGCCGGCGCTGGCGCGCGGCCGACGACGGCACGGCCACGGCGATGCGGGCGATGGGCAACCTCCAGCTCGACCCGCTTCGGATCATCTCCCGCGCCCAGGACCTGGCCCTGAACAGCCGGGTCATCGGCTACCGCGAGGACGACTGGGCCCGGCTGACCTACTCGGACCGGAAGTTCTTCGAATGGGGCGGCTGGCTCGCGGTGCGACCGATCGAGGAGCTGCCGTATTACCGCGTGCTCATGCGTCGCGCCGCTGACATCGGCCCACGTCTGCGCCGCTACCGGCAGGACCACGGCCCGGCGATCGAGGAGGTGCGGGCGCTGCTCCGGGAACGGGGCGAGCTGAGCAATCGCGACTTCGCGATGGGCGACCGGACGCGCGTCAACAGCTATCGCGGTCGCAAGGACAGCGCGATCGCGCTGTACTACCTGTGGATGACCGGTGACGCGATGGTCACCCGCCGCGAGCGCTTCGAACGGGTCTACGCGCCGGCCGAGTCCGTCGCGCCGGCTCGCTACCTGCGCGAGGCGCCCGAAGCCGAAACCGACGACTTCATCGCGCTCAGAGCCATCGACGCGAGCGGCTTCATGCGGCCGACCATCGGCGGCCTCAAGTGGACGATCCTCCGCGACGTCACCAGCGCGGAGCTCAAGGCCTGGCGCGCTCGGCAGATCGGTGAAGGCGTACTCGCTGAGATCGAAGTCGAAGGCCTGAGCGGGAAGCTCCTGACCCGAGCCTCGAACGTCGCCACCTTCGCGACGCTGGCCGACGGACGCATCCCGAAGGAATGGACGCCGCTCGAGGCGATGACCGAGGACGAGATCACGTTCCTCTCGCCGCTCGATCCGGTCATCGGCGATCGCGCCCGGACGAAGCGACTGTGGGACTTCGACTACATGTGGGAGGTCTACACGAAGGTCGAGAAGCGGCGCTTCGGCTACTACGCGCTGCCGATGCTCTGGGGCGACAGGCTCGTAGGTCGGATGGACGCGAAGGCCAACCGGGTAACGTCAAAGCTGGAGGTTCTCGGGACCTGGTTCGAAGACGGCGTCGATCCGAAGGACCCGGCCCTCCGCGCCGCGCTCGATCGCGGTCTCGAACGCCTTCGAACCTTTGTGACCACGAAGGAGCGGTGACGTGTCCGAAGCCATCGTCTTCATCAGCCACAGCCGCGTGCGCGAGGGCATGCTCGAAGGTCTGCGCGCATTCCTCGCGGCCGGCGCCCCCGCCCTCGAGGCCGACAAGCCGTTGACGCTGGCGTTCCTGCCGTACCTCAACGCAGACGGGACCGAGCTCGCGATCGTGCATGCGTTTGCAGACGCGTACGCCTTCGATGTCCACCTCGAGGGTGTGATGGAGCGTTCTGCAGCCGCAGACGAGTTCATCGAGACGCTCGGCTACGAGATCTACGGGCGGCCGAGCCCGCCGGTCGAAGAGATGCTGCGCGCCGGCGCAGCTCGATCCGGCGTGACCTTCCGGCACGACCCCGACGCGCTCGCGGGATTCCTTCGATGAGCTCACGGCTCCATCCGCTCGTCGTGCCGCTCGACGAGCTCGAACACACCGAGCATGCGCACGAGCTCGTTGGGGCAGACCACGGCGACGTGCCGTTCTCAGTGATCCTCGTCCACTCTCAGCCCGGCGTCGGTCCGAAGCTTCACCGCCACCCGTACGCGGAGGTCTTCATCGTCGAATCCGGCGAGGCAACGTTCCGTCTGGGCGACGAGACGGTGATCGTGCCGGCGGGCAACGTCGTGATCGGCCCGCCGGACGTGCCGCACGGGTTCACGAACACCGGCCCGGCGGAGCTCCGACTCGTCGCCATCCACGGCGCCTCGCGCTTCAGTACCGAATGGCTCGCGGGCGACGACCCCGCATGGCGGTCGAAGCCGCGCTAGCTGCCCGGCGCCTCCGCCGCGCCCTCGAGGAAGTCGAGGAACAGCCGGTTCGCCAAGTCGGACTTCGAGAAGAGCAGGAAGTGATCGGCTCCGGGCACGACGGCGAGCTGCGCGTTCGGAATCGAACGCTGCATCGCCGCCGCGTGCTGGACCGAGACAACGTCTCGATCGCCGACGACGATCAGCGTGGGGGCGGCGATCTTGGCGAGCTCCGACAGCTCATGGGTCGGCTCCGTCCGCCAGACAGCGACGAGTCGTTCGAACACGACCTCGAAATGCTCCGGGCCGTCCGGTGACAGCCGGTCGTACATGTCGCGGACGTACGGACCAAGCCCGTCCGCCGTCATCGCGGCGAGCTCCTGCTGCGCCTCGGCCGTCGCGCCGTCGACGTGCGCGACCGCGCCGATGAGAACCTGCGATCGAACGAGGTCCGGCCGGCGCAACGCCACCTCCAGCGCGATGATCCCGCCGTCGCTCCAGCCGATGAGATGCGCGGACGGCAGGCCGACCGCTGCCATGAACGCGATCGTGTCTTCGGCCTGGACGTCAAAGCCGAGCGGACCTGGCACGTCCGGCGTGTGGCCGTGGGCGCGCCGCTCCGGGAGATAGAGGTGATAGCGCTCGGCGAGCGCCGCCCGCTGCGACGCCCACGATTCGTTCGAAACGAAGCCGCCATGCAGCATGACGACCGGATCGCCGTCGTCCGGGCCGTCGACCTCGTAGAACGTGTCGACGCCGTTCGCCTCGACTCGGTGCTCGGTCACGTCAAGCGCGCTCCCTGGCTCAGCTCTCGCCTTCGGCCGGTGCCCCGACGGCCTCCATGCCCGGCTTCGGGATCCGTGGCAGGAAGAACACGAACACCGCGGCCAGAAGCGCCGCGCCGATGCTGACCCAGTACGTCGACGCGATCGCGATCGCGAAGGCCTCGTGGATCGACTGCACGATCTGTTCGATGAACGGCTCAACGAACGCCCGGAACTCGGCCGGGATGGTCTCGAGGATCTGGGTCCCGAGATCGCCGGTCCCGGTCAGGTTCAGGGCTCCCCCGGAGCCGCCCGAGGCCGCGAATCCGTCGACCATCTGCTGCGGGAGGCCGTTCGCCAGCATTCGCTTCGGGATCTCCTTCTCGAGCGAGTCGGCGAGGAGCGTGCCGGCGATCGTGAGCCCGATCGTGCCGCCGATCTGCTGGAAGAACGTCAGGCTGGACGTCGCGACGCCCACGACCTGCGGCTTCACGCTGTTCTGGACGAGCGCCGTGAACACCGCGAAGGATGGCCCAACGCCAAGGCCGGTGACGACCATCCAGGCCCAGAGAACGGGGAGCGGCGTGTCGGCGCGGAGATTCGTGAGGAGGAAGAGGCCCACCGCGAGCACGAGCATCGAGCCGAGGATCACGACCTTGTAGGCGCCGGTTCGGGCGACGACCTGGCCACTGACGGTTGCACCCACGATGAGCGCGAACACGAGCGGCAGGAGGTTCAGACCGGATTGAGTGGCGCCCATGCCGAGCACCACCTGGAAGAACTGCGGCAGGAAGACGATCGCCCCGAAGAACCCGAACGCGGCGAGGAACATCGAGAGCACCGAGATCGTGACCTGGCGGATGCGGAAGAGCTCGAGCCGGACGATCGAGTCGACCGCGCGCGACTCCCACCAGACGAAAACGCCGACGAGCACGAGACCAACGAGGATCAGGCCGCCGACCCACGGGTCGGTCCACTCGAGCGTTCGCTTGTTGCTGAGGCCGAGCAGGATCGGCCCGATCGCTGCGGCGAACAGTGCGGCTCCCACGAAGTCGATGTTGTGACCCGACTCCGGATGCTTGATCGGCGGCAGGAGCCGGAAGCAGACAAACAGCGAGATCAAGCCGAGCGGCACGTTGAGGAAGAAGATCCACGGCCAGCCGAAGAGATCCGTGACGCCGCCGCCGAGGATCGGTCCGAGGACGGACGAGAGGCCGAACACCGCTCCGAACAGCGCGCCGTACTTCGCACGCTCCTCGGGCGGGTAGAGGTCCGCGATGATCGCGAACGCGATCGGAAACACCGCGCCACCGCCGAGGCCCTGGAGGCCGCGAGCGAGGATGAACTGCCACATCTCCTGGCTCAGGCCGGCGAACACGGACGCGGCCAAGAAGAGCGAAACGGCCCAGATGAAGATCGGCCGACGACCGAAGAGGTCGGACAGCTTGCCGTAGATCGGACCGCTGATCGTCGAGGTCAGCAGGTAGATCGTGAACGCCCACGTGTACAGGTCCTGCCCGTTGAGATCTGTCGAGATGATCGGCAGCGCCGTGCCGACGACCGTCTGATCAAGCGCGAACAGGAACAGGGCGAGCAGGATCGCGCCGAGGATCTCGACCTTCTGGCGCTGGCTCAGGTTGAAGCTGTGGCCGTCGGGATGGGCGTCGACGGCGGCCGGGGACGACATGAAGGCTCCTCAGGCGCGGTGTGGGGGATTGGGCTGCGGCGGCGAGTTGTTGCCGCGCGCACTAATTATGGCAGCCGGACAGTAACAAAGGTGTCAGGTATGTCCGCAGCGTCCCCGACGGCTACTGCTCCGCGGCCACCGTCAGTACGACGTTGCCCGTCTTTCGCCACGTCTCGACGTAGGCGTGCGCCTCGGCGACCTGCTCGAGCGGGTAGCGGCGATCGATGATCGGCCGGTACTTCCCGGCCTCGATCAGCTCTTTCGCGAACAGGAGGTCCGGCTTGTTGCGCCAGCCGCCTGCGAACCGGAGTCGCTTCGTGCCGCGCCAGCGCGTCAGGACGACCATCAAGACGGTGTGCAGCTTGTGCGGCCCGAGATCGGTCTCGACGTAGATGCCGCCCGGCTTGAGCGCGCGCTGGCCCCAGTAATAGGCGTACTTGCCGACAGCGTCGATGATCGCGTCGTACGTCTGGCCGTTCTTCGTGAAGTCTTCGCGCGTGTAGTCGACCACCTCGTCGGCGCCTAGCGATCGCACCATCTCCACGTTCCTGGTGCTGCACACGGCGGTGACGTGGGCGCCGAAGTGCTTCGCGATTTGCACGGCGGCCGTGCCCAGCGACCCGGACGCGCCGTAGATGACGAGTCGCTGGCCCTCGCCCGTTTCTGCCTTGCGCAGCGCCCCAAGTGCCTCGCAGGATCCATCGGGGACCGCGGCGGCATCCTCGAAGCTCATCCCGCCGGGGATCTGGGTGATCGGGGCGGTCTCCCGAAGACAGATGTACTCCGCGTGTGCGCCCCCGATCCCCGGCGGGCCGCCGAACACGCGGTCGCCGACCTTGAACTCGGTCACCCTGGCACCGACGGCTTCGACCTCACCGGCGAACTCCACGCCAAGAGTCCGGATCTTCGGCCGCCGCAATCCGAGGATCAGGCGCCAGACGAAGGGGTGGGCGCCGCGGAGATGGGTATCCGTCTGGCTCACCGTGGAGGCGCGGACCCTGATGAGGACCTGCTCGTCCCCGGGCACAGGCTTGGGCACCTCCTCGATGCGGAGGACCGACGGCGGCCCGTAGCGATCCTGGACGACGGCTCTCACGATCTGGCCTCCTCGGAGGTCGCGGGGGAGGCGCCTACCGTACCCCGGCGGGCTTGGCCGACGCGCGAGCCTCGGCTCGCAGGCGGGCCATGGCGACGACCTTGCGAATGTTTCCACCACAAACGAGCCCCGGTCGTGCTACCTCGCCGTGAGGCCGGATTCAGTCGCAAATACGACCCGGGGTCGTACTAGCCAGCGAAATCGGCGGTCTTGGGCCGAGTTCCGGGCTGCCAATGTCCGGACCCCGCACGATAGGTGCCGGACGACGCCCGCAATGCTGGTGGAGCGGCGCCTGACACGACTGGAGGTCGTAAGCGGCGGAAACGAATTGAGGCTGGCGGATTCACGAGGACACTCTGGGATGCGGATCGAGCCCCTACTTCCGGACGTAGTGGATCGGGAAATCGAGCTCCCATTGGTCGCCTTCGGCGCCCACGCCGCGCTCCCAGCGGCCATCGAGCTCCCGGCCGTCAGCCGACAGCTCGCCGATGAAGCGCTGATTGAAGCCCGGTCCATCGGGGCCGTTCCAGTCCTCGCCGGGCGCCCGCCGGATGTTCAGCGTTGACCCTTCGAAGGCCATCAGGAACAGGCGCTTGACGCCGCGGCTGTCGAAGTAGTGCATCGGTTGCGGCTCGCCCTCGGGCGCGCCGCCGATGATCGAAAGCGTGTCCGGGACTGCCGCCGGCTCGCCGGTCGTGCTGAAGAGGAGGAACTTGCCAAAGGGCTCGATCTTCGCCTCCACGATGATCTTCACCGGAGGCTCCATCGGCATCTCGCCCTCGGCGTGCCACTCGCCGATCAGCGGCTCGAATTGGTGCATCTGGGGTCTCCCAATCTCGGACGGGTCGCGTTCAGATAAGCAGGTTTGAGGGGAGCCCGACGGGCTCCCCTCGGTGATGCCGGTCCTGAACGCCGAGAAGCGCTATTTGCCGATCGTCGGGATGAACTGCGGCGGGACGCGGACCTGGGTCGCCTGCTCGAAAGCGTAGGCGAGGGCGATGAGCTCAGGCTCATCCCAGCGCCCACCGATGAACGTGATGCCGATGGGCAGCGGGCCGACGTAGCCGGCCGGCACGGTGATGTCGGCGTAGCCCGAGATCGCGCCCGCGCTCGAGGACCCGACGAACGTCGAGAAGTCGCCGTCGAGATCGCCGAGCTTCTTGTTGGTCACCCACGCGGGACCGTTCGTCAGCCCGATGATCGCGTCGAGATCGTTCGCGTCCATGAGCGAGTCGATCGCGGCCTGCGTCGGCGGCGTCGCCGCGGCGCGCGCCGCATCGCAGTCGGCGGTTCCGCGACCACCGGTCTCCTGGGCGAGGTCGAAGATCAGCGAATTCCACGGCCCTTCGCGGCTCGGCTGGTCGTTCGCCGCGTTGAAGTCGATGAGGTCCTGGAGCGTCTTCGGGTATTCGTCGCCCGTGTACGTCGCGAGGTAGGTCGCGATGTCCGTCTTGAACTCGCAGAGGAGCGCCGCGAACTCGGCGGTGTAGATCGCGCCGGTCGCGTCGGTGTTCGGGAGGATGTTGACGTTGTCGACGACGGTCGCCCCGGCGGCCTCGAGCGCATCGATCGTTGCCTCGAGGACCGGCGTGACCTCGGGGACCGCCTCGGGGTCGTAGGTGCCCTCGCGCCAGACGCCGATCCGGGCGCCGTCGAGGGCGCCGGCGTCGAGGAACTGCGTGTAGTCGGTGAACGCGAAGCCGTCCTGGTCGGCCGTGGCCGGGTCATTGGGATCGATGCCCGTCATTGCGCCGAGGAGGACCGCCGCATCGGTCACGTTTCGGGCGATCGGACCGGCGGTGTCCTGGTCTGCGGTGATCGGGATGACGCCGGCGCGGCTCCACAGCCCGAGGGTCGGCTTGATGCCGACGACGCCGTTGGCGCCGGACGGGCACACGATCGAACCGTCCGTCTCGGTGCCGACCGCCGCGACCGCAAGGTCGGCCGCAGCAACGACGCCCGAGCCCGAGCTCGAACCGCACGGGTTGCGATCGAGGACGTAAGGCATGTTCGTCTGCTCGCCGATGCCGCTCCAACCGGTCGACGATGGGCCGGATCGGAAGTTCGCCCACTCGGACAGGTTGGCCTTGCCGAGGACGATCGCGCCTGCGGCCTTGAGCTGCGTGATGATGAACGCGTCATCTGGCGTGCTGCCGGCAAGAGCCCATGAGCCGGCCGTGGTCGCCATGCCGGTGGTGTTGACGTTGTCCTTGACGATGATCGGGATGCCGAGCAGCGGGCGGCCGTCGCCATCGGCGCGCGCATCGTCGGCGGCGGCCGCCTCGGCCAGGGCATCTGAGTTGAGGGTAATGACCGCATTCAGCCGCGGGTTCAGCTGCGCGATCCGCTTCAGGTAGAACGCTACGAGGTCAACCGACGACAGCGTCCCATCGTCCATGAGCCCCTGCAGCTCGGGGATCGTCGACAAATCAACGTCGACCCCGGCCACCGTGGTGTCCCACGGACTCTTCGCAAGAGCCGGTCCGGAGAGACCGACGACCCCGATGAGCAGAGCCAACACCGTGGCGAGCACGAGACTCCGCCGCACCGCGCCACGCATCGCGTTCCGGAATGACGCCATCGTCATCCTCCTCGTACGCGCCGCGGGGCCGAGCTACCTAGTCAACACCTATTCGCCGGATCCGGCCTTGCAGATCTAGCTCAGCCGCCGGTCGAAGCCTCGCCCCACACGCCGGTTCGACGCCTCGTCGACGCGACGACGACCGGGTCGAACGGTCAGTGAGTGACGATCTCCTCGTGGGCGTCGTGGACGTCGTGCGCTTCGGCGACTTCGCAGATTCCCGGCCCGGCTGCCCCCTGTGATTGCGCGGCCCGCTCGGCATCGAGCGCGGCCTTGATCTCCGGATAGGCGTCCGAGAGGCAGCACGAGCAGCTTTCATACCAGCGCCTCATGCCCTCATCGATGACAAGGAGGCCGCGTGCTCCATCCGGCGTTGCCGGCACCACAGCGTCTGACGAGAGGTACGCGGCGGGTTCCTCCTCGAAGGCACGCCGGCAACCTGCACGACAGAACGCATAGGTCCGGCCTTCATGGGTCAGCGTCCGGCCGTCGGCTTCGGCGGCGGAGACGTTGACCGCCATGCCGCAGACCGGGTCGATGACCGTTTCGGGGTGCGTGCCGCTCATCGAATGGGCTCCTTCTCGATCGTTCAGGCTGGAACCGGGTGGGCTTCGGCGTGAGTGGGCTCGTTCCGGAGGCGGAGCCCGCGCAGCAACTGGGCGTTCGCGGCGACGATGATGGTCGACGCGCTCATCGCAATCGCCCCGGCGGCCATGGGCAGGTCGATCCCCCAAGGCGAGAGGGCTCCGGCGGCTATTGGGATCGCGACGAGGTTGTAGCCCGTCGCCCAGACAAGGTTCTGGACCATCTTGCGGTAGGTCGCGCGTGACAGCTCGATCGCGCCGACGACGTCCCGCGGGTCGCTTCGAACGAGGACGATGCCAGCGGACTCGATCGCGACGTCCGTCCCGGCACCGATGGCGATCCCGATATCGGCCGTCGCGAGAGCCGGCGCATCGTTCACACCATCGCCCACCATCGCGACGCGCCGGCCGCCCTGCTGGAACCTCTTGACGGCGGCCGCCTTGTCCGCCGGCAGCACCTGCGCTGCGACCTCGTCGATACCCAGGCGTCGAGCGACAGAGTCGGCGACGGCCTGACTGTCGCCGGTGATCATCGCGACCCGCAGACCGAGGCGATGGAGGTCGCGTACGGCCTCGTCGGATTCGGGGCGGATCTCGTCCCCGAGGGCGATCGCACCGGCGATGCGACCCTCGTCGATCACGTGGAGGACAGTGCGGCCCTCGCTGGCCCATGCCTCGCTCGCCGGGATCGGGGTCAGTCCGGCATCGGCGAGGAGCCGCGGCCCGCCCACCGCGATCGCGTGACCGTCAACGCGTGCGCGTGCTCCACGGCCGGCGAGACTCTCGAAGTTGTCGGCCGGCGGGAGTTCGATCGAACGCCGCGCGGCCTCCTCGACGATCGCGCGCGCCAGCGGATGCTCGGAGTCCCGCTCGACGGCCGCCGCCAACCGCAGCACGTCGTCCTCGGCCACGGCCGAGCCTGCGATCTCCACGACGGCCGGCCGGCCCTTCGTGAGCGTCCCGGTCTTGTCGAAGATGACCACCTGCAACTCGCGGGCCCGCTCGAGCGCGATCCGGTTCTTCACGAGCAGGCCGTTCCGCGCACCGAGCGACGTGCTGATCGCGATGACCAGCGGGATCGCGAGACCGAGCGCGTGCGGACAGGCGATGACGAGGACCGTTGCCGTCCGAACGAGCGCGCCTTCGCGATCGCCCTCCAACCACCAGAAGCCCAGGGTGGCGACACCGGACAGCAGCGCGACGTAGAACAGGACAGCCGCAGCACGGTCCGCGAGCGCCTGGGCACGCGACGCGGATGCCTGGGCGGCCTCGACCATCCGGATGATCCCCGAGAGCGCCGTCTCCGCGCCGACTGCCGTGATGCGGATCCGCAGGCTTCCGCCGGCCGCGACTGTTCCCGCCACGACCTGGTCGCCTGGACGCTTCGGGACCGGCCGGGACTCCCCTGTGATGAGCGACTCGTCGACGTCCGCCTCGCCCTCGGCGACGGCGCCGTCGGCCGGCGCACGCCCGCCGGGACGGACGAGGACAACGTCGCCGGCGCGCAGGTCGGCGAGGCTGACGGTCTCGGTTCCGGTCTCCATCACCCGCTCTGCACGGTCGGGCAGGAGCTCGGTCAGGGCGGCGAGCGCGCCGCGTGCCTGGGCGATCGAGCGCATCTCGAGCCAATGCCCGAGGAGCATGATCGAGATCAGGGTCGCGAGCTCCCACCAGATCTCGACCTCGAACAGCCCGAGGGTGCCGGCCCAGCTCGTGACGAACGCGACGACGATTGCGAGCGAGATCAGGGTCATCATCCCGGGCTGCCGGTCGGCCAGCTCGCCCCGCGCACCGCGGATGAAGACCAGGCCACCGTATGCGAAGACGACGGTCCCGAGGACCGCCGGCAGCAGCAGGGAGCCAGGGAACGCAGGGAGCGCGTAACCGAACCACTGCTGGACGTCGGCGCTGAGGATGACGACCGGGATCGTCAGGGCGAGGCTGAGCCAGAAGCGGTCGCGGAACATTGCGACCGAGTGGCCTGCGTGGCGGTCATGGGAGGCCGTCGGGTGCGGCAGGGCGTGCGCGTGCGCGTCGCCGTGCGCCACGCGATCCGGCGCCGGCGGAGACTCGCCGTGATGCTGGTGGTGGTCCATGCTTCGCCTCGAATACCCCCTGGGAGTATACAACCAGCCGCTTCCAGCACCGGGCGGCATTTGTCCTGACCCGCGAGCGGGACTAGGATCGACGTCCAACGCATCGCTCGGTGCCCGAGCCGATCGACCCGCTCCCGGGGGCGGAGGACTCCTCCGAAGCCATGATCGCGCGGCCCCGCGCCGAGCCCGATCAGCGGCGACGCCCCGCGAGTCGCCCAGGGAGGTCATCGGATGCCGAAAAGCATGCGTATCGGATTCGCCCTCGCGGTCGCCGCGGCGGTCGCAATGTCGAGCGTCGTCGCGGCCCACGATCCCACCGACGATGGCGCCACCGACTCGGCGCTCAAGGTCCACGGTCCGGCTCACAACCAGCACGGGACCACGGCAGGCCACCTGATCGAGGGCAGCGCGAATGTCGACCTGATCGGCAAGCTGCGAGTGAGTGACGCGGCCGAAGGCAAGATCGCCGACGTCGGCGTCTGGAACGGCTTCGCCTACCTGTCGTCTTTTGTCCAGGACACCTGCACGAACCCCGAAAGCACGATCGATGGCGGCGTGTACGTCATCGACATCGGCGGCGGGCATTCAGGCGGGAGCCCCTCGAACCCGGTTGAGATCGGGTTCATCCGCGCCCATCAGGACACGTTCGTAGGCGAGGGCGTGCAGGTCATCCGCGTCGACACCGCGAAGTTCCACGGGGACCTGCTTCTCCAGAACAACGAGGGCTGCGACGTCAACGACAAGGGCGGCATGTCGCTGTTCGACGTGACCAATCCCTATCACCCGAAGCCGCTCGTCGAGAACTTCGGCGACTTCAACGTCAAGCTCGGAGGCACGGGTAAGCAGGCGAACGACATCCATAGCCTCTTCGGCTGGCAGGCCGGTTCGAAGGCCTACGCCGTCCAGGTCGACGACCTCGAGGTCACGGACGTCGACATCTTCGAGATCACCGACCCGGCCCACCCGAAGCTCGTCGGCGAGTACAACGTCTCAGCCCAGTTCCCGCAGGTGATCCAGCCGGAGCTCGGCACGGCCGAAGCGTTCTTCCACGACGTCGTGGTGAAGCAGATCAATGGCCGTTACGAGATGCTCCTGTCCTACTGGGACGCTGGCTACGTCAAGCTCGACGTAACCGATCCCGCCCATGCGACGTACATCGCCGACAGCGACTTCACGAATCCAGACCCGGAGCTTCTCGCCCAGACCGGGACGTCATTCTTCCCCGAGGGCAACGGCCACGAGGCCGAATTCTCGCTGGACAACACCTACATCGTTGGCGCCGACGAGGACTTCGGTCCGTTCGCCGGTCGGCTTCGGACCGACGACGGCGGGCTCGCAAAGCTCGGCGGCGGCAGTGGGACACCGCCGATCCCCGACGCCGGGATCAACGGCCAAGCAGTCTTCGTCGGGCGCGCATGCCCGAGCCTCGGCGACCCGGCAGTGCCCGTCGGCGACGGAACCCAGGTCGCCGTCGTCGAACGTGGTGTCTGCACCTTCACCGAGAAGGTTGCTGCGGTCGAGGCGGCCGGTGGCTACGTCGCGGTTGTGATCATGAACCGCGAGGGACCGGACGCCTGCATCGGCTCATTCGGGATGACCGTCGATGGTGGTCTGACGACCGTGTCGGTGGGTCGCGACGTTGGGTTCGGGATCTTCGACCAGGAGGCCGACTACGACAACACCGCGTGCCTCGCCGCGGTCCCCGGAGCGAACACGGCTCCGATCACGATCGGCAAGCTGGGCGACGTCCTGACGATCGACAACGTGTTCGACGGGTGGGGCTACATCCACCTGTTCCGGAACGGCTCCGGCAAGCTCGTCGAGCTCGACACGTTCGCGGTCGAGCAGGCGTTCGACCCAGCCTTCGCGGAAGGCTTCGGCGACCTGTCCGTTCACGAGGTTGCGACGTCGCACGTCGACGACACGCTGGTGTACTCCTCGTACTACTCCGCGGGCTTCCGGGTTCTCCGGATCGTCGATGATGAACTGCAGGAGGTCGGCCACTACACCGACGCGAACGGCAACAACTTCTGGGGCGTCCAGGTCTTCGATTTCGACGGCCACGAATACGTCGCCGCGAGCGATCGTGATTCGGGCCTCTGGATCTTCGAGTACACCGGGCCGTAATCAACGCCCGGGGCAACCGCTGAACGGGGCCGGCGAGCCTGCCGGCCCCGCAGGGAGGGATCCACCATGCGCGCTCCGTTGCGCTCGCGATTCCTGCGAGCAATGGCCCTCGGATCCATGATCGTGATCGCATTCGGCGGGGCGGCCCAGGCCGGCACCTACTCCGGTGGCAACAAGGGTGGCTCAGCCTGGAACATCGAGGTCGTCGGGCACCACGACCTCGACGGACGCGGTTTCAACGGCGACGTGTGGACCCACGATGGGTTCGCGTATGTCGGCCATTGGGGCTTTCCGGACTGGTCGTCGGGCAACGACCGGTTCTGCCCGACCGAAGCCGGCAGCGGCGTGGCGGTCGTCGACGCGACCGATGCCGCGCATCCGCAGCTCGTCGGACGACTCCAGAACCCGCCCGGCACGAGCGCCGAGGACGTCGTCGTCTTCCAGGCCGTCTACGGGCCGTTGGCGGGCCACGACATCGCCGCATCCGGCATCCAGACCTGCCTGAACGGAGGCCACGACCTGTCGATCCCGCGCGGACTCCAACTCTGGGACGTTACGGACACGGCCCATCCCGCGGATCTCGGCTTCTGGGATTCAGGCTGCTGTGCCCGTGGTGTCCACGAATTCGAGATCCAGCATCGGACGGATCTCGGCCGGACGTTCGCCTACGTGACCGTCCCATCCAGCCGCGCGCCAGACGCCGACAGCCCGACCGGCTACCTCGATCACGACGGTGACGGAGACTTCCGACTCATCGACATCACGAACCCGGCGGCACCGTTCCAGGTGTCCGATTGGGGGATCCAGGACATCGGCGGCCCGTTCACGGACGGCCAGGGCTGCGATCCAGACGGAAACTACGGCCATGGCGCCGAACCGTCCGCGGGCGGCCGGCTCGCATTCCTTTCCTACTGGGACAGCGGCTTCATTCGACTGAACCTGACGAACCCCGCGGACCCGGTCTTCGAGGGCCGCACGATCTACCCGGCTGAGGCCGACGGCGACGCCCACTCCTCGCAGTGGGATGAGGGTCGCAATTTGCTCTTCGGCGCGGACGAGGACTTCTGCAAGTCCTCCGGCACGGGCATCGAGAAGGGCTTCGGCTACATGCGGGTCTACGACTACGCCGATCCCGCCCACCCCGTGCAGATCGGTTCCTTCAAGACCGCCAACGCCTTTGGGACGCAGGACCGGGCCGCGGGGGATTACTCGCTCCACAACAACTTCCTTGTCGGCACGGACGCGTACATGTCGTGGTACTCGGACGGCGTTCGGATTGTGGACACGAGCGACCCTCGGAACCCCTCCGAGGTCGCCTTCTTCGTTCCACCCGCGGGGCAGAACTCGGTGAAGCCGTCGCAGCGCGGAGTCCTCGACAACCAGACGCAGGTCTGGGGCGTGGTCGTCGATGAGGCGACGGGTCTCATCTACGCGAGCGACATGAACACCGGTCTCTGGATCCTGCGCCGCACTGACTGATTGATGGCGCCTTCCGGGAGGCGCCACCTTTCGTAACAGAACGGCCGGAACGGATGCGGGGGGAGCTGTCGTCCCGGCGCAGCCCGAGGCTCGGACGCCGCGCCTGAGGCGACCGTCATCCCAGCGAGCGATCCGGTGAACTTTTCGCGCCGCCCACCTCCCAATACAGTGCGAAGGCCGATGAACGCGGCGCACGGGAGAACGCCAAGGATGCTGGTCACGCTGGTCGAGCGGGCCCGAGGTGGCGACAATGCCGCGTTCCGCGAGCTCGTCGAGCTGGAAGCGGATCGCTGCTTCGCCATCGCGTACCGGATCGTCCGCGACTATGACCGTGCGCGCGACGCAGTCCAGCGGGCACTCCTCAGCGCCTGGCGGGACTTCCCGCAACTCCGTGACTCAAACCGGTTCGAACCGTGGCTCTATCGACTGCTTGTCCGGGCGTGCTGGGATGAGCGGCGCCGCGTTCGGGCCTGGACCGAACGGGTGGCGCACATCGACATCGAACCCACGGACGGCGCCGACTTCACGGTGACGGTCGCCCAGCAGGACGCACTTGAACGGGCATTTGCCCGGCTGTCGATGCCGCACCGGACCGTCATCGTCCTCCACCACCACGCGGGCCTGCCGATGCAGGCGATCGCCGACATCGTCGGCGCGCCGGTTGGCACCGTGAAGTCGCGACTGCACCACGCGACGCAGGCACTCCGGGTCGCGCTCGAGGCGGATGACCGGGTCGACATCCCGGAAGGGCGGCTGGCATGACATCGAACCCGCGCACCGACGCCGTGATCGCCGCCTGGCTCGACGAAGGCCCCACCCACCTGACCGCGGCCGAGCGCAGCGAGATCGGAGACGCCGCCGAGCTCATCACGCAGCGCCGGTCGATCTTCCCGCTGCCGTTCGTCGCACCGCGACGCGTCGCTGTCCTCGCCACGGCGCTGCTAGTCCTGGCCCTCGCGCTGACGCCGCTCATCCTGCCCGCGCTGACGTGGCCGCAGCCGACGGCGAGCCCCAGTCCGACGCCGTCCTTGAGTGCCAGCCCGGTTGCGCCGAGCCCGTCTCCAGTCGCGAGCGCTTGCAGCCGCGCGACGGGATTGCCGCTCGAGTGGATGGGCCGGGTCCGGACAGACCTTTCCGGAATCCCGGTCGACTGCCCGTCCGCAAGCCTTGTGGACCCCGAAGATGCGGCGCTGGGCTGGGCCGACATCGTGGCCATCAGGGCCACCTCCTTCGGCCCGTATTGGCGGCTCCAACTCGGGCAGGTACCGCCGCTTCCTGGCGACCGTGAGCGCGACGGCCTCGTGCTCGAGTACGGCGTCGTCCTCGAAACGACGGGCGACGACGTGCCCGATGCCGTCATCGGCATCAATGACGATGGAGCGGAAGCCGGCGACTACCGCGTCTGGGTCACGCGCCTGGACACGAACACGACCACGGAGGTGCTCGGTCCGCCGTATGGATATCCCGTCGAGTTCGCCCACCCCGATGAGAGGCGCGGCGAACCCGTCGAGACCCAGATGGTCTTCACGTTCGTGAGTGGGATCTGGCCCTTCCACTATGTACAGGACCTGCCCCTCCGCTTCTACGCATGGGCGTCGGTCTCACGAAACGGCGAGGTCGTCGCATGGGACTACGCGCCCGACTTTGGCTGGGTAACGCCCACGTTCGAGTAGGCGACCCCGAGGTCGTCTGGGTGCTCTGTCAGCTCGGCGTCGCGTCGGCCCAACGGCCCGGCTCGGCGCGGCGGCCCAAACCAACAACGTGGCCTCGGGAAGCCACCTTGGTTCCATCTTCGACGAAGCCCAGAAAGATGGAACCCCGCCGAACCCTATGACCACTTCAGCCTCGAACGGCCTCGACGCCGACAGTCGTCATTCGAGGGAGGTCTGCATGGATTCACGCCCGATCAAGAACCCGGAACCACCGCAGCTCGACGCAGCTCTTGAAGGAGAACGTTCAATGCGCACTTCTACAGTTCGTGTCGCGGCGTCCGCCGCCGCGGCCTTCCTGCTCCTCCTCACCATCGTCAGCACGACGCTTGGCACGCCGGGCGCCGGCATCATCTCGGCACCGATCCTGGCCCGAGGCGACTTCACCGACCAGGTCGATCTGAAGATGAAGTTCACGACGCCCTACGGCCTCGCGATCTCCAACGCGCTGACCGCGGGCGAGGTAGCCGTTCAGGAAGTCACGATCGCCCCCGGCGGCACCACCGGCTGGCACAGCCACCCCGGTCCGGTCGTCGTCATCGTGAAGGCCGGCGCCCTGACCTACGTCCGCGAGGACCACGGCCAGTGCTTCGAAACCGTCTACCCGGCCGGCACGGCCTTCGTCGACCCCGGCCAGGGTCACGTCCACACGGCGTTCAACCGCGGCACAGAGAACCTCGTCCTCATGGCGACGTACTTCGACGTCCCGGCGGGCACCTCGCCGCGCATCGACGAGCCGGTGGCGGCGCCCGCCTGCAGCTGACCACGTCAGAGCCTGACCGTTCGCCAGAGCCGCCGCCGGCGCTGGCCGGCGGCTGCTCGGCGCCTGGCCGGCTTCCGTGGCAAACCCATTTCAGGCCCGCGGGCGCGGGGTCCTCGAACCCCGCGCCCGCGAGGCGCCGTACGGCCTCCGGGGGTCCAACAAAGATGGAACCATTGCGCCGTCTGGCGGCACATCATTGGCAACGCGGCGACATGCTGCGATCAACATCGGTGGTGAGCAGTGCGCCATCTCGTGGTCCGGGCGAAGGAAGGCGACCGTAACGCCTTCTCTGAGCTCGCGGCGGGATCGATCGGGCGCCTCACCGCCGTCGCGCGGATGATCACCCGGGACGAGTACATCGCCCAGGATGCCGTGCAGGACACGCTCGTCGACGCCTGGCGGTCGCTGCCAGGCCTTCGCGATCCGGACCGATTCGAGGCCTGGCTGCGGCGCCTCCTGGTCCGGGAGTGCTTCAAGTCCGTCCGTCGCAGGCGGCGCACCGGAGCGGTCGAGATCCGCTTGACCCCGGGTGACGAGCCCGTGGTCGCCGGCGCCGAACCCGGCCTTCAACTCCGCGATCAGCTCGAGCGCGGCCTCGCCCGGATCCCGGCCGACCAGCGCGCGGCGATCGTCCTCGTCTACTACCTCGACCTGCCACTCGCAGATGCGGCGCAGGCGATGGATGTCCCGCTCGGGACCGCGAAGTCCCGGCTTAACCGCGCCACGCAGGCGCTGCGAGCGGCGATCGAGGCCGACGATCGCGAGCCGCTGCGGGTCAAGGAGCGGATCGCATGATGAACGACAGGTTCGCCGCCAGCCTCCGCAGGCACCTGCTCGAGACGGCCAACGAGCGACCGGCCGACGGCCAGCTTGCGGCGGTCTTCGAGCGCGTCGCGGACACGCCCCAGCGCCATCCGCTCGTCGACCGCCTGGCCCGGTTTCCCGAGCGAATCGGCCCGTTCCCGACGGCGCTGCGCTGGGCGCTGATCGCGGCCGCCCTCCTCGTCGCGGCCGCGGCCGTGGCGCTCCTTGGGAGTGGCCGATCCGGCCCGTTCCGTAGCACCGTCTTCGAGGGGACCTGGAGCGCGATCGATCCAGGGGACGGGAGCGCCCAGACCCTCGTCGTGGCCGCTGGGATGACGCCCGCCCTCCACTTCGAGGACGGTTTCTCCACCGGGGGCGCGTGCGTCGCCGACGACGTCAAGCTCTTCAAGGCCGACGGAACCGGCCAGGTGAGCGGCAACCGGCTCTACGTCTCGTTCCCCGACGGCGGCGGTTGCGGCCAGATGACCGTGGACATCGGGCCCGGTTTCTTGGCGCACGACGCGGCCACCGACAGGCTGACGGCGTCGGCAGACGGCCTGACGTGGTCAAGGCTCCCGGATCTCGGCTCTCAGCCCGTGATCATCTCGTCCCTGATCACCGACGCCCCATCCGGAGCGAACACCGGGACGTTCGAATCGACAGGCCCGGCCACGGAGGGCGGGCTCGTATGTCCCAGCGGCGTGGTCACGGACCTCGTCGAGATCGACTCCGGGGCGGTCGGCCGCGGCGAGCTCGTCGACTTCACGGTCCCAAAGGAGTTTGCCTGCGACGATGGGAGCGGCACGATTGCCGTCACCGTCGAGATCCACGTTGACCTGGAGGGCGGGACCGAGTCGTTCTCCTGGGTGATTGATGGCGGGACCGGCGCCTACGAACGGCTCCGCGGTGAGGGCTACGGATCCACGCGGAGCCCGGCGACGGACCGCTACCTGAACACCTACTGGGGATCGCTGCGAGCTGAGCGAGAACCTGGGGAGGCGAAATCGACGCTGGCGCCACCGCCACAGTCGTCAAGCACCCCGACGCCGGCTCCGCCGGTCGATCCCATGTGCACCGACCTGGCCCAGGGCGGCACGTACACGGCGCCCGCCGGCCCGATCTCGATGACAGCGACGATTCCGAGCACGCCAGCGATCCCATGGCAGGGCGTGCGCGAATTCTTCAATCTCACGACCTCGTGCGAGGAAAACGCGCCAATCGCGATCTACGCCTCGACTGCGACGAGTGTCAACGACGGCGGGTGCATGCCGATCAGCACCGACATCAGCGGCTTTGCGGACGCAATCGCAAGGCTCGATGCGCCGCAAGGCAACGACATCTCCGACCGGATCGACCTGACCATCGATGGTCACCCGGCAGCCAGGTACGACATCTCAAGTCTCTCAACGTGCACGGGGTTCGGGCTCTGGAGCGGGACGATCATGGGTAGTGGCGAGACCGGATCCCTCTATGTGATCGACGTGGACGGCGAGCTGGTTGCGATCGAGCTCAATCGAGACGGCAGCCAGACCGCGGCAGAGCTCGAGGAGGCGTACGCGATCGTCGCTTCATTGCAGTTCGTCGCCGGAGCCGCTCCCAGCTGACCTCGACAGTCAGCCTGACGTGGCCTCGCCCCAGACGCCCGCGCGGATCATCCGGAACACGACGAAGACCCAAAGCGCGGTGAGGATGGCCACGAGGAGCACGGCGAGGAGCCACGGCGTCGGCGCGAGCAGGCCCGCTCCGAGCGCCGCAAGCGCGCCGACGGCAAGGGCAACGCCGAGCGGCCGATAGACGACCTCCAGGCGCAGCGCGTCCTCCAGGGACCGCTCGGTGAGGATCAACGCCACGAGGCCGATCGTCACCGAGCCGCCGAGGAGCAGCGCCGTCTCAGGTGGGGTCACCGGCTCGTGGGCGTGCTCGATCAGCGAAACGATCGCCGCGCCGGAAGCGACGATCGCGAGCTGGATCGGGAGGTGGCTCAGCATCCACGTCCAGATCGTGCCGCCGCCGCGCGGGAGCCG
>DASRJS010000047.1:0-11334 GCA_035649355.1 Candidatus Polarisedimenticolia bacterium
AGCTTCGAACCCGTGTCATCGCGTTCGATGCCCGCGAGCTGGGGCGGGTGCCGTCGACGATCGCAGTCGCCCATGGGCGTTCGAAGGTCGCGCCCATCCTGGCGGCGCTGCGCTCGGGCATCGTGAAGACGCTCGTCACCGATGTTTCGACAGCCGAGCTGCTGGCGGCCGCCGACGCCGCGGATCCACGGGCGCGGGCGGAGCGGGGAGGGCTCCGCGCGCCGAAGCCGAAGGCGGTCCTGGCGGCGGACATCGGCACGACCGAGGCCAAGGTGGGCCTGGTTGGACTGGATGGCAGCTTGATCGCGCTCGAACGCGCGGGCTACCCGATCGACG
Organism: Candidatus Polarisedimenticolia bacterium; assembly: GCA_035649355.1. Lineage (GTDB taxonomy): Bacteria > Chloroflexota > Limnocylindria > Limnocylindrales > CSP1-4 > UBA5189. Next base: position 337 of record DASRJS010000047.1, read on the forward strand.
TGGATCCCGGCACCGGCCGCGCCGAGCAGGACGCCAACGACTGGTGGACGGCGCTCGCGGAAACGACGCGACGCCTTGCACCCCGTGAACGTGCCGAGGTTGTCGCGATCTGCCTCGACGGCCACGGCCCGACCCTCGTCCCGACAGACGCCGCCGGCCGGCCGACCGGACCGGCGATCACGTGGCTCGACACGCGCGCGACCGCCGAGGCGGCCGAGATCCAGTCCGCGACGGGGCTGGCCGGCTGGGGTCTCGGGATCCTGCCCGCCGCGCTGCGCCTGGAGCGCCACGCGCCGGAGATCGCGGAGCGCTCGAGCTGGTACCTCAACACCTGGGACGCGCTCGCACTGCGGCTGAGCGGCCAGGCCCGGGCCTCGGTGCCGGGTGCGCCCGGCCTGCCGACACCCGCCGACGTCGGCTTCCAGTCGACGAAGCTGCCGGAGCCGGTTGCCGCGGGCTCGGTCGTCGGGTATCTGACCGCTGAAGCCGCCGAAGCCCTGGGACTGGACGCCGGATTGCCGGTCGTCAGCGGCGTCGTCGATGCGTTCGCGAGCTTCCACGGCGCCGGGATGCTCAACGCCGGTGACGCGATCGACGTCGGCGGCGGCGCCGGCGGGTTCGGCGTCTACTGGGACCGGCCTGTGGAGGCGCAGGGCGCGTTCGTCACCCCCGCGCCATTGCCCGGGCTGTTCGTCGTCGGTGGTGCGATGGCCGCAACCGGCAAGTCGCTCGACTGGTTCCGCGACGACATCCTCGCGAACGGCGCCTCCACCGAGCAGCTGCTGGACGAGGCGGGCAGGACCCCGGCGGGCGCGGGCGGCGTCGTCTTCCTGCCCTACCTCGCCGGGGAGCGCTCGCCGCTCTGGGATCCGGGGGCGAGAGGCGCCTTCGTCGGCCTGCGGCTGGACCACGGCCGCGGTCACATGACGCGCGCGATCCTCGAGGCGGCGGCGCTGGCGATCCGCCATGTCGCCGAGCCGATCCTCGCAGCCGGCGTCCGCATCAACGCGATGCGCCTTGCCGGCGGCCCCGCCCGGAGCGAGGCCTGGAACCAGCTCAAGGCCGACATCACCGGCTTCCCGGTCGAAGTCCCGCACGTCCTCGAAACGGCCGTCGTCGGTTCGGCGATCCTCGGCGCCGTCGGGGTCGGGGAGCATCCGAGCCTGCCGGCGGCGATCGGGGCGATGACACGGGTCGAACGGCGGCTCGAGCCTCGGACGTCGAACCAGCCGACCTACGACGAGCTCTATCGGACGTATCGGCGCCTCTACCCGGCGCTTCGGGCGGTGATGCCGTGATCACGATCGAGGGGCTCGGCGTCTCGTTCGAACGGACGGACGGCGGGCGGCTGCAGGTGCTCGATGGCGTCGACCTGACCGTTCAGGCGGGCGAGGTCGTCTCGATCATCGGGCCCAACGGCTGCGGCAAGTCGACGCTCCTGCGCGTGATCGCGGGTCTCCTCTCCCCGGAGAGCGGCCGCGTGACCGTGGACGGCAGCGTCGGCCTTGCGTTCCAGGAGCCGCGGTTGCTGCCGTGGCGCACGACGGCTTCGAACGTCGTCTATCCCCTCGAGCTGGCGGGCATCTCCGCAACCGATCGAATCGCCCGCGCCAACGCCGCGCTCGAGCTCGTCGGGCTTGCCGACTTCGCGGACGCGCGTCCCTCGCAGCTCTCCGGAGGCATGGCCCAGCGTGCTGCCCTCGCGCGCGCGCTCGTGCTCGAGCCCGACGTCCTGCTCCTCGACGAACCGTTCAGCGCGCTCGACGCGCTGACCCGCGAGCGCTTCGACGTGGACCTGCTCGATCGCTGGGTCAAGCCGGGCACGACGATCGTCGCGGTGACCCACAGCATCGCCGAGTCGATCTTCCTCGCCGACCGCGTGATCGTGATGTCGCCGCGGCCGGGGCGCGTCGTCGCGGACATCGAGGTCGGGGTCTCGCGCCCGCGGTCCTTCGCCACGCTCGACGGGGCGCTCGCCTCGCGACTCGCCAGCGAGATCCGCGGCCACCTGGAGCTGGCGGCGTGAACGTTCGATCCATCGGCCCCGCGCCGGCCGCCGGACTCGCCTTCGTTGCGTTTGTCGTCGTTTGGAAGGCGATCGTTGTTCTCGCGGGCTACCCGGCGTTCATCCTGCCGCCGCCCGAGTCCGTCGCCTCGCGCTTCTTCGGCGCGTGGACCAGCGGCCTGATCTGGCCGCACTTCGCCGCAACGCTGCTGGAGATCGGGCTCGGGTTCGGGCTCGGGTCCGGGCTCGCGATCGCGACCGGCTACGCCCTCGCGCGCTCGCGCCTGGTCGCGAGCCTGCTGTCACCGTACCTCGTCGCCGCCCAGGCAACGCCGATCCTCGCTCTGGCTCCGCTCCTCGTCCTGTGGTTCGGTGTTGGCCTGCTTTCGAAGCTCGTCATCTGCGCGCTCATCGTGTTCTTCCCGGTGGCGGTGGCGACGATGGTCGGCGTTCGGGCGGTGGATTCGAAGCTCCTCGAGCTGGCCCGATCGCTGCATGCCACCCGGCGCCAGGTCCTGCTGACGCTCGAGATCCCGGCCGCCCTCCCAAGCATCCTCGGTGGCCTTCGAGTCGGCGTCACGCTTTCGGTTGTGGGCGCGATCGTCGCCGAGTGGGCCGGAGCGGAGCATGGCCTCGGCGTCCTCGTCAACCTCGCCCGCGGCAGCCTGTTCGACACACCGCTGATGTTCGCGACCCTGCTCACGATCGCCCTGCTTGGGATTGTTCTCTACCTCGTCGTCGTCCTTGTCGAGCGCCGCCTCGTCGGCGCCCGCTAACCCGTCAGCCCATCGCCCGGAGGTTTCGATGTCCGTCGCTCGCATACGAACCGTCGTCGCTGCTCTCGTCGTCGCGCTCGCCGTCGCCAGCTGCGGGATCGGTTCGACCCCGACCCCCGCCGCGACGAAGCTCGTCGTCGGCCTCGGCTTCATTTCAAGCGTCCAGTTCGCGCCGTTCTACCTGGCCGATCAGGCCGGCTACTACCGCGACGCGGGCCTCGACGTGGAGCTCCAGAATCAGATCGACCCGAACCTGGTCCCGCTCGTCGGCCAGGGTGCGATCGATATCGGCACGGCCGACGGAACCTCCGTCATTCCGGCCGTGAGCCAGGACATCCCGATCGTCTATGTCGCGACGATCTACGGCAAGTTTCCGTCGATCGTGTTCTCGAAGGCGTCGTCGGGCATCGAGACGGCGGCCGACCTCGCGGGCAAGAAGATCGGGATCCCAGGCCGATACGGCTCGTCGTGGATCATGCTCCAGGCGCTGCTCGGCTCTGCCGGGCTGACCCCGGACGACGTCGAGATCGTCGAGTACCCGGACTTCGGCCAGGGCACGGCGCTGGCCGCGGACGCCGTGGATGCCGCGACCGGATTCGCGAACAACGAGCCGGTTTCGATGGAGCTCTCCGGGACTGAGGTCAACGTGTTGCACGTCGATGACGTGGTGGCGCTGCCCGGCCCCGGGCTGATCGCGAGCCGCGACACGCTGAGCAAGAAGGGTGCGGCCGTGAAGGCGTTCATCGCGGCCACCCTGCGAGCAATGCACGACATCGCCAACGACCCCGCGAAGGGCGTGGACGCCGCGATCGTCGCGGTGCCGGCCCTCGGAGCGGTGCGGCCAACGGAGGAGGCGATCCTCGCCGCGACGATCGCGGTCTGGGCGCCCTACAACGGGAACAACGACGACTTCGGGACGATCGACGAAGCCGGTTGGCAGGCGTCGCTCGACTACATGGTCGAGCTCGGCGACCTTGTCGCGAAGCCCGTCACTCTCGCCGACCTCGTGGACTCGAGCTACCTGCCCTGACTCGGGCAGCCCGGGCACGCCGCCTGACCGCGTTAGAACCCCTGGTTCTAAGTGCGACCAGTCAGGGCCGACTGCTGGGCGTCGCCGCCTCTGGCGAGACGAACTTAGAACTCCAAGTTCTCAATTTGTCAGGTCTAGAACTGGCAGGCATGGAATCCGCCGCCAGGACCCGAGTCGGGGGCTGATCGGAGCCTAAACCGGTCGGACTTAGAACTACCAGTTCTTGGACCGGCGCGGCAACGCCGCGAGCTGAGCCTCGGGCTCGGCTAGAGCCCGCTGTACGCGTGGAGGCCGTTGAACCAGAGCGAGCCCGAGTAGGTCACGAGGACCATGAGGAAGCCGACGACCAGCAGCAGGGCAGAGGGCCGGCCGGCCCACGCGCGCTGGTTCCGGGCGTGGAGGTAGATCGCGTACGTCAGCCATGTGACGAGCGCGGCCGTCTCCTTCGGGTCCCAGCCCCAGTAGCGTGACCACGCGATCGAGGCCCACCACGAGCCGAGGATGATCATCGTCGCGAAGACCGGGAACGCGAGGATGACGGCCCGATACGCGACCGCGTCGAGGACGCGGTGCGACGGCAGCCAGCGGAAGCGGTCCTCGCGACCCTGGATGAGGTAGCCGACACCGGCCGCGAACGCCGTCGCGAACATGCCGTACGAGAGCACCGCCATGCCGACGTGGATCGTCAGCAGCGGCGCGTTCTGGAGCGCCGGCACGAGCGGCTCGATCTCGCTTGGCAGCGACGCGGCGTAGAGCGCGAGGATCAGGGCGACGCCCGTCGGGACTGCGCCGATCGAGCGGATCGGGAAGCGCCGCTCGAGGAGGAGATAGCCGCCGAGCATCGACGTCGCGAACGCGACGCTGAACTCGTACAGGTTGCCCCACGGCCCGCGGCCGACGAGATACGCCCGAAGCGCGATCGATGCGAGCAGGACGGCGAAGGCGGCCGTCGTCAGGGCAATCGATGAGCCTGCGAGCGGGGAGGCGGCGGCAAAGTCGTCCGGGCCATTCGAACGAGCCGCGGCTCGCGCCTGAACAAACGAGCCCGTGGCCACCCCGGCGAGCGCTGGTTGCGGGACGAGCGCTCGGACGGCAACGGCTGCGCGGCGGCCGGCCGCGAGGAGCACGGTGTGCCCGACATGGGCCGCGAAGCCGAGGACGAGCAGGATCGTGCCGGCGGCGAAGAAGGCCTGCGAGACGGTGGCTAGCTGTGGCATCGCTTCGTGTTCGCTCGGACGTCCAGGGTCGGTTTCGTGTTCCGCGTCAAGCGGCCGCGGCGCCGCCCGGCGGTGGGCCGGCCGGTCGAAGGGCGAGGTCGCGCTTCGCGACGGTGACGATGAGGCCGCAGTTGCCGCACGCCTCGAACTGCGCCGGACGCCCGGCCGAGCAGCGCGGACAGATGATCGTCAGGTCGGCGTGGTCGCGCTCGCAGGTCGTGGCGCCGGAGGGGTAGATCAGGCCATCGAAGGGGCAATACGGCTCGCCCGAGGGGTAGACCGGCTGACCGTCGACGATCGGCGCCTGCACCGGGCCCTCCGCGAACGCGACCTTGCGTCGCGGCATCCGGAGGACGTAGACGACCCAGCCGAGAACGATGAGCGAGAGGATCGGCCCGATCACGCCGAGGACGAGGAGGTACGGGATCAACCCGATGAGCGCTCCCCAGTCGGGGATGACGAAGCCCTCGATCGCGTGGAGGAAGTTCAGCCAGAGCTGGTGGATCGCGTCGAGCACGGCCGGAATCCTAGCAGCGCGGTCCGTCGCGCCGTGGGGCGGCTAGCCTTCGCCCATGCTCCTGCTCGTCGACCTCGACGGCGTCGTCTACCGCGGCGCCGAGCCAGTTCCGGGGATTGCTGCGGTCCTGGCCGCCCGCGCCGGAGCGGGCGACGACGTTGTCTACGTGACGAACAACTCGATGCATTACCGGGCCGACTACGTCTCCCGGCTCGAGGCGATGGGCGCGCCCGTGACCGCGGATCGCGTGGTCAGCGCGCCGCGCGCGACGGCGTTGTACGTGACGCAGCACCTGCCCGAGGTCCGCCGCGTCATGGCGGTGGGCGCCTCTGGCCTGGACCGCGAGCTGCGTGACGTCGGGCTCGATGTCGTCAACGCCGGGCATGCGGCCGAACGGATGGCGAAGGAGGGGATCGACGGCGTGGCCGCGGCAGGCCGGCCCGGCGCGGTCATCGTCGGGCTGGATCCGAACCTCACGTACCTTCGGCTCGCTGCGGCCGCCGATTGCATCCGGGCCGGCGCGACGTTCCTGGCGACGAATCGCGATCCGGTCTACCCGGTCGAAGCCGGGCTGCGGCCCGGCGCCGGCAGCGTCGTCGCGGCGATCGAGGCGACGACCGGCGTCACGCCGACGGTCATCGGCAAGCCCGGGCCGCTGCTCATGGAGGAGGCCGCCGCGACGGTCGGCCGGCAGGCGAGCGAGGCCATCGTCATCGGCGACGGCATTGGGACAGATCTGGCCGCGGCGAAGCTGGTCGGCGCGCGAAGCATCCTGATGCTGACCGGCGTGACGACAGCGGCCGAGGTCGCGGCGCTGACCGCTGACCAGGCCCCTGATGCCGTGGCATCGGACGCGCAGGAGCTCGCCGCGGCCCTGGCCCGCCTGTCATCCGAGAGTGCGGGAGCATGAGGCCCCGATGAGCGAGAGCATCGACGCGTTCATCCACGAATACACGCGACGCTATGTCGCGCACGACGTCGACGGCGTTGTCGACCTCTGCGAGGTGCCATTCCTGGCCGTGCGCGAGGGCAAGCCAATTCACATGGCCGATCGAGAGGCGGTCCACGACCACTTCGCGTTGGTCATCGATGCCTACGCGAACGCCGGCTACTCGAGCTTCGCCCCTGTGGAGATCGACACCCATGAGCTCGGCGAGCGGTCGGCCTTCACGACGGTCCGCTGGCACGCGTTCGACGCCGAAGGAAACGTCGCGCGCGACTCCCGGACCACGTACCAGCTGCTTTCGACCGAGTCAGGCTGGCGTTTCCTCTCGTACACGAATCACTTCTGACCGCCGGCCGTAACGGCCATCGCTTCCGGAGCCGTCGTCCCCCAGGCGTCGAAGTCGGCGCGCAGTCGCGCGATGGTGGCCTCGTCCGCGAAGGCCACGTCGAGCGCGTTCCGGTCGGTGGCCCAGAGCTCGCGCAGCGTCATGCCGATCCGTTCGACCGCCCGGACATACTCCTCGGACAGGGTGATGTCGGAGACCGTCGAGTCGTCGGTCGAGAGCGTGACCGACACACCGGCGCGATGGAGCCGGGCCAGCGGGTGCGCCTCGAGTGATGCAACGATCCCGGCCTGGACGTTCGAGGTCGGGCACAGGTCGAGGGTCACGCCGCGCCGCTTGAGCTCCTCGAGGAGCGCTGGATCCTCGATCGCCAGCGGGCCGTGCGCGATCCGCTCAGGCTCGACGACCAGCGCCCGCCGGACCTGCGCCGCGCCGCCCCACTCGCCGGCGTGGATCGTGATCCGGAGGCCGCCCTCGCGCGCGATCTCGAACGCACGCGCGTGATCCGACGGGTCCGGATGTGCCTCCTCCGGGCCGGCAAGGTCCCAGCCGGTGAGGCCCTGGTCCACGAATCGCGCCGCCGCCTCGGCGAGCCGGACGTTGTCCTCGGGCGGATGCGAGCGAAGGGCCGTGCAGATGAGCCGAACCTCGATGCCGGCCGGCCTCGCGGCGGCGGCCGCTCGAGCGCCTTCACAGACGGCCGCAATCCCGTCCTCGAGCGACAGGCCGCGGCGGGTGTGGAGCAGCGGGCCCCAGCGGATCTCGACGTAACGGACGTTGTCGGCGGCCTTGTCCGCGACCAGCTCAGCGGTGATCCGCTCGAGCGCCTCGGCGTCCTGCATGAGCGCGATCGGGAGCTCGAACGCCTGGAGGAGCTCGGCCTGGTCGGCGCCATGCGCGGGACCGGTGAGCTCCGCCTGCATCCCGGCGAGGGTCGATGGCGCGTCCACGCCGCGCGTTTGCGCGAGCTCGAGCGCGGTTTCGATTCGCAGCGAACCGTCGAGGTGGAGGTGCAGCTCGGCCTTCGGCATCGCCGCCACGAGCCGGCGCAGGGCGGGTCCGTCCACGAGCCGATGCTACGATGCCGGCCGTGACCGAGACGCTCGGGCGCGTGCGCGCCGCGGGGGCGTGGCTCGTGGCAGCGCTCCTCCTCGCCTTCGGCTCCGCCGGCATCGTCGCCGCGACGACCCGCGTTCCCGGAACGCCCGCTCGAGCCGAGCTCACGTGGGCCGCCGACGCGGCCGCGCGAGCGCAGCTCGATGAGCTGCGCGTGGACCTGCAGCACCTCGCTGACAACGTTGCGGATCTCGGGACCGTCGCGCGCGGCGCGATCGCGGCGCTGAGCGACCACGACGCGGCGCTCCTCCAGGCATCGATCACCGACGGCACGGTCCGGGCCGTGAACATCGAGGGCGACGCCGCGACGCTGCGAGCGAAGATCGAGACGTTGACCGAGTTCGGGCCCGGCGCCGCGACCCGGCTCTCGCGCTCGCTGATCGATGCCCATGGCGCGATCGTGGCCGCGTCGAACGCGACGGACGGCCTCGAATCGACGTGGGCCACCCTGGCCCAGGGCGCGCTTGCGGCCGACGACCTGACGACGCTCCTGCTCGAGCACGACGAGACCGTGGGCGCGGCAGCGCTGCTCGGCCGGGATAACGACTGGGCCGGGGCGCTGCTGAAGCTCGACGAGGCGGACGCGATCTTCGCTGAGGCCACCGCCCAGCGCGCGATCCTCGCCCGGACCGCCGAGGTCACGACGCTCGATGAGTGGCTGCGCCGGAACGAGCGGTACGACCTGGCGCTGCGAACGCTGTACGAAGCGCTGATCGCGAGCGACGGCCGCGTCAACGACGAGGTCCGCGCCGCGTTCTCGGAGGAGACGGCGGCCCGAGCGGATCTCCCGCCCGACACCCGCGGCCTCGTGCTGATCATCGCCGAGGCCGGGCGGGGCGGCCTCAACAACGCGGTCATCGACATCGAGACGCTGCGCGGCCGGCTGTTCGAGGCCATCGAGGCGTCCACGGAGGCATCGCCGGAGCCGAGCTCGGGCTGACGCCCGCAACGCTCCGCCACCACTCCCGAGCGTGGCGCTACACTCCGCCGAGCCCATCCCTTCGCCGCCGGACGCGCGTTCACCGGTGGCCCATCCACCGCGGAGGTGTCGTGTCCGTCCAGGTGCGCGTCGTCGGCGATCTGCCGTGGACCATCAAGGCCGATGTGCTCGTCGTACCGATCGTTGGTGCGCCGGTCTTTGACGGCCCGCTCGGCGAGCTGGATCGTCGAACCGGCGGCGAGCTGTCCGCCCTGCAGGCGTTCGGCGAGATTCGCGAGCGGCAGTTCACCTCGGCCATCTCGGCGCCCGGCGGGCTGCCGGCGGGCCGCGTCGTGACGGTCAGCGTGGGCGAGGCCGAGGCCATCGACCGCGAGACGGTGCTCCGGACCGGCGCGGCGGCGATCCACCGGCTCGCCGGCCGGCATGCGAACACGGTCGCGATCTGGATCGCGCCGCTCGTCGCGGCGCTCGGCGGCGACGTGAAGACGGTTTCGAACCTGGTCGCCCGCGGCGTCGTCGAGGGCACCTTCGAGCCGAAGCACATCTACCGGGCCGCCGACGAGGCCCGCACCGCCCCGCCCGAGATCACCGAGCTCATCCTCGTCACCGGCGACATGGAGTCGGACCACTCGGCCGCAAAGACCGCCGCGGAGCGCGGCGTGATCGTCGGCGAGGGCACGAACCTCGCCCGGTCGCTGGCGAACCGCAGCGCCAATGACGTCACGCCCGAGGTCCTCGCCGAGGAGGCCTGGAGCCTCGCCGAGAAGCACGGCCTGTGGATCGACGTCATCGGCCCCGACAAGGCCACCGAGCTCGGCATGGGCATGTTCATGGCCGTCGGCAAGGGCAGCGACAACGCGCCGCGGATGATCGTTATGCGCTCGGGCAAGGCCGGCGAGAAGGACGCCCTCGGGCGGCACCTCGCGATCGTCGGCAAGGGTGTCTGCTTCGACTCCGGCGGCATCAGCATCAAGCCATCCGACCGGATGGAAGAGATGAAGATGGACAAGGCCGGGGCGTGCAGCGTCATCGCCGCGATTGCGACCCTCGCACGGCTGGCACCCGGCACGCCGCTGCTCGCGCTTGCGCCGGCGGTCGAGAACATGCCCGGATCGCATTCGACCCGGCCCGGCGACATCGTCACGGCGTTGAACGGCAAGAAGGTCGACATCATCAACACCGATGCCGAGGGCCGGCTGATCCTCGGTGATGCGCTGACCTACGCGGAGCGGCTGGGGGCGACCCATCTCGTCGACGTCGCGACCCTGACGGGCCTCGTTTCGCGGGCCCTCGGCGACCAGGTTGCCGGCGCGTTCGGGACTCCGGATTCGTGGCGCGACACGGTGATCGCGGCGGGCACGGCGGCCGGGGAGCGCTACTGGCCGCTGCCGCTGGTCGAGGACTACAGGGTCGAGATGGACAGCTGGTACGGCGACGTCACGAACTCGGGCTCGGCGGACGGCTCGCTCGTGAAGAGCGCGCTGTTCATCCGCGAGTTCACGACGATGCCCTGGGTCCACCTCGACATCGCCGGTACCGGCTACTACCGCAAGACGAAGCCATACGCGCCGCGAGGCGCGACGGGTTCGGCCCACGCCACGCTCGTGGAGCTGGCCCTTGCCGGCGCGGCCCCTTCCGGCGACTGAGACCGAGCGCCGCCTGACGAGCTGGGATCGCCGCCGATGAGCGCCGAGCTCGTATTCATCGTCGCCGGGGTCGCCTGGGGCCTCGTCGCAGATCGGATCGGCGCACGGTGGCCGGCTCATGAGGATGGCTCACGTCGGCCCCTCGGCTGGCGAACCGCCGTGACGGTGGTCATTGGCGGCCTCGCGGGGTTCGGCCTCGCCAAGTTCGGTGGCACGCCAGGACTTACTGGGGCCTCGTTCGCCTTCATCAGCTTGTACGTTGCGGCGCTGATCGTTCTCCTCGCCACGGACCTCGACCAGCGGCTCCTCCCGGATGTCCTCACGCTGCCGATGATCCCGTACGCGCTCATCGGGGCGTGGCTCGGGATCAGCCCGTACGTGAGCTTCCAGTCCGGGTTCGTCCTGGACCTCGCGGCGGCGATCGGCCTGCCGCTGGGCTTGTTCCTGCTGTCGATCCCGTTC
>DASRJS010000048.1:0-29928 GCA_035649355.1 Candidatus Polarisedimenticolia bacterium
TCCGGAACCGCGCACCCGGCCGACGCGTCCAGCGGCCATGAATGCCATCCGAACCGCCATCGGCGGCCTACTCGTCATCGCCCTCGTCTCCGCCTGTGGCGGCGCCGCCGCGTCCGGCACGCCCAGCGACGGTGCCGCGAAGTCCCCCGGCCCGACCGCGGTCCCCGGCGATCCCGGGAACGGCGGCGGGACGTCGGGTGGCGGGACATCTGGGAGCGGCGGGACGGGCGCGGGGAGCGGCGGCAACGTCGGGGGGATCGATGTGCCGCCTCCAAACCCTGTCCCCGGCGACGACGGTGCGACGATCGTCCAGCCGCAGCCGGGTCAGCTCGACCCGAAGCCGGTGTTCGTGTCGGGCCTGATCGTCAACGCCGATGGCCGGCACGTCACCGTCCGGGTGTCCTGGTCGAGCGGCGTCGAGCCGTGCTACGTCCTCGATTCGGTCAAGGTGGCGACGGACTCGAAGACGATCACGCTCAGCGTCCTGGAGGGCCACGGTCCGGGCGACAACATCTGCATCGAGATCGCCCAGCTGAAGGCCACGATCGTCGATCTCGGTGAGCTCGAGCCCGGGACCTGGGTCATCCAGGCCCAGCCCGGCGACGCCGCTCCGGTGACGATCGAGATCGACTGACGGCGCCTCGCGGCTACCATCGCCGCATGACGACTGCCACCGAAACGACTGCCTCCGAAGCCCTCCGCGACCTCGCCGAGGAGTTCTGGCAGGGCCTCATGCGAGCCGAGCCCACGTGGGCGACGATGCTCGGCGATCGCCGCTTCGACGACCTTCTCGATGACATCTCGCCGGCCGGACGCGATGCCGAACGCGCCCGCCTCCACGACATCGCTGGCCGGGCCAGCGCCATCGATCCCGCCGGCCTGTCACCGCTCGAGCGCACGACGCGCTCGACGCTGATCGAGGAGGCCGAACGCGAGCTGGCCCAGCTCGGGACCGGCCTCGAGCGCTGGAACCTCGACCAGCTCAACGGACCGCAGACGTTCTTCATGGACCTGCCGGACATGCAGCCGATCTCGACCCCGGCCGAAGCCGACGCGATGGTTTCGCGCTGGCAGAAGGTCGGCCCGTACATGGACCAGGTGTCCTCAAACCTTCGGACCGGGCTGGCCAACGGGGAGGTCGCGACTCGCGCGGTAACAGAGCGCGTGATCGACATCGTGGCCGGCATCGTCAAGCGGCCGCTCGCCGAATGGCCGCCGATGGCCGTCGCGCTGGCCGAGCGTCCCGACTGGTCGGCTGCGGACCGGGAGCGGTTCCGCGCCGGCATGGAGGAAGCGATCGAGCGCGGGGTCAGGCCCGCGTACGCTGGCTTCCTCAAGCTCCTCCAGCGCGAGATCCTGCCGGTCGCCCGACCCGACGACAACGCCGGGATCATGCACGTCCCAGGCGGCGCGGATGCGTACCGGAAGCTCATCCTGGCCCACACGACCCTGCCCCTGACCGCCGAGGAGATCCACGAGATCGGCCTCCGCGAGATGGACCGGATCGATGCCGAGATGGCCGAGCTTGGTGCGAGGGTCCTCGGTACGACCGATCGCACGGCGACGATCGCCCGGCTTCGCGACGACCCGGAGCTGCGGTTCTCGAACGCGGCCGAGGTCCAGGCGTCTGCCGAGGCGTCGCTCGCGCGCGCCCAGGACGCGGTGCCGCAGTGGTTCGGCCGGACGTGCCGCGCGCTGTGCGAAGTCAGCCCGGTCCCGGACTTCGCCCAGGAACACCAGACGATCGCCTATTACACGTGGCCGGCGCTCGACGGCAGCCGCCCGGGTCGGTTCTGGATCAACCTGTACGCGCCCGAGACCCGGCCGCGCTACGAGGCCGAGGCGCTCGCTTTCCACGAGGCGGTCCCCGGCCATCACCTCCAGATCGCCCTGGCCCAGGAGCTCGAGGGCATTCCGGCGTTCCAGCGCAACCTTGGACCGACCGCCTTCAGCGAGGGCTGGGGTCTGTACACCGAACGGTTGGCGGACGAGATGGGCCTCTATTCCTCCGATCTCAGTCGCTTCGGCGTCATCTCGTACGACGCCTGGCGCGCCGGCCGGCTCGTCGTCGACACCGGGATCCATGCGTTCGGCTGGTCACGGCAGCAGGCGATCGACTACCTGGTCGATCACACCGCGCTCGGGCTCAACAACATCGAGAACGAGGTCGATCGCTACATCTCGTACGTCGGCCAGGCGCTGGCCTACAAGATCGGCCAGCTCGAGATCCTGAAGGCCAGGTCGGCAGCCGAGGCGGCGCTCGGCGACCGGTTCGACATCCGCGCGTTCCACGACGTCGTCCTCGGCGCTGGTGCGATCCCGCTGGCGACGCTCCGGGCACGCGTTGACGACTGGATCGAATCGCAACGGGCGACCTGACGACCAGAGCCGATCTCGACGCCGCGGTCCAGCTCCTTCGCGCCTGCCCGGTCCCGTGGTTCGTCTCCGGCGGCTGGGCGATCGACCTGTTCCTTGGCGCGGAAACGCGGCCCCACGAGGACGTCGAGATCGGCATGTTCCGCGCTGACCTGCCGGCGGTCCGACGGTGGCTCGACGGCTGGCAGTGGACGGTCGCCGTCGATTCGCCGGACGGGCGGTGGGCAGCCCTGGCGAACGGCGACACGCCATCGCTACCGTGGTTCCAGGTTCGAGCCGCGCGCTCCGAGGGCGATCCCACGACGCTCGAGCTCTTCCTGAACGACGCCACCGCGGGGACCTGGCAGTTCCGGCGCCAACCCGCGACGACCCTTCCAGTTGCCCGGCTCATCGGCCGCTCGGCCGACGGCACCCCGTACCTCGTGCCCGAGGTCCAGCTCCTGTACAAGGCGAAGCCGAACCGGCCGAAGGACCGGGCCGATCTCGCGGCCTGCCTCCCTCGCCTGCCCGAGCCGCGCCGGGCCTGGCTGCGCGCGGCGCTGGCGGCGTGGCGGGCGGACCACCCGTGGCTGGCGAGGATCTGACGTCGTGCATCGGCTGACCGGGCCCGTTCGCTCGGCCGTCGCCGCCGTCCGCGAGGCGCTTTCGAACGACGGCATCCGTCGCCTCGAGATCGTGTGGTCGCTCGGGATTGCCGCGGACGCGGCACTGCTGGTCGTGCTCCTCGTGGTCGTCTACGAGCGCGAGGGCGTCGTGGCGACCGGCCTCCTCGGTGCCATCCGGATGGTGCCGGCGGTCATCGCGGGCATGCTGTCCGGCTCGCTCGTCGAGCGGTTCAACGGGAAGCGCCTCCTCTTCGCGCTTGCGGTCGTTCGCACGGTCAGCGCGGGCCTGTGCGCCGTGGTGATCGCCACCGAAGCGCCGGTCGTCCTGCTGTTCGTGCTCGCGCCCGTCGCGGCGGCCGCGGGGGCGCCGGTGCGGCCCACGGCGTCGACGCTCATGCCCGCGATTGCCAGGAGTCCTGGCGAGCTCGTCGCCGCAAACATGGCCTGGGGCACCGGCGAAGGCCTCGGCTCGTTCGGCGGCCCCCTCATCGCCGGGCTGCTGATCGCCGCCGGGATGCCCGCGCTCGTCGCGGTCGTGGCCGCCGTCGGGTTCCTCCTCACCGCGCTCGTCGTCGCGGGCCTTCGATTCGAGCAGGCCGTCGACGCGACCGGCGGCGCTGGCGCAGCTGGCGGCGGCCTGCGCCTCCTCGAGGGCCTGCGGACGCTCCGCCGACGGCCCGTCCCGGGCTGGAGCATGGTCGGCGTCTACGGCCAGGTCCTCTCACGGGGTCTTCTCAACACGCTCATCGTCGTCGCGGCGATCGAGCTCCTCGGCATGGGCGATGCCGGTGTCGGCATCCTCACGGCGTCGTTCGGACTCGGCGGGCTCTTCGGCGCGGTCTTCGCGATGACGCTCACGCGGACCGATCGGCTCGTGCGAACGCAGTCCGCGGCGCTTGCCTACTGGGGCGCGCCGATCGCGGTCATCGGCCTCTTGCCGATCCCGGCCGTCGCCCTCGCCGCGATGATCGTCATCGGGGTGGCCAACGCCGTTTACGACGTCGCCGTGCTCACGATCATGCAGCGCGGCTGCGCAAACGAGGAACGGGCGCCCGTCTTCTCGGTGTTCGAGGGTGTCGCCGGCGCGGGTCTCGTCTCCGGAAGCCTCCTCGCACCCGTCCTGCTCGCCGCCTTCGGGGCATCGGGCGCCCTCGCGGTCAGCGGCGCGATCCTGCCGATCCTGGCCCTGATCATCTACGCCGCCATTGGGAAGAACGATCGGATCAGCGTCGTCGACGAAGAGACCGTCCAGCTCCTGCGCGAGGTGCCCATCTTCGCCACGCTGCCGATGACCGCCGTCGAACGCGTCGCGGCCGGGCTCGAGGACGTACGTGTCGCTGCCGGGACGACGCTGATGGAGCAAGGCGAGGACGGGGACGAGTTCCTCGTCATCACCTCGGGCGAGGTCGACATTCGAGTCGACGGCCATCGGATCCAGCGGCTCGGGCGTGGCGCCGGGATCGGCGACATCGCGCTTGTCCGCAACGCGCCCCGCACGGCGACGGTCGTCGCCGTCAGCGACGTCACCGGCTATTCGATCAACTGCCGGACCTTCCTGGCCGCAATTTCCGGACCGGCTGCGGCGGCGGTCACCGAGCGGATCGCGAAGGCCCACCTCGATCGCAGCCAGGCACACCTCGAGGCCCACGTCTGAGGCCCGTCCCATGCCCGGAGGCGAGCCGCCTACACTGGCGCCGATGTCCGACCGTCCACTGCCTTACGGCCGCCCCACCGATCCGGGTAAGCGCCACTCGAAGCCCCTGACCGACGGCCCCGACCGGGCCGGCGCACGGGCGATGCTCAAGGGCATCGGCTTCACGGACGACGACCTCGCGAAGCCGCTCGTCGCCGTCGCCACAACGTGGACCGAGACGATGCCCTGCAACTTCAACCAGCGGCGGCTCGCGGAGTTCGTCAAGGAGGGCATCCGCGCCGGCGGCGGGACGCCGATGGAGTTCAACACGATCTCGATCTCGGACGGCGTCACGATGGGCACAGAGGGCATGAAGACCTCGCTCATCAGCCGCGAGGTCATCGCCGATTCGATCGAGCTCGTGGTCCGCGGCCACCTGTTCGACGGCGTCGTCTGCCTGGTCGGCTGCGACAAGACGATGCCGGGCGCGGCGATGGCCATCGCCCGGCTCGACGTGCCGGGTCTCGTGCTCTACAACGGCACGATCTACCAGGGTCGCTACAAGGGCAAGGACCTCGACGTCGGGAACGTCTACGAGGCGATCGGCGCGTACCGGGCGGGCAAGATCTCGCTCGAGGACCTCTACGAGATGGAGAGCGCCGCCTGTCCCGGTGCGGGTGCCTGCGGCGGCCAGTACACGGCGAACACGATGAGCACGGTCCTCGAGTTCATCGGCATCTCGCCCGCAGGGCTCAACAGCATCCCGGCCGAGGACCCGCGCAAGGACGACGCGGCGCGAAAAGCCGGTGAGCTGGCGATGACCCTCGTCCGTCACGACATCCGGCCGCGCCAGATCATGACCCGGAAGGCGCTCGAAAACGGCATCGCCTCGGTCGCCGCGACCGGCGGCAGCACGAACGGCGTCCTGCACCTGCTCGCGATCGCGCATGAGCTCGAGATTCCCATCGACATCGACGAGTTCGGCACGATCGCCGACCGGACGCCGGTGATCGCCGACATGAAGCCCGGCGGTCGCTACTCAGCCGCGGACATGGACGCCGCGGGCGGCGTGTCGCTCGTCATGCGCGAGCTGCTGAAGCGGGACCTCCTCCACGCCGACGAGAAGAACGTCGACGGCCGAACGATCGCGAAGATTGCCGCCGCCGCCGTCGAGACCGAAGGCCAGAAGGTCGTGGTCCCGATCGAGACGCCGATTAAGGCGGTCGGCGGACTGACGATCCTGCGCGGCTCGCTGGCGCCGGACGGCTGTGTCATCAAGCTCGCCGGCCACGAGCGGCGCGACC
This sequence comes from Candidatus Polarisedimenticolia bacterium, assembly GCA_035649355.1. GTDB lineage: Bacteria > Chloroflexota > Limnocylindria > Limnocylindrales > CSP1-4 > UBA5189. The sequence continues at coordinate 5,919 of DASRJS010000048.1, forward strand.
ATCGCGGCCCGGCGCGCGTCTTCGACTCCGAGCACGCCTGCTTCGAGGCCGTCAAGGCCCAGCGGATCGGGCCGAATGACGTCGTGGTCATCCGCTACGAGGGCCCCGTCGGTGGGCCCGGCATGCAGGAGATGCTCCAGGTCACCGGCGCGCTGGTCGGCGAAGGGCTCGGCGACTCGGTCGCGTTGCTGACGGACGGTCGCTTCTCCGGCGCGACCCACGGGCTGATGATCGGCCACGTCGCTCCGGAAGCGGCCCTCGGCGGCCCGATCGCGCTCGTCGAGGAGGGCGATGAGATCGTCATCGACGTCGACGCGAAGCGGCTGGATCTCAACGTCTCAGCCGACGAGCTCGAAGCGCGCCGCGCCCGCTGGAGCCCGCCCGAGCCGCGCTACACCGGCGGCGTGATGGCGAAGTACGCGGCGCTCGTCTCGTCCGCTTCTGACGGCGCGGTCACGACCGGCGCTCGCATGGCCGGCGCCCTGCACGACGCGGGCGGCCGTCGCCAGGTGGTTCGGGAAGCCTCGCCGGTGACCGGCGGCTAGTCGTGCGGCCGGCGCTTGAGCGCCGCGTCGATCTTTGAGCGGACCTCCGGGAACGTCGCCGTGACCCGTCCGAACTCGAACCGTCCGAGCTCGAGGAGCCGGCAGTCCGTCGCGCACGTCGCGGTCGCGGTCCTGACGCTGCCCTCGAGGAGTCCGATCTCGCCGAGATAGCCGCCCTCGGACATGGACCGGACCGGCAGTCCTGCTCGCTCCACGTGAACGGTGCCCGAAACGATGAGATAGAAGGACTCGGCGGGCTCGCCCTCACGCATCAGGACGGACCCGGCCGGCTTCGTGACCTCACGGGCCAGCGCGGCGACCGCCTCGACGTAGCGCGGATCGAGCGTCGCGAACAGCGGCATCGCGCCGAGGGCCTGGGCCTTGCCGTCCATCGCTGCCGAGGATAGCTCGACGGGCTTGGCGCGGCCCGACGCTGGATCAGATGCCGAGCGAACTCTTCGTGAACAACGGTGTGAAGGCGAAGCCTGCGGCTTCGATCGCCGCTTGGCCGCCTTCCTCGCGATCGATGACGCCGAGGATCCCGGCGACGTCGGCGCCGGCGGCCCGCAACCGCTCGGCGGCTTTGATCGCCTGGGCGCCCGTCGTGATGACGTCTTCGACGACGATCACGCGTTCGCCGGGCAGGAACTCGCCCTCGATTGGTTTCGACGTCCCGTAGTCCTTCGCCTCGCGCCGGGCGATGACAAACGGGATCCCGGTCTCGAGCGACAGCGCCGCAGCGAGCGCGACGGCACCGAGCTCCGGACCCGCGATCCGCTGGACGTTCGGTGGCATGAGCGCTGCGAGCTCGCGGGCGATCCCGCGGAGGAGCTCCGGACGCGTCTCGAAGAGATACTTGTCGAGGTAGTAGCGGCTTCGCCGGCCGCTGCTCAGGACGAAGTCCCCTTCGAGGTACGCCACCCGGACGATCTCGCGCCCGAGATCCCCGAGCGTGTCCAGGCGGGTCGGCTCGGCTTCGGTCGTCACGCCTTCGAGTCTAGCCGCGACGTGCGCGCGGCCGGTGGTTCGGCCATCATTGGCCAGATGGGCGGCCCGATCGAGCTCAACGGCATCCGGCTCCGGAATCGCCTCCTGACCTCGTCCAGCCTGCTCGGCTACGGCGCCTCGAAGCGGCGGCTCATCCTCTACGGCCTCTCCCCGATCGCCCAGTGGGTGCCGCTCGAGCGCTTCGGCGCGGTGACGACGCGGACGCTCACGGTCGAACCGCGGGAGGGCCACTTCAGCCTCCGCGAGGACTGGAAGCTGACCGAATTCCCGAAGATGCTGCGGGCCTACGACGACGCCCTGCGCCAGGTCGACGGCGGCTGGATCAACGCGTTCGGCTGGTCGAACATCGGCATCGAGGCCTACTTCGACGAGTACTTCCCGAGAACGCACAAGCTCAACCGCATCGTCAGCGTTGGCGGCTTCTCGGTTGACGAGTGGCTCAGCCTCGTCGAAACGGTCAATGAGCGCGCGAAGCCGGGCGAGATCGCCGCGGTCGAGTTCAACGTCTCCTGCCACAACGTGAACTTCGACTTCGCGACAATCCTCGAGGAGGTCCTCCGCCGCGCGATCCCGCTCAGCCGGCATCCGGTCATCGTCAAGCTTTCGCCGGACGAGGATTACGTCGCCCAGGCCCGCATGGCCGAGCAGTTCGGTGCCAGCGCGCTGACCGCGATCAACTCCGTGAAGGCGCTGCGGCTGGATCCGGAGACCGGAAAGCCGCTTCTGAAGAATCGCTTCGGCAGCCTGTCGGGCAAGGCCATCAAGCCGATCGGCCTGCGGGTCGTCGCCGAGCTGCGGGACAACGGAATCCGCCTGCCGATCATTGCGACCGCCGGGATCTCGACCTTCGACGACTGCCGCGAATACTTCTGGGCCGGCGCCGACGCCGTCTCGCTCGGGAGCGCGGTCTGGCTCAAGCCGCTGCCGCTGTATGTGCTCGGGCCGCTCGAAGGCCTGCGGATCCGACGGCTGATCTCGAAGATCGAAGCTTTCGAACCGCACCGCACCGCTGCCGCCGCCACGCCAGCCGCGCCGGTCGCGGGCAGCCGCTGAGGGTCGCGGGCAAGGTGGCGAACCGTTCGAAGCCGCGCGTCGCGCTCATCCCGACAGGCGGGACGATCGAGGCGATCGGCACGGACCGGCTCGATCTCGCGTTCTACCTCGAGACGAAGCAGCGGCTCGCGCCCGGCGAGCTGGTCGCTCGGGTCCCGGAGCTTGCCGACATCGCATTCGTCAGCGAGCTCGAGCAACCGCGGCTGACGAGCCACGCGATGACCGATGAGAACATCGCCGACATCGCCCACCTCGTCGCCGAGCAGTTCGCGACCGATCAGGCGGACGCGGTCGTTGTCACGCAGGGCACGAACACGATCGACGAGCTCGCTTACACGCTGCACCTCACGATCGACAGCCTGCTTCCCGTCGTCGTCGCCGGCGCGATGCGCCCGTCATCCGGGATCGCCCATGACGGCGAGCTCAATCTCCTGAACGCGATGCGCGTGGCGGTCGATCCGGCGTCGGTCGGGATCGGCACGGTCGTCGTGCTCGACGACACGATCCACTCGGCGCGCGATGTCTCAAAGGCCAACACGATGCGGGTCTGGGCGTTCCAGAGCCGCGACGCCGGGCCGATCGGGATCGCGGATTCTGATGGGCGTGTCCTGTACGCCCACCGTCCGGCGCGGCAGCACTCGACAGCGACGCCGTTCCACGTCGGCGACCTCAGAATGCTGCCGCGCGTCGACATCGTGATGACCTACCAGGGCTCCGACGGCACGTTGATCGATGCCGCGGTTGCTGCTGGCGCGAATGGAATCGTCAGCGCCGGCACCGGTTCCGGCTGGCCGACCCCGTGGGAGGTCGACGCGCTGCAGACGGCGGCCGAACGCGGAGCCGTGATCGTGCAGGCTTCGCGGACTGGCTCGGGGCGCGTGCCTCGAACGCCGGGCATGCGCGAGCGCGGCTGGGTCGCGGCGGGCGACCTCCAGCCCTGGAAGGCGCGCGTCCTCCTCCGGCTCGCGCTGACGAAGACGCACGACGTCGAGATGATCCAACAGATGTTCGACACCTTCTGATGGCGGTCGAACCGAACGTCGAACCAGGGCCCGCCACTCCAACACCACCGGACCCGGCGGCCTACGACGACGTGCGCGCGGTCCATGCCCGGGCGCGCGGGCTCGCTGCGCCCTACATCCCCGGTGGCCGCGACCCGGATCCGGAGCGCGGCCGTGCCGAGGAGCGCCGCTACCTGCGGCTGCTGATCGCGATGGTCGTGGTCGTCGTCCTCGCCGGGTTCGTGCTCGGCATCATCCAGAACCTTCTGACCGGGCCCGCGGGATGAGCCCGCTGCCGGCGGCCGACGGGCTCGGCGATCCGGTCTGGTCGCGCGCCCACGAGCGCCTCGTCGAGGACCTTCGCGCGGCCCTTCGGATCCCCTCGGTCAATCCGCCCGACCCGCCCGGTGGCGAGCTGGCCGTCGCGAACTGGCTCGCCGGCGCGCTGACCGACGCGGGCCTGCGGCCCAAGGTCTACGAGCCGGTCACCGGTCGCGGCTCAGTCATTGCCAGGCTCCGCGGCGACGGCAGCCGCGGCGAGCCGTTGCTCCTCCTGTCCCACCTGGACGTCGTCCCTGCGCCGCCGGCCGCATGGACCCATGACCCATTCGCCGGCGACATTGAGGATGGCTACGTCTGGGGCCGCGGCGCGGTCGACATGAAGGACCTGCTCGCCATGGAGCTGGCCGTCGTGCGGCTGCTGGCCGAGCAGGCCCGCGCCGCGGGCCGCGACCCCGCGAGCGAGGCGATCCCCGGGCTGACCCGGGACATCATCCTCGCCAGCACCGCCGACGAAGAGGCCGGGGGTCTCGCGGGCATCGGCTGGCTCATCGACAACGTCCCCGAGGAGCTGCGCGCATCCGGCGCGATCAATGAGTCCGGCGCGGTGAGCCTGACCGTCGGCGATCAGCGGCTCTACCCGATCGGCGTCGCGGAGAAGGGCTATCTCGTCTACCGAATCCACGTCCGCGGGACGTGGGGCCACGGCTCGATGCCTCGAAGCGACAACGCGGCGGTTCTTGCCGCCCGTGTCGTGACAGCGCTCGCGGAGCCGGGACCGACCCGTCTCACGCCGGTGATGCGCGCCTTCTTTGAGGGCGCGGCCGCGACCGTCGGCGGCGACCTCGGACGGGTGCTTCGAGCGCTCGCGAGCGACTCCACGCGGAAGTCAGAGGCGGCCCTCTCCGCGCTCTGCGACGAGCGCTACACGCGCGTCGCCCGGGCGCTCGTCCGCGACACGATCTCGCCCGACGTCATCCACGCCGGCATCAAGTACAACGTCATCCCGGGTGAGGCGACGGTCGACATCGACTGTCGTCAGCTCGCGGGGACGACGGAAGCGGCGATGCGAGCCGAGATCATCAACCGCCTCGGGCCGGAGCTTGCCGCCGCCTGCACGATCGAGCTCGTCATCGGCGCGGAACCCGTGGAAGCGCCGGTCGACAGCGAGCTGTACCGGATCCTCGCAGCGACCATCCGGGCCCACGACCCGGCCGGCACGCCGCTGCCGTTCACCGTTCCGTTCGCGACGGACGCCAAGCATCTCGCCCGGCTCGGCGTCCCGTCGTACGGTTTTTCGCCGCTCCGGATCGACCCGGACGAGTCCTACCTCGGGCGGTTCCACGGTGTCGACGAGCGCGTCTCGCTCGAGGCCCTGCGCTGGGGCCTGCCGGTCCTCTACGACGCGGTCGTGGCGTACTGCGGCTGACGTCGAAATCCGGGTGCGACCGATGTCGCGTATCCAGCCCAGGATGACCGGCCCAGCTCGATGGCTCGCTGTCGTCGTCTCGCTGCTCGCTGCGGTGCTCGCGGCGGGTAGCGTTGCGGCGGCCGATCACGCCGTCGAGATCACGAACTTCGCCTTCGTCCCGAGCTCGATCACGATCGCTGCGGGTGACACCGTGACGTGGACCGTGACGGGCGGGACGCACTCGATCGTAAGCCAGAACGGCGACTTCGCGGATCACCCGGCGAGCATGAGCACCGGCGAATCACACGTGGCGACGTTTGCGAGCCCGGGATCGTACGCGTACGTGTGCGGGATCCACCCTTTCATGCAGGGCACGATCACCATCCTCGCTCCGGTCACCCCGTCCCCGCCCTCAGTTACGCCGGGGCCGTCAGCATCCGCGGCACCGGCACCTCCGCAGACGTCGACGAGCGACCCCACGGACCCTTCGATCGTGGTTCCGCTCCTGGTCAGCCTCGGGATCGGCATCTTCGCGGCGGTCTGGCTCGTCGGGCTCGTCCGGCCGAGCCGCACGCGCCGCTGAGCGTGACTACTCGCGCGGCGTCCGGATGAGGCGCCCCTTTCGGCCGAAGACGCGCGTCGCGAGCGCGGCCACCGCCATCGCCACGATCGCGCGTTCAGCGGTCGGCATCGGCCGCACGGCGGTGAGGAACTGGTCCGCCCGGGCTCGGTCGAACGCTCGGAGGAGGGCGCGGCCGCGTGTCGTGAGCGCAACCGAACGCTGACGCCGGTCGTCGTCCTCGGCCCGTCGCTCGACGAGCCGCCGTTTGACGAGGCCGTCAACGAGCCGGCTCGTCGCTGATGGCGAGCGGCCGAGGACGTCGGCCAGGTCGCCGACCGTCCGCGTCGCCCCGTCCGCCAGGACGTAGAGCGCGGCAAGCTGGGTGAAGCCGAGGCGCAGCTCGCCGAGCTGCGAGGCGAAGCCCACCACGAGCTCGCGCCAGAGGACGCGGCCCATCGCGACGCGCTCGGAGATCTGGCGGACATTCGGGATCCGTGCCCCCGCCGCGAGGACGGAGGCGGACAGGTCGGCTTCGAACCGCCGCGCGATCGCGCGCATCGTCGCGGCGCGGGGGCTCCGGGTGCGGGCGGCAGGGAGGGCGGCCATCGGCTCGATCGTAGCCCGGAACGGGACAGGCGTGTGCAGTCGTGCACCGATCTCACGTTCGAACGGACAATCTGGACGCACGATTGGGGCTGATGCCTGACATTGCGTTCGTCTTTCCCGGGCAAGGCTCCCAGGCCGTCGGCATGGGCGCGGCGCTCGCCGCTGCCTCGCCCGCCGCGGCCGCGGTGTTCGAGGCTGCCGACACTGCCCTGGGCGAGCCGCTGAGCCGCCTCGCCTGGGAAGGCCCCGAAGAGGACCTCAATCGCACCGAGCAGGCCCAGCCCGCGCTCCTCGCGACCTCGATCGCCTACCTCGAGGCGCTCCGCGAGCGCACGGCCAGCCTCGGCGTCGCGATGCCCGCGCCGCGGTTCGCCGCCGGGCATTCGATGGGCCAGTACAGCGCGCTCGTCGCATCCGGCGCGATCTCCCTCGCCGATGGCATCCGGCTCGTTCGCGAGCGGGGCCGCCTGATGCAGGCCTCGGGCTCGGGCCGGGATGGCGCGATGGCCGCGCTCATCGGCCTCGACGACGCCGCCCTTCCCGACCTGGTCGCTCGGGCTTCGGTGTATGGCACGTTCGGAGTCGCGAACCGAAATGCCCCCGGCCAGGTCGTGGTCTCGGGCGAGCGCCGCGCGATCGAGGCGGGCGCGGAGATCTCGAAGGCCCTCGGCGCGAAGCGAGCCATCGTGCTGCCGGTGTCCGTGGCCGCGCATTCGCCGCTCATGGCCGAAGCGGCCACGGCAATGCGGGCCGTGGTCGACGCGGTCGAGTTCAACAATCCGGACCCGCCGCTCCTCGCGAACGCCGACGCGACGCCAATCACTACCGCCGATGGCGCCCGGAACGAGCTCGTCGAGCACCTGACGACCGGCGTCGACTGGGTCCGCGCAGTCGAATCGATGGTCGCGGCGGGCGTGACCACGTTCATCGAGATCGGCCCCGGCCGCGTGCTGACCGGCTTGATCAAACGGATCGCGCCCGAAGCCGAAGCACTCGCGCTCGATGACCCGAGCGCCCCCGATCGCCTCGCCGTTCCATTCGCCTCCGTCCCGGCCTGAGCCCAGGCCGTCCGAACCCCCTCGAAAAGGAGCCCCCGCCCCGTGCGTAAACCCGATTACAACCGCCGCGTCGTCGTGACCGGTCTCGGCGTCATCAGCCCGGTCGGCAACGACAAGGACACGGCCTGGTCGAACCTCGTCAACGGCGTTTCCGGCCTCGGCGAGATCACCCACTTCGATACGACGCCGTACGAGCACAAGGCCGCGGGCGAGGTCAGGGACTTTGACGGGACCGAGTGGATGGAGGCCAAGGCCGTCCGCCGCAGCACGCGCGAGATGCACTTCGGCGTCGCCGCGGCGAAGCAGGCGCTGGCCGATTCGGGCTTCGAGATCACGGACGAGAACCGAACCGAGGTCGGCGTCGTCTTCGGCTCGGGCGCCGGCGGCCAGCAGCTGATGATCGAGAGCTACGAGGTCCTCCATACGAAGGGCCCGAACCGCGTCGCCCCGACGTTCATCGCGAACGCCCTCGTCGACTCGACGTCCGGCATGATCGCGATCGAGACGGGCGCGATCGGCCACAACGTCTGCATCGTGACCGCCTGTGCGACCGGCACGCACAACGTCGCCGAGGGCGCCGAGGCGATCCGCCGCGGCGACTGCATCGCGGTCATCTCGGGTTCGACAGAGTCGCCGCTGCTCGAAGTCGCGCACGCCGGCTTCGGCAACATGCGCGGCCTCGGCTCGCCTCGTCCCGGGGAGCCGCTGCAAACCGTGTCCCGGCCGTTCGACGCGACCCGAGATGGCTTCGTCCTCGGCGAGGGCGCCGGCGGGCTCTTCCTCGAGGACCTCGAGCTTGCCAAGGCGCGCGGCGCCAGGATCTATGCCGAGGTCGTCGGCTACGGCTCCGCTGCTGACGGCTGGGACATGATCCAGCCGATCGAGGGCGGCACCGGCTCGGCCCGGGCGATGAAGATGGCCCTCGACCGCCGCGGCGTGCCCGCCGACGAGCTTGACCTGATCAACCCCCACGGCACCTCGACCCCGGTCGGCGACAAGCGCGAAGCCGAGGCGATCTGGACCGTGTTCGGGGATCGCTCGGCGGCGGCTCGACGATCCCTTGCGATCTCGGGCACGAAGTCAATGACCGGCCACATGATGGGCGGGGCCGGCGCGTTCGAAGCCTTCGCGACCGTGCTTTCGGTGTCCGAGCAGACCGTCCCAGGCACGCTCAACTACCGCGACCCCGATCCGGAGTGCGACCTCTGGGTCGTCGACGAGACGATCAAGATGCCGATCCGCTACGCCCTCTCGAACAACATCGGCCTCGGCGGCCACAACGGCGCGGTGATCTTCAAGCGCTGGGACGGCAACTAGGCCCGCGTACAATCGCCCGCGTGCCCAGTCAGGATCCTGCTCGTCGCGCGGTCGTCACCGGGATCGGTGCGATCACGCCGATCGGCAACGACGCGAAGACCTTCTGGGCGAACCTGCTCGCCGGCGTCTCCGGCGGGACGCGGATCTCGACGTTCGATCCGACCGGCTTCGACGTGCAGATCGCGGCCGAGGTCAAGGACTTCGACCCGACGATCGCGATGGATCGGAAGATGGCTCGCCGGATGAGCCGCTTCATCCACTTCGCGATGGCCGCCGCGGCCGAAGCGATGGCGGCCGCGAAGCTCGACACCGCGGACTGGAGCCCGGAGCAGCGCGATCGATCGGCGGTCGTGATCAACACGGGCGGCGGGGGGATGGAGCAGGTCATCGACGGCGCGGAGACGATCCGCACGAAGGGGCCCGGCCAGGTGAGCCCGTTCGCGATCCCCGGCCTATCGGGCTCGATGGGTGCGGCCCAGGTCTCGATGAAGTTCGGGATGACGGGGCCGGTCATGACGCAGGTCGCGGCCTGCGCCTCGGGCGTCATCGCCTACCAGGACGCGCTACGCCTCATCCAGAGCGGCGAGTGCGACGTCGTCCTCGCCGGTGGCAGCGAAGCGCCGCTCCTGCCCATGGCTTTCGCGGCGCTCGGCAACATGGGCGCGCTGTCGCGGCGCAACGACGATCCCGAACACGCCTCGCGGCCCTTCGACAAGAACCGCGACGGCTTCCTGTTCGGTGAGGGCGCCGCGGTCATGGTCGTGGAATCGGCGGAGCACGCGAACCGCCGCGGGGCGCCGATCCTCGCCGAGGTCGCCGGGGCGGCGCTGACCGCAGACGCGTACCACATCTCCGCGCCGGAGCCGACGGGCCGCGGCGCTGCGAAGGCGATGACGAAGGCCATCGCATCCGCGGGCCTCGCGCCGGACGAGATCGACTACATCGTCGCGCACGGCACCTCGACGCCGCTCAACGACGTGACGGAGACGCGCGCGATCAAGCTCGCATTTGGCGACTACGCCCGGCGCGTGCCGATCTCGTCGCCGAAGTCGATGGTCGGCCACCTGCTGGGTGCCGCCGGAGCCGTCGCTGCGGCCGCCGCGATCGGCGCGATCCAGGACGGCTGGATCCCGCCGACGATCAACTACGAGACGCCCGATCCTGAGTGCGACCTCGACTACGTCCCGAACGTGAAGCGCCAGGTCAAGGTCGACACGGCGATCGTCAATGGCTTTGGGTTCGGGGGCCAGAACGCGGTGGCCGTGTTCCGGCGCTACGAGGCCTGAACGCGCCCTAGCTCGACAGCAGGCGGACGCGCGGGTCGACGACCGCGATGAGCAGGTCGACCACGAGGTTCGCGACGACGATGCAGAGCGTCGCGAACAGCACCGTGCCCATGAGCATCGGCACGTCCTCCGCGGTGATCGCGTCGATCGCGAGCTTGCCGATCCCGGGCCAGCTGAACACACCTTCGATGACCACGACGCCACCGAGGAAGAACCCGAGATCGAGGCCGATCTGCGACAGGATCGGCGGCATCGCGTTGCGAAGGGCATGGCGCCACGCGACGCGGCCCTCGCCGGCGCCCTTGGCGCGGGCCGTCCGGACGTAGTCGAGCGCGAGCTCGTCGAGCATCGCCGTGCGCGTGATCCGGGCGTAGTACGCGGCCCCACCCAGCCCGAGCGTGATCGCCGGCAGGGCCAGGTAGCGGACGTCGAACGGCTTGTAGCCGCCGATCGGGAACACGGCCAGGTCGAGCTTCACCGTGGGCAGGAACGCGAGCCCGTAGAGGACCACATACCCGACCCAGAACGACGGCGCGGCGATGAGGATCGCCGTCACGAGCCCGCCGAGGCGATCCGATCGACCACCTGGCCGCTGTGCCGCGCGGACACCGATTGGAATGCCGATCGCGAGCGACACGCCGAGACCGGCGAGCGCCAGTTGGGCGGTCGCCGGGAAGCGCTGGATGATGTACGGCAGGACGTCGGCGTCCTTCTTGTAGGAGTGGCCGAAGTCACCGCGCAGGATTCGCCCGAAGTAGGCCGCCATCTGATCGAGCAACGGCCGGTCAAGCCCGAGCGCATGCCTGATCCGCTCGACCGACTCGGCATTGGCGTTCATGCCCGCGATCGCCCGCGCCGGATCGCCCGGCGCGACGAAGGTCAGCAGAAACGTGATGACACCAACCGCGAGCAGGACGAGCCCGCCCCACGCGAGCCGTCTGACGATGAACGCGGCCACGGTCGCCGCCCCGGATCAGGAGGGCTGCGAGCGCCGGCCCCGATCCAGCTGGATCGGGGCCGGCTCGGATGTGGCACGCACCGCGTGGCGCGCCGTGGACGTCACTCGGTGACGTCCATCTCATTCAGGTCGATGTAGTAGCCGGGATGGAACGGGTTGCCGATCGTCCGCTTCGTGACCAGCACGACGACGTCGGGGTTGTAGAGCGGTACCGACGGGATGTCGGCCATGAGCGCGTCCTCGACCTGCTGATAGAGCTGATTGCGCGTCGCCTCGTTCGGCTCGCTTCTGGCCTTCGCCGCGAGCGCGTCGTTCTCCTCGTTGCAGTACCAGCCGAAGCTGGCGCCGCCGGGGACGTTCGCCGAGCACGAGAACATCGGGTCGTAGAAATCGGAGGAGTCAGGAAAGTCCTGGAACCAGCCGATGAACACGAGGGGCGCCGTGTGTGGCGTCGTGATCGTTCCGATCAGGACGTCGAAGTCCTGCTGGACTAGCTCGGCGGTGATCCCGATCTCAGCGAGGTCGGCAATCATCGATTCCGAGATTGCCTTCGAGAGGTCCTGCGTGTCCGTGTAGAGCTTCGTGCTGAAGCCCGAGCCGAAGCCGGACTCCTGCATCAGCGCCTTCGCGGCCTCGACGTCGTACGGATATGGGTCGCACGAGTTGCGATACGTCGGGAATTGTGGCGGGAAGACGCAACCGGCCTTCACGCCGCGGTTGTTGTTGACGACGAGGATGTTGTCCTTGTCGATCGCATGCGCGATCGCTTGCCGGACCTTGAGGTTCGTGAGCGGCACCGTCGGTCCGCTCGTGTCCATGATCAGGAACTGCGTCGCGACGAGCGGCACGCGGATGATCTGGTCGGCATACGCCGGATCCGTCGTGACCGCCGTGAATTCGCCCACTGGGATGTCATTGCCCATGACGTCAAGCTGGTCGGCCTGGACCTGCTGGAGCTGGGTGTTGGCGTCGACGACGAGCCGATACTCGACCTTGTCGAGCTTCGGATACCCCTCGCGCCAGTAGCTCTCGTTGCGGCTGAAGACGGCCTTCTCACCCTTCGTGTATTCCGACCGGAAGAACGCGCCGGTTCCGACGGGATCCTCCGAGAACGCGGTCGTATCGGCGCCCGCGAGCTCGGCCGGGACGATCGAGCCGAAGCCCATCGCGAGGACGTTCAGGAAGGCCCGATTTGCGGCCGTGATCTTGATCTCGACCGTATGGGCGTCGACGGCCTTGAGGCCGGATGCCTCCTTTGACGTGCCGTCGAGGACGGGACCGGACCCTTCGATCTGAGAGAAGAATGCCGCGCCGACCGGCGATGGCGTCGGGGTGAGCGACGGATCGAGGACCCGGATCAGCGAGTGGACGACGTCGTCGGCGACCATCTCGCGCAGCGGCGTGCCGTCACCCTTGATGAACATCACGCCTTCACGGAGCTTGAACGTGTACGTCAACCCATCGTCAGACACCGTGGGCATCTCCTCGGCCAGGCCGGGGATGAGCTCCGTGGAGTTCGGCGCGTACTCGACGAGCTGGTCGTACAGCATCCGGATCGTCGGCGCGCAGTTCGTGTCGTAGCAGATCGCCGGGTCGAACGACTGCACGTCGCCCTCGACGGCGATCGAGAGCTCGCCGCCGCCGGCGGTTCCCTGGGACGGCTCGCTCGACGGCCCTCCCGACGACGCCGACGGCTCCTCCGATGGACTCGACGACGCCCCGGGCGAGCATGCCGCTCCGATGAGGACGACGACAGCGACAAGCGCGAGCACAGATCTCGAGCGATGCGAGACGCGATCCATTGTGAGCCTCCCAGTTGCGAGCCCTGACGGTCGGCAGGCGCGGTTCGTACAAGGATTGCGCGGGTGGCCCCGACGCGAGCGTCGGGCGATCACCCTAGTCGGACATCGATCACCTCATCAGCTGTGCCGCGACGGCCGGTTCAGCCGAGCCGGCCTGGGCGGGCGCGTGGATCGAGCGCGTCCCGCAGTGAATCTCCGAGGAGCGTGAACCCGAGAACCGTGAAGGTCACCGCAAGTCCGGGCAGCACAACGAGCCGCGGATCCGAGCGGTAGTAGCTGATGTGGTCGGCCAGCATCGTCCCCCACGTGAAGTCCGGTGACTGAACGCCGGAGCCAAGGAACGACAGCGTCGTCTCGAACAGCACACTGGCCGCGACGCCGAGCGCGCCGTACACGACGGCGAGCGGCAGGATGTGGGGCAGGATGTGCCGGACCAGGATCCGGCCCCGGCGAACACCGACGGCGCGCGCCGCCTCCACGAACGGGGCGTCGCGCAGGACGAGGCCGCGGCCATAGACGATTCGCGCCGTGGTCGCCCACAGCACCGACGCGATGATCACGATGACGAGCTCGATGCTGGCGCCGACCACGGCCGTGAGAGCGATCGCGAGCAGCAGGACCGGGAACGACAGGGCGAGGTCGGTAAAGCGCATCAGGAGCGACTCAACGGGGACCGTGATGCGTCGACGTGTCCCCGGGATCCGCACGCGCACGCTGCCCGCGAACGCCGCGACCGAGCCGATGGCGAGTCCGATGGTCGTCGATGCGAGGTTCGCGATGAGCGCGATCGTGAGCGACGTGCGAGCGCCGAACAGCAGCCGGCTCAGGTAGTCACGTGCCTGCAAGTCGGTGCCCAGCGGAAAGCGCGCTGTCGAGCCGAGCGGGTTGCCCTGCGGCGTTCGACCATCGACGCGGTACTGGTGGATCGGATCATGGGGCGCGAGCACCGGCGCGAGGACAGCGGCCGCGACCAGGGCCGCGACGATCCCGGCGCCGAGCCAGAACCACGGATCACGGCGAAGGATCGTCCAAGTTCGGTAGCGACCCGTACGCAACGCGATGACGGTTTCGAGCCCGGCTGCCGATTCCGCCGCCGCAGGCGACAGCCGTACGTCGAGTGGCCGATCCATCCAGGCCGTTGTCTCCCCTCTGGCCCCGCGTCCCGCCGCAGTCTAGCGACCGCGTAAAGCCCAACCGAGGCGCCTGGGTCAGAGGCGTCGGAGGCGGCGGCTCGATCCGAACGCCACGACGACCGTCAGTCCCCACAGGGCGCCGCCAATTGTCAGCGCTTCGGCGGCGCCCACCATGTCTGCCAGCGCGCCCATGAGCAGGCTGCCGGCCGGGATGAGCCCCAGCTGGACGATCGTGTAGAGGCTCATCACCCGGCCTCTGAGTCGCTCGGCGACCAGGCTCTGGATCAGCGTGTTCGCGGACGCGTTGAACGTCACCATCCCGAACCCGGCCGCGGCAAACAGGACGAGCGTCACGCCGAAGCCCGGCGAGAGGCCGACGCCCCCGAGGGCCGCGGCGAGCACCAGCCCCGACCCTACGAGGACGCGCCAGCGCAACCCCTTGTCAGGGAAGGCCGCCAGCCGGAGCCCCGCGACGACCGCGCCGAGCCCGGTCGCCGCGAGCAGGAAGCCGAGGCCCTCGGCGCCGACGCCGAGCTGGCGAGCGACGGCCGGGCCGATGACCAGGTGGCCCGACGCAAACGTCGTCTGGAGCGCGAGGAGGAGCAGCAGCCCGCTGATGCGGGTCTCGAGCCGCAGGTAGGCGACGAGCTCGCCGACCGCCCCTCTGGCCGCGACGCGCACCCGTTCAGCAAGCCCCGGACCGATGAGCAGCAGGCCCGCAATCACCGGCACGAAGCTGGCGGCGTTGACCGCGAACGCCCAGCCAGGCCCGTAGAACGCGACGATCAACCCGGCGATCGCGGGACCGATCACGCGAGCTCCGTTGAACAGCAGTGAGTTCAGCGCGATCGCGTTGGCGAGCCGCTCGCGCCCGGCGAGCTCGACGACGAGGCTCTGGCGGGCGGGCATCTCGACGGCGTTCGCGGCACCGGCAATCACCGCGAGCACGATGATCGTGCCGAAATTGATCCTCTCGGTCAGGGTCAGGACGGCGAGCAGCGCCGCCACAACGATGCTGACCAGGCT
Organism: Candidatus Polarisedimenticolia bacterium; assembly: GCA_035649355.1. Taxonomy (GTDB): domain Bacteria; phylum Chloroflexota; class Limnocylindria; order Limnocylindrales; family CSP1-4; genus UBA5189. Next base: position 20,964 of record DASRJS010000048.1, read on the forward strand.
CGTGGCGATGATCAGGCGGCGCCGGTCGAAGCGGTCGGCGGCGACCCCGGCCGGGATCCCGAGGACGAGCACCGGCAGCGACCGTGCGGCCACGGCGACCCCGAGCAGGAACGGCGAGCCGGTCAGCTGGAGGACGAGCCAGCCCTGGGCGACGGACTGCATCCACGTGCCGGTGACCGAGATGAGCTGGCCGATCCAGAAGATCCGGAAGTCCCGCTCCCCGAGCGCCGCGAATGTTCGCTCCAGCAACGGTCGGGTGGCCGGCACCTCCAGGGGCGCCTCGAGGGTCGGGGGGACCTCCACGACCCGAGTGTATGCGAGGCCGCGCCGCGGCCGGCCCGCCGTCGAGCTAGCGCCCGGCGGAGCGAAGGCGCAGGGAGTTCGCGACGACCGACACGGAGGACAGCGCCATCGCGCCCGCCGCGAGGGCCGGATTCAGCAGCAGCCCAAAGGTCGGAAACAGCACGCCCATCGCGACGGGGATGAGCGCGACGTTGTACCCGAACGCCCAGGCGAGGTTCTGGCGGATCGTCCGCATCGTCGCCCGCGACAGCTGGATCGCCCTGCCAACGCCGCGCGGATCGCCGCCGACGAGGGTGACGTCGGACGCCTCGATCGCCACGTCGGTGCCTGTCCCGATCGCGATCCCGAGGTCCGCCTGGGCCAGGGCCGGCGCATCGTTGATGCCGTCGCCGACCATCGCAACCACCCGACCCTCCGCCTGCAGGCGGCTGACGGCCGAGGCCTTGTCGCCCGGGAGCACCCCCGCGAGCACCCGCTCGGGCGGGATCCCGACGGCCTCGGCGACGGCCAGCGCCGCCGGTCGGGCGTCCCCGGTCACCAGCCAGGCACGGATCCCGCGCCCTCCGAGCTCGCGCACGGCGTTGGCGGATTCGGGCTTCACGGGATCCGCGATCGTCAGGCGGCCGGCGGCCTGTCCGTCGATCGCCACGTGGATGAGCGTGGCAGCGATGTCCGGGTCGGGCGCAACGGCCCCGAGATTGACACCCTGCTCGTGCAGCAGCTCGCGGCTGCCAACGAGGACGTCGTGGTCGCCGTCGTCGGTTGTCACCTGCCCGACGACGCCGCGACCGGCGTGGGCCTCGAACCTCGTCGCGCGCCCGAAGCCGAGCTCGTCCTCGCGGGCCCGTGCCACGATCGCTGCGCCAAGCGGGTGCTCGCTGCCGGCTTCAAGCGATGCGGCAAGATCGAGAATTGTCGCCTCGGGCCACGAGCCGGAACGCTCGATCGCTGTGACCCGCGGCTTGCCGAGCGTCAGGGTTCCCGTCTTGTCGAAGATGACGTCCGTCACGCGACCGGCAGACTCGAGCGCGGCACCGTCGCGGATCAGGACGCCGGCCTCCGCGCCGCGGCCGGTGCCGACGATGATCGCGGTCGGGGTCGCGAGGCCCATCGCGCAGGGACAGGCGATGACGACGACGGTGACGAACGCGGTCAGCGCGTACGGCAGCCGCGGCTCCGGGCCGATCGCGAGCCACACGCCGAACGTCGCGGCGGCGACGACGATGACGAACGGAACGAAGACTTCCGAAACGCGGTCCACGACGCGCTGGATCGGGGCCTTCGAACCCTGGGCACGCTGGACGAGCTCGACGATCCGTGCCAGGGCGGTATCGAGCCCGACGTGTGTGGCCCGCATCACGAACGAGCCGGTCGTGTTGAGCGTCGCCCCGATCACCTCGTCGCCCGGGCCGACCGTCACCGGCACGGGCTCCCCGGTCAGCATCGAGCGGTCGATCGCCGACGTGCCCTCGACGACTCGGCCGTCGATCGGGACCTTCTCGCCGGGCCGGACGCGCAGGAGGTCGCCCGGCTGGATCGCGTCGATCGGGACGTCCTCGTCGCGATCCCCGACGAGGCGTCGAGCCGTCTTCGGCTGTAGCCCGATGAGGCGCCTGATCGCACCGGTTGTCTGGCCCTTCGCCCGGGCCTCGAGCCAGCGGCCCAGGAGCACGAGGCCGAGGATGATCGCCGACGAGTCGAAGTAGGTCTGTGGCTCCAAGCCGGCCGAACGCGCGATGCCCGGGACGAGCGTGATGAGCGCGGAATAGCCCCACGCCGCCGTCGTGCCGATCGCGACGAGCGTGTCCATCGTCGTCGCGCCGTGGCGGGCCGCGCGCCACGCTGCCCGGTAGAACCTGGCGCCCGCCCAGGCCTGGATAACCGTCGCCGGAAGCAGCACGATGAGGTTGATCTGTTCCACGCGGACGACGGTCTGAGGCCAGAACATCACGGCCATGATCCCGAGCGCCACGGCGACCGAGACGACGGCCTTCGTGAGCAGATCGCGTGCGGTACGGGCGCGATCCGCACTGTCGGGGTCGCTGGCCTCCAGGAGTGCCGCTCGCACCGCCGCGGCATCGGCGGCAGCCGCGGGCGCCTCCGGGCGGACCTCGTAGCCGGCCGCCTCGATCGCCCCGACGAGCTCGGTGCGGCCGGCGAGGTCCGGCAGATAGCGGATCGTCGCCTGTTCGGTGGCAAGGTTGACGGCCGCCTCGGTGACGCCCGGCGTCTTCTTCAGGAAGCGCTCGATGCGATTGACGCAGGACGCGCAGCTCATGCCCTCGATCGGCAGCGTCAGCTCCATCGACGGACCAGAAAGCTCAGGCGCGGGCGTTGCAGTCGTCATACTCCCCCGGAGTATCTCACCTCGAACGCGTGATCGTCTAGCGTGGCCCGATGAGCGACGTGATTCGAGCCGCGACGGTCGCGGCACCCTGGGGCCCGCTGGAGCTCGCGGCCACGGAGCACGGCCTCGTGGCGCTCGAGGTCCTCGCGCCGCGCGAAGCATTCGACGACCGGCTCGAGAGCCGCCTCGGGCGGCCGGTCGTGCGCGGCCCCAGCGACGGACCGGAAGGTCGCGCGCTTGACCGGGCGATCGCCGCCGTCGAGGCCTTCCTCGACGGACGCCCGGCAGCACTCGTCGGGCTGCCGCTCGATCTCGGCCGGCCGAAGTCGTGGGATCGCGACGTGTTCGAGGCCGTCCGCCGCGTGCCATTCGGGCGCGTCACGAGCTATGGCCGCGTCGCGCTCGCGATCGGGCGGCGGGGCGCGGCGCGCGCGGTCGGCGGGGCGGTGGGGCGGAACCCGATCGGGCTCGCGATCCCGTGTCATCGCGTCATCGCCGGCGACGGGTCGATCGGCGGCTACGGTGGCGACTGGTGGGGCAGCCGCGACGAGCTGCTCTCGATCAAGCGTCGCCTTCTCGAGCTCGAGGGCATCACGATTCCCGCTCGATTCGAGGACGGCTGACCGGCACGAGGCGCTGCGTGAAACGGCCCGCTCGGCAATGGCCCGGGTCGTACACTGACCGCCGCTGAGGTGGGGCGCCGGGGCGCCGCCAGCCAGGAGGGACTCGATGGCCCAGGCGGTCGCCGCCCCGAGCATGTTCGCGATCTTCCGGAAGCGCGACTTCCGGTTGATGTGGAGCGCGCAGCTCGTCTCGACGATCGGGTCGTCGCTGACCGACCTTGCGGCCGGCATCCTCGTCTACCAGGTCACCCAGTCGGCCCTGAACGTCGGGCTCGTGCTCATGGTCACGGCCCTGCCGACACTCCTCGTGGGCCTCTTCGCGGGCGTGTTCGTCGATCGCTTCAACCGGAAGCGGATCCTCCTCGCGTCGGACCTGCTGCGCGGTCTCCTCGTCCTGTCGATCCCGTTCAGCGTCCACAACTGGGGCCTCCCGGCGCTGTACGTCATCGTGTTCCTGGCCGCGACCGTCCGGCAGTTCTTCGATCCAGCGTGGGAGAGCGTCCTGCCCGAGATCGCGTCGGAGGAGGAGCTGGCCGGCGCGAACTCCTTCCTGTCGATCAGCTCGTTCGGCTCAACGGCGGTCGGCTTCGCCGCGGCCGGCCTCCTCGCCGGCATCAACATCGACGTCCCCTTCTACATCGACGCCTTGACCTTCGGCGTGTCGTTCGTCCTCATCCTCCTCGTGAAGATCAAGGCGAACGCAAGCGCGGACGCGACGACCGTCGGCGTCGTCATCGCGAACCTCAAGGAGGGGGCGCAGACGCTGTGGCGCATCCCCGTCCTCCGCTCACTCTTCCTCGCCGGCCTGCCGGTGTTCCTGTCGTTCGGGCTCTGGAACACCCTCCTCCTGCCGATGGCGATCCGGGCCCTGGACGCGACCGAGTTCGAGTACGGCATCCAGGAAGGCCTGACGTCCGTCGGCTTCGTCGCCAGCGCGCTGCTCATGGCCAAGCTCTACGACCGGATCCCTGACGGCCAGTGGCTCGTCTCGTCGATCCTGCTCATGGGCGTCTTCGGCGTCCTGTACGGCCTCGCGCCGAACATCCAGGTGGCGATCCTCCTGGTCACGATCACCGGCTTCCTGAACTCGCCGTCTTCGATCGCCCGCCGAACGCTCCTCCAGCGGAACACGCCGCGCGAGATGCGTGGCCGCGTGTTCTCGGCGTTCTTCGTGTCGCGCGACGTCGTGTTCCTGATCGGCATGGCCGGCGCCGGCCTCGCGGACTTCATCGACGTTCGGATCCTGATCGTCGCCTGCTCGCTCATCCTCGTTGGGGCGGGCGTGCTGCACCAGGTCCTGCCCGGCATCGGCCAACCGGCGGCCGAATGGCGGCGCGCCCTGCAGCTGCTGCGGACGGCCCCGACGGCCGAGTCGCTGGCAGCCGGCCGCGCGGCCACGATGATGGACCTCGACCGACTGATCGGCGTCCTGCCCGAGCTCGGCGCGCTCGCGATCCCGAAGCGCGTCCAGTTCCTCGATGGCGCGTCCGTCCGCCGCGCCGCGCCCGGCACCGCGATCGTCAAGGTCGGCGACGCGAGCGATTCCGCCTTCTTCGTCCTCGGCGGCAAGGCCGTCGCGGGCATCCCGTCGGAGAGCGGCGAGTACAACTCGTTGTCGTCGATGGGGCCCGGCGACTTCTTCGGCGAGATCGCCGCGATCACGGGCAGCCCGCGAACCGCGAACGTCCTGGCCGACGAGCCGACGGAGCTGCTCGAGGTGCCCGCGGCGACGCTCCGCGCGCTGCGCGACGTCCCGGAGATGGAGCGGGTCATCAACTCGAAGCTGACGGAGCGGCTCACACGGACCGCGAACGCCGACCTCGTCCGCCTCGCCGGCCTCGACCAGCGCGACCTCCGCGACCTGCGCCGCCCGCGCTCCCAGGTTGTCGCCGGGGGTCCCACGGAGACCGGTTCGGACTCCTAGGCCGCTCTGCCCAGCGCACGGTGCCGAACGCCTTCAGCGCTCGGCGACGGTCTCCAGGCGGCGACGGTCGAGGAGCACGATCGCGTCGCGCTCCTGGCGGATCAGTCCGCGGGCCGCGAAGTCTCCGAGGAGCCTGTTCACGGACTGGCGGGAGCCGCCGATCATGCCGGCCAATTCGGACTGGGTGTACGGCCAGGGCATGCGCGTTGAGCCGTCGCCTTCCGGCCGCAGACCCTGGGCGTGGCGCAGCAGCCGCCGTGCGAGGCGCGCCGGAAGGTCGAGGAACTGGAGGTCGTGGACGTGGTCCGTTGCCGAGCGGATCTCGGCCGCCAACGCGGCGAGGAGCGCGAGCCGGAGGTCCGCGTCCGCGTCGACGAGCTCGAGGAAGCGCTCACGGCGCAGGACGAGCGTCTGCGTCGGGCCCATCGCGACCGCCGTCGCCGAGCGCGGGGCGCCGTCGAGGAGCGCGAGGCCGCCAAAGAAGTCGCCCGCCCCTAGGGTGACGAGGATCGCCGGGTCCTCGCCTTCGGCTGATGGCAGCGTGATCTTGACGGCACCGCCGATGACGACGTGGAGCGAGTCGCCGGGATCGTCCATGTGGAAGATCGTCTCGCCCGACCGGTAGCGGCGCGGGCGCATCGACGCGGCGAGCTCGTCGAGCATCGCCTCGGACATCTTCGCGAAGAGGCTGCACGCATGCAGCGCATCGCGCTGGAGCGTCTGGACCTCGCCGTCGGGGCTCATCGCGCGGAAGCGTAGCGGAGGGGCCGTGATCCCAGCCGACCCCACTACACTGCCGTGCGTGAGCGCGCCAGCCGAACGGCCGACGAGCTGCCCCAGCTGCGGGACCGACAACCCGGCGGACTACCGGTTCTGTGGTGCCTGCGGGACGGCGCTGGGCGCGCCCTCCGCGGCCCCGGCGCCGCGGCGCTTCGTCACAGTCGTGACGTCGGATCTCAAGGGTTCGACCGCACTCGGCGAGAAGCTCGATCCCGAGTCGCTCCGCGAGATCCTCGGGCGCTATTTCGACGAGATGCGGCTCGTCTTCGAGTCCCACGGCGGCACGATCGAGAAGATCATCGGCGACGCGATTGTCGCGGTGTTCGGGCTTCCGACCGCAAGCGATGACGACGCCCTGCGCGGCATCGAGGCCGCGGCCGAGAGCCAGCGCGTCCTCGCCAGCCTCAACGAGCAGCTCGACGAGAAATGGGGCGTCCGTCTCGTCAATCGCACGGGTGTGGCGAGCGGCGAGGTGGTCGTCGGCCAGCCCAAGGGCGGCGAGCATGTCCTCACCGGCGAGACGCTGAAGATCGCGACGACGATGGAACAGAACGCGCCGCCGCAGGAGGTCCTTGTCCACGAGTCCACGGTCGGGCTGGTCGGTCGGCGCGGCCGGTTCCAGCCGATCGGTCCGGTCAGCCCGAAGGACGGGAACGGCAGCTATCGAGGGCATCGCCTCGTGTCGGTCGCGGAGCGGCCCGTGACCGAGTCCGACGGCGCGGGCCCCGATGCGTCCAGCGTGGAAGGCGCCTGTCCGCGCTGCGGCGAGGTCAACCGTCCCGGCTTCAAGCTGTGCGGCTACTGCGGCAGCCCGCTCGTCCTCGCAGCGAAGGCGCGCGAGAGCCGCAAGACCGTGACGATTGTCTTCGCCGACCCGAAGCCCGAGCACCTCGGCGACGGCCCGCCGACGCCGGAAGCGCTGCGCGATGCGATGGCCGCCTACTTCGAAGCGATGCGGATCGCACTCGAACGCCACGGCGCAACGATCGAGACGTTCATCGGTGACGCGGTCATGGCCGTGTTCGGGCTGCCGGTGCGCCACGAGGACGATGCCGTTCGCGCGGTCCGCGCCGCCGCGGACATGCAGGCCGCGCTGCCCGCGCTCAACGCCGACCTTCGAGGCCGGTTCGGGCTCGAGATCGGCAACCACATCGGCGTCAACACCGGCGAGGTCATTGCCGGCGACGCGAGCCTCGGCCAGCGCCTCGTCACCGGCGATGCCGTGAACACGGCGGCCCGCCTGGAGCAGGCCGCCGGGCACGGCCAGATCATTGTGGGCGAGCTGACGTATCGCCTTGCCCGCGACCACATCGACATCGAGGAGATCCCGCCGCTGTCGCTGAAGGGCAAGGCCGAGCCGGTTCCGGCGTATCGGCTCGTCGGCGTCAGGGCACGACCGGTGGAGCGCACCACGGCGCTTTCGCCGTTCGTCGGCCGGGAGGCCGAGATGGCTCGTCTCGCGACCGCGCTCGACGACGCACGGACCGGCCACCGGGCCTCGCTCGTCGCCGTGATCGGCGACGCGGGCGTCGGCAAGTCACGCCTGATCAAAGAGTTCGCGATCAGGGCGTCGGAGGGCGGCCGCGTTGTCCGTGGTCGCTGCCTCCCATACGGCGACGGCATCACGTTCTGGCCGATCGCCGAGATCGTCCGCGAGGCGGCCGACGTCAACGCCGAAGACTCGCCCGACGCGGCCCGAGCGAAGGTCGCCGAGCTCGTCGGACGGGCGAACCCGGACCGTGAAGAGGTCGACCGGATCGTCGATCGCGTGGCGGCCTCGCTCAGCCTGTCGGACACCTCGTTCCCGGTCGCGGAGCTGTTCTGGGGAATCCGTCGGCTTCTCGAGGGCCTGGCGACCGGCGGGCCGCTCGTGGCGATCGTCGACGACATCCACTCAGCGGAGACGACGTTCCTCGATCTCCTCGATCACCTCCTCGAGGCCGTCGCTGATGCCCCGATCCTCCTGCTCTGCTCCGCTCGTCATGAGCTTCTCGACAAGCACGCCGAGTGGTCCGAGGCGCATACCGAGCAGCAGGTCATCCTTCAGCCCCTGTCCGAGGGTGCCGCCGGGGACATGATCGAACGCCTGCTTGGCGAAGCCGGCCTGGATCCCTCGATCCGGGCCCGCGTCGTCGGCGCAGCCGAGGGAAATCCGCTCTTCGTCGAGCAGATGGTCTCGATGCTCGTGGACCAGGGCATCCTGCGCCGCGAAGGCGAGCGCTGGATCGCGGCCGGTGGCGCCGAGTCGGTCATCGTTCCACCGACGATCCACGCCCTGCTCGCGGCCCGCCTCGACAACCTGCAGCCCACCGAGCGAGATGTTGTCGAGCCCGCGGCGGTGGTCGGCCTGTTCTTTGCCCAGGCCGCGGTCGAGGAGCTCGTGAGCGAGCCGCTCCGGACCGTGGTCCCGGCCCAGCTCGGCACGCTCAGCCGCAAGCAGTTCGTCCGGCCGGAGGAGGCCGAGGGTGAGCCGGCCTTCCGCTTCGGCCACCAGCTCATCCGCGACACCGCGTACGGCAGCCTCCTGAAGCGCGAACGTGCTGCCCTCCACGAGCGCTTCGTGACCTGGGCCGAGCGCATCAACCGCGAGCGCGGCCGCGAGACGGAGTTCGAGGAGATTCTCGGCTACCACCTCGAGCAGGCCTACCGCTACCGCGGCGAGCTCGGCCCGATCGACGCGGAGGGTCAGGCGATCGGTGTGCGCGCCTCTGAAAAGCTCGCCTCGGCCGGCCGCCGCGCCTTGGCACGAGCCGATATCCCCGCCGCAACAAACCTCCTGCGTCGCTCGGTGGACCTCCTCCCACGTGACACCCCGGAGCGAGTCGACCTTATGGTCGATCTGGGCGAGGCACGGATGCAGGCCGGTTCGTTCGACGACGCAGGAAGCGTGCTTGACGAAGCGATGACCATCGCGGAGGTCATCGGTGAGGAGCGTCTCGCCGTCCGCGCGAAGCTCATTCGGGTTGCGGTCAACCAGTTCAGCGGTGG
>DASRJS010000049.1:0-2582 GCA_035649355.1 Candidatus Polarisedimenticolia bacterium
CGGATCTCTCCCCCGGCTCGTAGCCCACGGACGCCGAGGCGGAGCCCCGCCGCAACGGGCTCCGCCTCGCGTACCGCCTCCTAAGAGTAACCGCACCCATCGGACGCAGGAAGGCCCGCGTCCCGATTCGGAACGCGGGCCTGTTGTCGTCTGAGAGCCCTACCGGCCGCTGGCAGCCGGTGCCGGAACGCCCTGCGGGGAGCGCTCGGTCTCGTGGGAGACCTCCGGCAGCCACTCGAGCCAGCGCGGCAGGTACCAGTTCCAGTCGCCGAGCAGCTTCATGGCCGACGGCAGCAGCACTGCCCTGACGATGGTCGCGTCGATCAGGATCGCCGCGGCCAGGCCGACTCCTGCCTGCTTCATGTCGATCGTGGAGAGCGTGGCGAAGATCGAGAACACCGCCACCATCACGATCGCCGCGGCGGTAACGACGCCGGCGGTCGACTTGATCCCGTGGGTCACGGCCGCCTCGGTGTCGAGCCCGCGGTCGAACGCCTCGCGGATCCGGCTGAGGATGAACACGTGGTAGTCCATCGAGAGGCCGAACAGGATCACGAACATGAACAGCGGGAGCCAGGCCGTGATGGCGCCGGTCGACTCGAAGCCGAGGAGCGACTCGCCCCAGCCCCACTGGAAGACGATGACGAGGAGCCCGTAGGCCGCCGCCACCGAGAGCACGTTCAGCACGACCGCCTTCGCCGCGATCACGAGCGAGCGGAAGGCGACCAGCAGGAGCCCGAAGGCCAGGAGCAGGACGAACGCGAACACGTACGGCGCCCTGTCCTTCGTGAGCTGGCTGAAGTCGTAGGACGAGGCGGTCTCGCCGGCCACGGCGACCTCGGCTCCGTCGACGCTGCCGAGCGTGGCCGGGATGACGTCCTCGCGGAGCGTCAGCAGGGCCTCGGTGGAGGCGTCGTCGGTGCCGGTGCCGGCCAGCGGGACGGAGATGACCGCGACCGTCGCGGCGTCGTTCACCTGCACCTCGATCGGATCCTCCATCTGGCCCGTGGCGAGGGCCTGGCGGCGGAAGTCGGCGAAGGCGGCCTCGAACTCGGGCGAGGCGACGTTGTCGGCCTCCACGGCGACCACTGCGGGCAGCGGACCGCCCGGGAAGGACGCCTGGATCCGGTCGTAGGTCTTCATGATCGGGATCTCGCGCGGGAGGCTGGAGATGCCCGGGAAGGCGGTGTGCATCCCGAACGCCGGAAGCGCGAGGACTACGAGCACGCCGGCCGAGGCCACGGCGGAGACGAGCGGCCGCCGGAGGACGCGGTCGAGGATGGCGCCCCACACGCGGGAGTCGCCGCCCTTCCGGCTGAGCCGGTGGACGAAGGGGATCTTGCCCTTCTCGACGCGGTCGCCCAGCCAGGAGAGGAGCGCCGGGAGGACCGTCAGCGAGCCCGCGACCGCGATGGCGACGACCATGATGGTGCCGACCGCGATCGAGGTCCAGATCGCCGTTCCGCCGAAGAAGAGCCCGGCGAGCGCGATGATGACGGTCAGGCCGGAGATGAGGACGGCCCGGCCGGACGTGGCTGCGGCAGCCTCGAGTGCGGCCGCGGGGCCCCTGCCGGCCGCCCGCTCTTCACGTTCGCGCTTGAGATAGAAGAGCGAGTAGTCGACGCCGACCGCGAGCCCGATCAGCAGGATGATCGAGGCGGAGGCCTCGTCCATCGGGACGAGCTGGCTCGGTACCGCCAGCAGGCCCAGCGTCGCGATGACGGCCGAGAGGCCGAGCAGCAGGGGGATGCCGGCTGCGACGGCGGCGCCGAAGACGATCAGCAGGATGCCGAGCGTCAGCGGCACGGCCGTGAACTCGGCCCGCTGGAAGTCGGACTCGATCGTGTCGTTGACCGACTTCTCACCGCTCGCGGAGCCGAACCCGTCGACGGTGAAGCCGGGGTTGGCGGCCTCGAGGTCGTCCGCGGCCGCGAGGATGGGCTCGATCCGGTCGACGGCGCCCACGCCGGTGTCGTCCAGCTCGTACTGCACGAGCACGGCCTGGCCGTCAGGGGAGACCAGCTTCGGGTCGTCGAGCGGCGAACGCACGCGGGAGACGCCGCTCGCGGCGTTAAGATCCGCGACGACATCGTCGACGACTGCTTTGAACTGGGGGCTCGAGGCGGGTAGCGACTCGTGCTCGATGAACACGGACTCGTCGACCGTGTCGTCGAAGCCGCCGTTGTCGACGATCTGCAGCGCGCGGCGGGAGTCGCCGGCCTCGGCATCGGCGGGATCGAGGGACTTGGTGCCGACAACGCTACCGAGCGCGACGGCGACGACGACGAACGCCAGCCACCCGAAGATCGCAGTCTTGCGGTGGGACGCGCTCCAGCGGCCCATGCGGGCGGCGAGGTTTTGAGACTTGGCGAGGGGGGTCATGGCATCACGTCCTTCGGGTCTTGGGTGCGTGACTGCAGGCTCGCAGCGACGGCCCCAGACCGGAATGAGGCCACCCCGCGTCTTCGGGTGGTGCTAGCCCGAGTGGCAACTAGGCGGCCAGCGCGAGGTCGTCGAGCGCCGCCGGGACCGGCTCGGCGGCCTCGACGGCCTCCGGCTCCTCGGCCCTGATGGCGTTGAGG
>DASRJS010000050.1:0-2001 GCA_035649355.1 Candidatus Polarisedimenticolia bacterium
TTGACCTCGGCAAGGCCCGCGACCGGGCCCACATCCTCGAAGGCCTGAAGGTCGCCCTCGATCACCTCGATGCGGTCATCAAGACCATCCGCGAATCCGCTGACGTCGACACGGCGAGGACCAACCTCGAGACCCGCTTCAAGCTCACCGAGCGCCAGGCCCAGGCGATTCTCGACATGCGCCTCGCGCGCCTAGCCGCCCTCGAGCGCAAGAAGATCGAGGACGAATACCTCGAGGTCATCCAGCTCATCGCCGAGCTCGAGGACATCCTCGCGAGCCCGGCCCGCGTCCTCCAGATCATCAAGGACGAGCTGCTCGAGCTGAAGCGCCGCTACGCGGGCGAGCGCCGGACTCGGGTCGCCGAGGACTCCTCGCGCGAGCTCACCGACGAGGACCTGATCGCCGACGAGGACGTCGTCATCACGATCAGCGGGCGCGGCTACATCAAGCGCCAGCCGGTCGACACCTACCGCCGCCAGCACCGCGGCGGCAAGGGCATCATCGGCCACGTCACGCGCGAGGAGGACGCCGTCGATCGGCTGCTCGTCGCGAACACCCATGACTGGGCGCTGTTCTTCACGAACCGTGGCCGCGTCTTCAGCGCGAAGGTCCACGAGATCCCCGACGCCAGCCGCCAGGCAAAGGGCGTCCCGATCATCAACCTGCCGGGTGTCCAGGTCGAGGCCGGCGAGCGGCCGATGGCGACGCTCTGCCTGCCGAACTTCAACGAGGGCACGTACCTCGTCCTGGCGACGAGGAGGGGCATCGTCAAGAAGACGCCGCTCGAGCAGTTCGAACGGGTTCGATCGACCGGCATCCGGGCGATCACGCTCGACGAGAAGGACGAGCTCGCCTGGGTCGACGTCTCGTCCGGCGCCGACGACGTCATCATCGCAACCGCGCAGGGCATGCTCGCGCGGTTCGCAGAGGGCGAGGTCCGGGCGATGGGCCGCGACGCGGCCGGCGTCATCGGCATCCGGCTCCTCAAGCGCGAGGGCGACGCCGTCGTGTCGATGAGCGTCGTCGAGCCCGACGCTGACCTGCTCGTCCTCACCGAGACGGGCTACGGCAAGCGCGTGGCGCTGTCCGAGTTCCGCCGGAAGCACCGCGGCGGCCAGGGTGTCCGGCTGATCGCGCTCGAGGGCCGCAAGACCGGCGTCGTGGCAGCGGTCCAGCAGGTCACCGAGAACGACGAGGAGCTGCTGCTGATCTCCTCCGGCGGCCAGGTCGTCCGGACCGAAACGAACACGATCAACCGCTATTCGACCGGTGCCCGCGGGGTCATCGTCATGCGCCTGAACGAGGGCGATGCGGTCGTCGGGATCGCGGCGTTCCGGCCGGGCTTGGCAGAGGCCCGCGAGACCGGCGACAATGACACCCCGGACGGCGGCGGATGAGGCGGCGCTGAGCGCCCGGGGCGGACGGGAGATCGCCGTGTACGCGGACCAGATCGAGATCTACCACGGCAACGCGAACCCGGATCTCGCCCGGAAGATCTGCCAGTACCTCGGCGTGACCGCCGGGCGGGCCGAAGTCTTCCAGTTCGCGAACGAGAACATCTTCGTCAAGATCCTCGACAACGTCCGCGAGAAGGACGTCTTCCTCGTCCAGCCGACGTGCCATCCGGTGAACCAGTCGATCATGGAATTGCTGATCATGATCGACGCGTTCAAGCGGGCGAGCGCGGGCCGGATCACCGCCGTCATCCCGTTCTACGCGTACGGCCGCTCCGACAAGAAAGACCAGCCGCGCGTCCCGATCACGGCCCGGCTCGTGGCCGACATGCTCCAGGTCGCGGGCGCGGATCGCGTCCTGACCCTGGACCTCCACCAGGGCCAGATCCAGGGCTTCTTCAACATCCCCGTTGACGAGCTGACCGCCGTCCACCTGATCTCGAGCTACTTCATCCACAAGCACCTCGAGGACCTCGTCGTCGTCACGGACCTCGGGTTCGCGAAACGCGCACGGGCGTTCGCGGAGCTGCTCGAAGCTCCGCTGGCG
>DASRJS010000051.1:0-9963 GCA_035649355.1 Candidatus Polarisedimenticolia bacterium
GGCGCGATCCTCCAGATGATCAACCACGGCCTGATCACCGGCGCCCTGTTCCTCGCCGTCGGCGTGATCTACGAGCGGACGCACGACCGGACGATCGCGAAGATGGGCGGGCTGGCGGCGTTGACGCCGGTCTACGTCGCGATCTTCGGCTTCTTCGTGTTCGCCTCGGCCGGGCTGCCGGGCCTGTCGGGGTTCGTCGGCGAGTTCCTGGCGCTGCTCGGGACGTTCGCGGCGAACCCGTGGGCGGCCGGGATCGCCACGATCTGCATGATCCTCGCCGCCGCGTATCTGCTCTGGATGTTCCAGAGGGTCGCGCTCGGCGAGCCGTCGTCGTTCCTGAAGGGCCTCGGCCACCACCTGACCGATGTCACGCCGACCGAGATCCTGACGTTCGCGCCGCTGGGGGCGCTCGTCGTCGTGTTCGGGATCCTGCCCGGCCTACTCCTCGACGTCATCGGCGGCTCCGTGGAATCGACGCTCCGTGACGCCGCCTCAGGTGACCCGATTGCGATCCCGGCGTGGCTGCCGTGGCTCGGCCTCGCGGCTGTGGCCGGAGTCGTCCTGCTGCGACTTCTGACGGTGTCGCGCGGTGGAGAGGCGGAGCCTGGAGCTTCCCAGGCTCCGAGCACGTCCGAGGCTCCGGCCGACGCGCCCGCGGAGGGCGCCGCGTGAGCTGGGGCGACCTCGTCACGATCGGGCCGTTCGCGGTCGCGGTCCTCGTCGCGATCGCCGTGCTGATCGTCGATCTCGCGCGGCCGGGTCGGAAGACCGCGCTGCTCGTCACCGCGCTGGGCGGCCTGGCGATCGTCGCGCTCCTGACGCTGTCGACGGGCGCGACGGTCGCGGACGCGTTCAACGGCGGGTACACCGTCGATCCGCTGACGACGTTCCTGGATCTCCTCTTCATCGCGATCGTCGCGCTGACGATCGTCTACGCGCCGGACTATCTCGAGCCGCGCGGCCTGCCGCTCGGTGAGTTCACGGTGGTCCTGCTGTTCGCGATGACGGGGGCGATGCTCATCTCGGCCGCGACGGACCTGCTGCTGCTCTTCATCGGCCTCGAGCTCATGGTCCTGCCCGGCTACCTCCTCGCCGGCTACCACAAGAGCGACGGCTACTCGACCGAGGGTGCGATCAAGTACTTCCTCCTCGGCTCGTTCAGCTCGGCGATCTTCCTGTTCGGCCTCGCGTTCACGTGGGGCCTGACGGGGACGACGCGCGTGGACGGCGTCGCCGAGGCGCTGCGAGGGCTGGGCGGCGGGCTCGCGCTCTCGCCGGGGCTCGCACTGGGCCTCGCCTTCATGACGACCGGCGTCGCGTTCAAGATCGCCGCGGTCCCGTTCCACTACTGGACGCCTGATGCGTACCAGGGCTCGCCGACGCCGGTCACCGGCTACCTCTCGGTCGGCCCGAAGATCGGCGCGTTCGCGCTGATCCTGCGGCTCTTCGTCGAGGCGCTCGGGCCGCTGAAGGCCGACTGGCTCGGGGTCGTGATCGTCCTCGCCGCCGTGACGATGACCCTCGGCAACCTCGTCGCGCTGACCCAGACGAACGTCAAGCGGATGCTCGCCTACTCCTCGATCGCCCACACCGGCTACATGCTCGTCGGGCTCGCCGCGTATGCCGGAGGCCGGATGGAGGGCCTCGAGGGGCTACTCTTCTACGGCGCGGCGTACACGTTCATGAACCTTGGCGCGTTCGCGGTCATCGCGGCCCTCCAGAAGCGCGCCGGCGTGACCTCCGGCCTCAACACGTTTGCGGGCCTCGGACGCCGAGAGCCGATCCTCGGCATCCTCATGACGCTGTTTCTGCTGTCCCTGACCGGGATCCCGCCGACCGCGGGCTTCGTCGGCAAGGCCTACGTCATCCTGGCGGCCGTACAGGGTGCCCAGGACGGCATCCCGGCGCTCGGCGTGCTTGCGGTGCTTGCGGTGCTGAACGCGGCCGCAGCGGCGTTCTATTACCTGCGGGTCGTGGTCTACATGTTCATGCGCGAGCCGCAGACCGAGGGCGAGCCGCTGAAGCATGGCCGGCTGCTCTGGGGCGGCCTCGTGGCGGCGACGGTGCTGACGATCATCCTCGGGCTCGTCCCGGGGCCGCTGTTCGAAGTGGTTGGCGAGGCGGCTCGGGCGATCGGCTAGCTCGGACGGGGCTCAGGACGGGCTGGGTGACGCCTCCGGCGGCGTGACCTCGACGCCCGGCAGGATCGTCTGCAGGTTGGCGGCCATGGCGTCGCCACCGATCGGCCCGAGGGCGCCGGCCTTGATCACGCCCGCGGCGTCGATCCAGAAGTGGACCGGGAGCACGGGCGCCTCCCAGGCCGCCTGGGCGGAGCCGTCGAGGTCGAGGCCGATCGGAAAGGCTGCGCTCGTGTCGAGCGCGAACGCGCTCGCTGTGTCCTCGTCCTCGCGGACGTCGATCGCGATGATGACGAGGCCCGTGTCCGCGTAGCGCGCGGCGAAGTCGTTCATCAGCGCGAACTCGGCCCGGCTCGGCGTCGCGTACGTGGCCATGAAGTTGGCCCAGACCGCCTGGCCGGCGAGGCTCGCCAGGTCGATCTCGCCGCCACCGAGCTGCGGCACCTTCAGCGCTGGCGCCGGCTGGCCGATGTGGAAGCCGGCGACGATCAGGCTCGAGCGGGGCGTCGGGCTTGGCTCGAGCGACGGCCCGGCGGATGCCCCTAGCGACGCCACCACCCCGTCGCTCGGGCTTGCGGATGGCTCCTCGCCGGCGGGCGCAGGCACGAACGCCGCAAAGCCGATGAGCAGGAGAAGAGCGACAGCGGCGCCCGCGCCGAGGCCGGCCACGGTCGCGGTACGCGGAGTCACGGCGCGGAGGGTACCAGTACGACCGCCCAGCGGCGGTTGCGGAGGCCCGCTGCTAGGCTGCCGCCCGTGAACGTCCTCGCCGAGCGCCTGCGCACGCGCGTCATCCCCGCGGTCATCACCGCGCTGGGGGTCACGTTCCTTGCCGCCGGCCTGCTCCAGTACACGATGCCGGTCGAGGCGCAGCCGGGTGCGAGCCCGTCGGCCTCGGTCTCGGCGGAGCCTTCGGCGAGCCCGACGCTCATCACGGAGTCCCCCGGCCCGACCGTCTCAAGCGAGCCGACCGCGACCCCGGACGTCGAGCATCGAACCGCGACCCGCGTCGTTGTTGGCGCGCTCGGGATCGATCTCCCGGTTATGAAGCAGCCCGACCCGTCGTATCCGTCGTGCGACGTCGCGATGTACATCGAGCAGCTCGGCCAGCCCGGCCAGGGCCGCGCGACATACCTCTACGCCCACGCCCAGAAGGGCATGTTCCTGCCGATCCTGAACGCCTCGAAGGTCAACAACGGCGCGTCGATGATCGGGATGATCGTCGAGGTCTACACGTCGGACGATCGGCTCTTCCTGTACGAGGTGACCGAGGTTCGACGTCACCAAACGGTCCTGACCGACGCCGTAAACGCGAAGACCGAGCAGATGTGGCTCCAGACCTCGGAGGGCGCGCGCCAGCCGCCGGGCGTCATCGGTCCGAAGACGCAGGTCATCGCGTTGCCGCTGTCGGAGGGCCCTGCCGACCACGAAGCCGCGAACCCAACGCCCCACCCCCGGAAGTGCGGCTGAGCCAGCCGGCTCATCGCGGCTGAGCCCGCGGCTGAGCCCGCGCCAGAGCCCGTTCGAACGCACGGCCGCGCGCTACGCTCGGCCCGACATGGCCGACCGCCGATCGCGCTTCCAGCTGCCGCTTCGACCGGGCTCGCGGGGCAAGCCGGATCGGCCGCCCGAGCCGGCGCCAGAGGTCTCGATGGAGGCCCGGCCCGAGGACGTCGCGGCGCCCGTCGAGCAGAGCGTCGTCGACACGGCGATCTACCGCGCCGGCCACCGGATCGAGACGCCGCCCACGGTCCACGAGACGGCCGAGCATCTCCGCGAGCAGACCGGGACGATGGCCTGGATCGGCCTGTTCCGGCCGGCCGAGTCGCAGCTCCTGCCGGTCGCCGAGGACTTCGGGCTCCACCACGTCGCGGTCGAGGACTCGATCGTCGCCCACCAGCGGCCCAAGCTCGAGCGCTACGGCGAGACGTTGTTCGTCGTCCTGCGCGCCGCGACGTACCTCGATGACGTCGAGGAGGTCGAGTTCGGCGAGATCCACGTCTTCCTCGGCAAGAACTTCGTGATCACCGTCCGCCACAGCCGAACGCCCGATCTCGGGGTCGTCCGACACCGCATGGAGGACGACCCGGACCTCCTGGCGCGAGGACCCGAAGCCGTCCTGTACGCAATCCTCGACAGCGTCGTTGACGGCTACGCCCCGGTCGTCGCCGGCCTCCAGAAGGACATCGACGAGATCGAGACCCAGGTCTTTCGTGGCGATCCCAAGGTCTCGCGTCGGATCTACGAGCTGAGCCAGGAGGTCATCGAATTCCAGCGCGCCACGCGGCCGCTCCTCGGGATGCTCGACGGGCTTGCGGCCGGCGCCCTGAAGTACGGCACGGACGAGGAGCTGCAGCGACACCTGCGTGACGTCGCCGACCATGCGACGACGGTCGCGGAGCGTGTCGGCGGCTTCCGCCAGATGCTGACCGACATCATGTCCGTCAACAACACGCTCGTGACGCAGGCCCAGAACGAGGAGGTCAAGCGCCTGACCGAGGCGAGCTACGACCAGAACGAGGAGATCAAGCGGATCTCGGCCTGGGCCGCGATCCTCTTCGCGCCGACGCTCATCGGCACCGTCTACGGGATGAACTTCGAAGCGATTCCTGAGCTGCACTGGGCGCTCGGGTACCCGTTCGCCCTCGGGCTGATGATCCTCGTGAGCTTCACGCTGTGGCTGATCTTCCGGAAGCGCGGCTGGCTCTGAGCGCGGCCGCCTAGATCCAGTCGATCCGCCGCAGGAACCACGCGGCGCCGACGGCGAGGATGATCGTTGCCGCCGTGACCAGCCAGAAGCCGGCGGCCTCGCCCCCGGCGAAGGCGGCGCCCGCCTCGCTCATCCCGAAGATCCCGGCAACCGCGCCGACACCGGCCACGACCACGGTGACCCCGGTCAGGCGCTTCATGATCGCGGACAGGTTGTTGTTGACCGTGGACAGGTAGACCTCGAGCGTCGAGGCGACGAGCTCGCGGTGATTGTCGAGTTCGTCGGTCAGCCGGATCACGTGGTCGTAGACGTCCCGGAAGTAGATGATCTCCTCGGGGTCGACGAACGGCTGCTCGCGATTCGTCAGCTGGTTCAGGATCTCGCGGACGGGCGCGACCGCGCGCCTGACCGCGTGCAGGTCCTGCTTGAGCGCGAAGAGCCGCGCCAGCACCGCGCGGTTGGCGCCGTCCACGACCTCGTCCTGGAGCTTGTCGACCGCGTCGCCGACACGATCGGTGAACGGGAAGTAGCCATCGACCACCGCATCGCAGAGGGCCCACAGGATGTGGTCCGGGCCGTGCTTGAGGACGCTCTCGAGGCCGCCCCGCAAGTGGCTGATGTCGCGCGGCTCCCAATCCTCGTCGTGCACGCTGAGCAGGAAGTCCGGGCCGAGGACGAGGTCGAGCTCGCTTGCGACGACACGATTCGTGTACTCGAGGCTGAAGAGGACGATGTGGATCCGGTCCTCGGTCGTCTCGATCTTCGAGCGCTGGTTGCCCTCGATGATGTCCTCGACGATCAGCGGATGGAGGCCGAGGAGCTTCGCAACCTCTGCGACCTGGGCCGGCGACGGATCGGTGAGATCGACCCAGACCGCCGTGTCGTCTCGAGGCCCGCCGAGCGCGGCGAGAGCCTTCCCGCCCGCGAGGTCGAAGACCTTGCCGTCCGCCCAGACCGCGACGCGGATCGTGCCCTCGCGGCCGTCGAGCGGGTGCGGCGCGGCCATCTCGGCGGTCGGGGCGCCGTAGGCCGGCATCGCAGGGCGTTCGGTTCGGCGCTGGGCGGGGACCGTGAGCTCGGCGTGCTCGGCGTGGGCCTCGTGGTGCCCGGGGAGCGGCGTCCGCCGGCGGCCGGACGGGCCGTCAGAGGGCGACCGCGGTGCCTGTCTGCTCATCCGCCTCGAGGATACGCGCCCGGCGCATGCTCAGCGCCGGGACCGCGGCCACCGCGGTCACTCCGGCAGCGACGATGAAGATGCCGACCATGATCCGCGACGCCTCGCCGGCCGCCCAGGTCTCGAGCGCCTCGATAACGAGCCCGTCGCGCAGCGGCCGGTTGCGGAGCGCCTCGGGGATGAAGGCCTTGTACGAGTCCGGCGTGGCGTAGACGGCCGCGGTGAGGCGATCGATCGTCGTCGAGCCGTAGGCGGTCAGGATCGCGAGGCCGACGGCCATCCCGATCATCCGCGCGACCGTGACGGTGGCGGAGGCCACGCCGAACGCCGACCGTCCGACGGCTTCGACCGCCGCGGTCGAGCGGGGCGTGACGGTCAGGCCGAAGCCGAGCCCGAAGACCGCAGCCCACCCGGCGGCCGAACCGACGGCCGTCTGTGGCGTCCAGATGGACATCGCCGCGAGGGCTCCGGCGCTTGCTGCGATCCCGGTCAATGTGGTGATCCGCAGGCCGGCGCGCCGGAGGACGAAGCCCGAAACAAGGGCGCCAACGGCCGTGGCGCCGGCGAGGGCGCCGAGGACGAGCCGCTGGTCGTCCGGCCCGCCGTAGAGGACGCGGTCGACGAACACGGCGCCGCCGATGATCGCGGTCGCGAAGCCGTAGCCGGTCAGGAGCGACACGAGCGCCGCCGACGCGAACGCCGGGATCCGGAACAGGCGGAGGTCAAGGAACGGATCCTCGCCCCTCAGCGACCACCAGCCGGCGACGATGGTGGCCACGACCGCGGTCGCGAGGAGCGGCCCAGTCTGCGGTCCGGCCGTGTCATCGCCCAGAAGTGTCAGCCCGAGCAGGAGGAGTGCGATCGCGATCGAGAACGCGACTGCGCCGACGAGGTCGGGTCGGCCTGGTTTTCGAACGCTGTCGAAGCCGGCCGACGCGGCCCAGGCAAGGGTGAGGGCGACGAGGCCGATCGGGACGTTGACGTAGAAGACGAACCGCCACGCAGCGTCGAAGGCGTCTCGGAGCGGACCTTCACGGAGTTGCAGGCTGTCGAGCCCGTCCGCAGGGTGGATGCCGCTGATCACCGCCGCGCCGACGAACGGGCCCGCGGCCATGCCGAGGAACGTCAGCGCGCCGATGACGCCGAGGGCCCGGGGCCGCAGCCGGGCGTCGAAGAGGTGCGAGGCGGCGGCCGTACCGACGGGAACGAGGATCCCGCCGCCGATCGCCTGGACGAGGCGTGCCGCGATCAGCTCGTCGAGCGACTGGGCTCGGCCGGCCAGCGCTGAACCGAGCGTGAACGCGACCAGGCCCGCGTAGAACAGCCGGCGCACGCCCCACAGGTCCGCGAGGCGGCCCGCGAGCGGCATCGTGACGACGTAGACGAGCAGGTAGCCGTTGATGATCCAGGACGCCCGCCGAAGCTCGGTCCAATCGGCGAGGTCGGTCACGATCGACGGCAGGGCGACGGCCGTGATCATCAGCTCGAGCCCGGCGAGGAAGACGCCCGCCCCGAGGACGGCCAGCAGGACAAGCCGCGCGGTTCGCGTCATCGCCGCCGAGTGTAGGCGCCGCCCTTCGCCCTGCCGGCGACCCGCCGCAGACCTCGTGGATGCGTGCTAGAACTCGCCGAGCTGATGCCGCGCACTTCGACGGCCCGTCCGATCCCTGCCGCGTTCCTGGCGCCGGCCACGGTCCAGGCCCGGCGGCGCGCGGGTCGAGGTTTGCTCGCCTTCGGTGTCGCCGGGCTGGTGCTGCTCGTGCTCGCCGGCTGGCTGGTCCTCGGGACACTCGGCGCCCTGGGCTCCGCGGCCGCCGAGCTGGACACACAGCGGGCCCGGCTCATCGAGATGTTGCCGCCGACCGAACGCGCGCTTGACCAGGCAGCCGACGCCGCCTCGAACGCCGGTACGAGCCTGGAGGCCAGCGCGCGAGCGACTCGCAATGGGGCCAATCTCGTGGGCCAGCTCGCGCAGGCGATGGACGCGATGAGCGCAGCGGCCGAGCTCGAGGTCCTGGGCGTTCGGCCCTTTGGCGGCCTTGCAGATGAGCTCGCCAACGTCGCCACTCGATCTCGATCGCTCGCGGCCGATCTTGACTCGACGGCCGCCGCGCTCGATACGAACGTCACCGACAGTCGCGCCGCCGCGGACGACATTCGAGCCCTCGCGGATGAGCTCGCCACCCTCCGGACCCGGCTCGCATCGGACGCCGCACACGCTGGACGTGCGAGCGCATCGGAACGCGCGGCGTCGACCGAGGCCGCGATCAACCTGGCGGGCCTCGTCCTGCTCGGCCTGCTCGCATGGCTGGCCGTGCCTCCATCCATCGCCACGTGGCTCGGCTGGCGCTGGTGGCGCAGCTGACGCCGGTTCCCCGGTCATCTACCAGTCGGGGCGGTGGTAGGCGAAGTTCAAGCACCCGCAACGCATCGCGTGCTCTCCCGGCCGCTGGCCCCTCGCACGCGTGACCACGTCTTGGCGTTCCACCGACGCGTCTTCGGGCTCGAATCCCGCCTAACACCACCACCGGCGGTCAGTGACTGCATTCAATGCCGAATGGCCCTTTAGCACCGCCCGGGCTGGTATTTGACCAAGATTGGATGTGACCGAGCTGTGGACCATTGACACGCGGCGTCATATCAATCTAGATTGATGCATCAAGTCGCGTTGATGCGACCGCGGCGCGGAATCCACGCGCCGGCCCCGATGCGGAGCCCTGATTGAGCCCCTCCCCGGCGCGGATCCGCGCCACGATCCATTCGGTCGTTGACCAGCCCGAGGACCTTCGCGCCGTGCGCCTTGTCCACAAGGCGCTCGCGGACGTGAACCGTCTTCGAATCGTCCGGCGACTCGCGAGTGGTGAAGCCAGCGTCAGCGAGCTCATCGAACACGTCGGACTGAGCCAGCCCCTCGTTTCGTGGCATCTCGGGCGGCTGCGCCTGGCCGGCCTCGTCGAGACTCGCCGCAACGGCCGCGAGACCGTGATCCGCCTCCTGCCCGAGGCCTTCCACCGCTTCGCCACGTACGAGCGCCGTGTCCTCGGCCTGACCAAGTCGAACACCGAGGCGGCCTCGTGACGTCCAGCGGTGCAACGACCTTCCGAACACGCGTCCGCGGCCTCGCCGAGCCGATCGCTCGCGGCTTCGGCCGGCTCGGGCTCACGCCCAACCACCTGACGCTGATCGGGTTCGGCATCGCCATCCTGGCGGCCGCCGCAGCGGTCGGTCAGGAATGGCTGCTCGCTGGCCTGCTCGTCCTGTTCGGGGGGGCCTTTGACCTCCTGGACGGCGCGCTCGCCCGGGCCACCGGTCGGGTCAGCCGGTTCGGCGCGTTCATGGACTCCGTCTTCGACCGCTGGGGCGAGGGCGTGATCTACGTCGGCATCGCCTACGGCTGCGTCCTGGCCGGGTTCGGGTTAGGCGCAGTCCTCGCCGCCGCCGCTCTGGCTTCGGCCGTCATGGTCAGCTATACCCGTGCCAAGTCCGAGGGCCTCGGGTTTACGTCGGGGACCGGCATGGCCAGCGTGGGCCTGGCGCCACGAGAAGTCCGGATCGTCCTGCTAGCGCTGGGCCTCGTTGGGACGAGCGCGCTGGGCGGCCTGAACGTGATCTACGACACGGGATTCGGTGGCTACGCCTGGTTCGGCGTGCACGACGGTTCGCGGGTCATTGCGCTTGCCCTCGGCCTCATCGCCATCCTCGCCACCATCACCACGCTTCAACGCATCGTCCACGTCGTGAACCAGTCGAGAGGAGATTCGAACTCGTGAGCACCAACGGCAAGAACGGCGCGACGCCGACCAACACTTGGGCTGGTTCCGGCCGCCGCAAGGACGGCAAGATCCGCGTCGCGATCGTCGGCGTCGGCAACTGCGCGAGCAGCCTCGTGCAGGGCCGCTACTACTACGAGAACGCCAAGGTCGACGACTTCGTGCCCGGCC
>DASRJS010000052.1:0-26245 GCA_035649355.1 Candidatus Polarisedimenticolia bacterium
CGACCTCGATCGTGTCCGCCGTGCACGAGATCGAGACGCCGGCCTGGCCGAGGACCTCCACGAACATCGACAGGTGCTCGCACGGCGCACCACTCAGGGTCACGGCACCGCCGGTGACGGCCGCGGCGACCGCGAACGTCCCGGCCTCGATCCGATCGGACACGACACGATGCTCCGCCCCCCGGAGCCGCTTCTTGCCCTCGACCTCGATCGTGTCCGGGGAGGTCCGCTGGACCTCCCCGCCCATCTTCTGGAGGAAGACGATCAGGTCGTCGACCTCGGGCTCCTGCGCCGCCGGCCGAATGGTCGTGTGGCCCTCGGCGAGCGTCGCGGCGAGCATCGCGTTTTCGGTGCCCATGACCGAGACGAACGGGAAGCGGACCTCGGTCCCGCGAAGCCGCCCCGGCGCCTTCGCGTAGTAGTAGCCATAGCGATAGTCGATGTCCGCGCCGAGGGCGCGCATCGCCTCGACGTGGAGATCCACCGGGCGCCGGCCGATCCGGTCGCCGCCCGGGTTGCTGATGATGACCTCGCCGAAGCGGGTCAGCAGCGGGCCAAGGAGGATGAAGCTCGCGCGCATCTTCGCCGCCGCCTCGAGCGGCACGAACAACCAGTCGACATCGCCGGCCGCGACCTCGTAGACGTTCGCCTCGGGATGGTCGACCACGACGCCGAGGTCGCGCAGCGTCTCGGCCATGACGCGGACGTCCTCGATCTCGGGCACGTTCGTGAGCCGGGAGCGCTCGCCGGTCAGCACCGTCGCGGCGAGCATCTTGAGAGCCGCGTTCTTCGCGCCGGACACGGCGACCTTGCCACGGAGCGGTGACCCGCCCTCCACGCGGAAGATCTCCCGCGTCACGGCGGGGGGCTGGTATTCCCAGTGAAACGGTCGAGCGTCAGCCACCGGATCTACCCGCGGTGGCGGGGACCCTCCCGGTGACGGCGCTCGGCGATGCGCTGCCGGAGCAGCGCGACCTGGAGCGAAGCGCGGGCCGCCGCGAGGTCGGCGCCTTCGTCGAAGCCCGACTCGAGCGCCTTCTCGGCGTCGCGCCGGGCGGCCTGGGCCTTCTCGAGGTCGATCTCCGAGGCCATGTCGGCGAGCTCCGCCATGACGACGACCTTGTCCGGCCGAACCTGCAGGAAGCCGCCGGCGATCGCGAACGACTCCTCCTCGCCGGCCTTGCGGATCCGCAGCTCGCCGACGCCGAGCGTCGAGACGAGCGGGGCATGATGCGGCAGGACGCCGAGCTCGCCTTCGCTGCCCGGCAGGACGACGGCATCCACCTCGTCAGAATAGGCAAGCCGCTCCGGCGTCACGATCTCCAATTTCAACGGCATGAGGACATCCCGTGAGACGCGGGATCGTCACTGCGTGGGACGGGGCCGCGGGCGGGTGGCGCGTGGCGGTGGCCCGGGCGGAGCGCGCGTCCGGCAACGAAGTTGGCGCAGCGCGCGAGCAACGGGCCCCGCTGAGCGACAGGACCCGCAGCCCGTTCGGCTGTCATGCGCTCAGCTTCGCCGCGCTCTCGCGGACGTCGTCCATCGTGCCCTGCAGGAAGAACGCCTGCTCGGGCAGCGTGTCCGCCTTGCCCTCGAGGATCTCCTTGAAGGACGCGACGGTGTCCTTGATCGAGACGTAGCGACCCGGCCGGCCGGTAAAGACCTCGGCGACGAACATCGGGTGGCTCGAGAAGCGCTGGAGGCGGCGGGCTCGCGCGACCGTCGCCTTGTCGTCCTCGGACAGCTCGTCGATCCCGAGGATCGCAATGATGTCCTGGAGGTCGCGGTAGCGCTGGAGGACGCGCTGTGTTTCACGTGCAACGTCGTAATGCTCCTGCCCGACGACGAGCGGGTCGAGAACGCGCGACGTCGAGGTCAGCGGATCGACGGCCGGGTAGATGCCCAGCTCGGCGATGTTCCGCTCGAGCCGGATCGTCGAGTCGAGGTGCCCGAACGTCGTGGCCGGGGCCGGGTCCGTGTAGTCGTCCGCGGGCACGAAGACCGCCTGGAGCGACGTGATCGAGCCCGACTTCGTCGACGTGATCCGTTCCTGCAGGGCCGCCATTTCGGTCGCCAGGTTCGGCTGGTAGCCAACCGCCGACGGCATCCGGCCGAGGAGCGCCGAGACCTCGGAGCCCGCCTGGGTGAAGCGGAAGATATTGTCGATGAACAGGAGGACGTCGCGGTTCTCGACGTCGCGGAAGTACTCGGCCATCGTCAGGCCGGTCAGGCCGACCCTCAGGCGAGCGCCGGGCGGCTCGTTCATCTGGCCGAAGACGAAGGCCGTCTTCGCGAGGACGCCGGACTGCGTCATCTCGGCGATGAGGTCGTTGCCCTCGCGCGAGCGTTCGCCGACGCCCGAGAACACCGACACGCCCGCGTGCTCCTGGGCGACGTTCCGGATGAGCTCCTGGATGATGACCGTCTTGCCGACACCGGCGCCGCCAAAGATGCCGACCTTGCCGCCCTTCTTGAACGGGCAGATAAGATCGATGATCTTCAGGCCGGTCTCGAAGACCTCGACCTCGGTCGACTGCTCGTCGAACTTCGGCGCGTCGCGATGGATCGGCAGCACCGTCGACCGATCGACCGGGCCCTTGCCGTCGATCGGCTCGCCCAGCACGTCGAACACGCGTCCGAGCGTGACCTCGCCGACCGGGACCTGGATCGGCAGGCCGGTGTCTTCGGCGCTCGCGCCGCGGGCCAGCCCGTCGGTCGTCGTCATCGCGACCGAGCGGATCCAGTTGTTGCCGAGGTGCTGCTGGACCTCGCAGGTGATCGTCGACCCGTCCGCCTTGCTGACCTTGATCGCGTTGTAGATCGCCGGCAGCGCGCCGGCGGGGAATTCGACGTCAACGACGGGCCCGGTGATCTGGATCACCTTGCCGGTTCCGGTCTTCGTGGCGACTGCCATCGTTGTGCGTGCCTCCTGCGTCTCGACGGTGGGCCTATTGGACCCGCGCGCCGGTGGCGATCTCGATCATCTCGCGGGTGATATTTGCCTGGCGGACCTTGTTGTACGCCAGCGTGTAGTCCTCAATGAGGTCCTCGGCGTTCTCCGTGGCGCTCTTCATGGCGACCATTCGGCTCGACTCTTCGCTCGCCTTCGATTCGAGGACGGCCTGGAAGAGCCGTGTCGCGACGTAGCGCGGCAGCAGCTGCTGCAGCACCTCGCCCGGGTTCGGCTCGAAGATGAACTGGTTGCCGGGGATTCCTTCCGTGTCCGCCGACGGCGTGATCGGCAGCAGTGCGTCCATGCTCGGCCGCTGGACGAGCGTCGAGACGAAGCGGCTGAAGACAAGGTCCACGGCGTTGTACGTGCCGGCGAGGTAGTCGTCGGCGATGAGCCGGGCGAGCGGCAGGACGTCACTGAACGTCGGCTTGTCACCGAAGCCGGCGAAATGCGCGGCCATCGGGACGCGGGCCCGGCGCATCGCGTCACGACCCTTGCGGCCGACCGAGACCACCGACAGGTCGCCGGGGTGCTCGGTGATCTCGCGGGCGACGAAGCGGATCGTGTTCGTGTTCAGCGGGCCGGCGAGGCCGCGATCGGTCGTGATCAGGACGATGAGCCGCGTGCCGCCTTCACGACGCGCAAGGAGCGGGTGATCCTCGCCGCCGAGCACCGTTGCGAGGTCGGCAAGGACCTCCTCAAGGCTCTCGCTGTACGGCCGTGACGCCAACGTCGCGTCCTGGGCGCGCTTGAGCTTCGAGGCAGCCACGAACTGCATCGCCCGCGTGATCTGCTTGATGTTGCGGACGGCAGCGATGCGGCGCCGGATCTCGCGCTGGCTCGCCATGGGCTAGGCCAGGAACCCTTCGCGGAACGCGGTCAGGGCCTCGTCCAGGGCGCTGGCGAGATCGTCGGTCATCGTCTTCGTCTTGCCGAGCTCGTCGAGGATCTTCGGCCGCTCGGTCTCGAGGAAGCGGTAGAACTGCGTCTCGAACTCCTTCACACGCGGCGTGGGGACGTCGTCGAGCTGGCCCTTTGTGGCGGCATAGAGGATCGCCACCTGCTTCTCGACCGGAAGCGGCTGGTATTGCGGCTGCTTCACGACCTCAGACAGCTTCTCGCCGCGTGTCAGCTGGTCGCGCGTCGCCTTGTCGAGGTCGGATGCGAACTGAGCGAACGCGGCCAGTGCGCGGTACTGCGCAAGGTCCAGCTTCAGCGGGCCGGCGATCTTGCGCATCGCCTTCGTCTGCGCGGCCGAGCCGACGCGGGAGACCGAGATGCCGATGTTGAGGGCGGGCCGCTGGCCGGCGTTGAAGAGGTCGGTCTCGAGGAAGATCTGGCCGTCGGTGATCGAGATGACGTTCGTCGGGATGTAGGCCGACACGTCACCGGCCTGCGTTTCGATGATCGGGAGCGCGGTCAGCGATCCACCGCCGTGGTCGACGCTCATCCGGGCTGCTCGCTCGAGGAGCCGCGAGTGGAGGTAGAAGACGTCGCCGGGGTAGGCCTCGCGGCCCGGCGGGCGGCGCAGGAGGAGCGACATCTCGCGATACGCCCAGGCGTGCTTCGAAAGGTCGTCGTAGACGAGGAGGGCGTCCTTCACGAGGCCCTGGCCGGGCACCTCGACGCCGTTCTCCATGACCTCTTCGCCCATCGCGACACCGGAGTACGGGGCGAGGTACTGGAGCGGCGCCGGCTCTTCGGCACCGGCGACGACGACGATCGTGTGCTCCATCGCGCCGTACTTCTCGAGCGTGGCGACCGTGTTCGCGACCGTCGAGAGCTTCTGCCCGATCGCGACGTAGATGCAGACGAGGTTCTGGCCCTTCTGGTTGATGATCGTGTCGATCGCGATCGCCGTCTTGCCGGTCTGGCGGTCGCCGATGATCAGCTCGCGCTGGCCGCGGCCGATCGGGATGAGAGCGTCGATCGCCTTGATTCCAGTCTGGACCGGCGTGTCGACGCCCTGGCGGACGATGACGCCGGGGGCGATCCGCTCAACCGGGCGGCTGCCGGTGGCCTTGATCGGGCCCTTGTCGTCGAGCGGCCGGCCGAGCGGGTCCACGACGCGGCCGAGGAGGGCAGAGCCAACCGGCACCTCGACGACGCGGCCGGTGGTCTTGACCGTGTCGCCTTCCTTGATCCCCGTCGCGTCACCGAGGATGACGGCGCCGACCGTCTCCTCCTCGAGGTTCAGGGCCATGCCCATGACGCCGCCCGGGAACTCGAGGAGCTCCGAGGCGAGCGCCCCTTCGAGGCCGTAGATCTGGGCGATGCCGTCGCCGACCTCGATGACCGTTCCGACGTTCCGCGTCTCGGTCGTCTCGTCGAACGTGTCGATCGCCGACTTGATGATGGTGATGATCTCGTCCGAGCGGATGGCCATGGGTTCTCCGGTGGTGGTGGGCGGTGGGGTAGCTAGCGGACGCCGGCCACGAGCTGCTCGCGCAGCCGCTCGAGGCGGCCGCGGACGCTCGCGTCCAGCAGGGTGTCGCCGACGCGGACCGTGAGCCCGCCGATGAGCCCAGGATCGACGGCGGTCGTGAGGTCGACATCCGCCCCGGTCATCGTCCGGATCCGGGCTGTCAGCGCTTTGGTCTCGGCAACGTCGACGGAGCGCGCGCTCGTCACCGTCGCCTCGACGATCCCGCGCTCGCGGTTGAGGAGTCGCTGGAACTGGGTGGCGATCAGCGGCAGCATCTCGAGCCGTCCGCGTTGGGCGAGCAGCCGCACGAGGTTCGCGACCGATGCGGAGACATGCTTCTCGAGGAGCCGGTCGACGAGCTTGCGGCGCTCGGCAAACGGCTGGCCGGGGTCGCTGGCGGCGCGCGCGATCCGAGGATCGCCGAGGACCGCGGCGGCAAACGCGAGCCCGTCCCGCCAGGCATCGTGCGCCTTGTCGCGCGTGGCCAGCTCGAAGGCCGCCTCCGCGTAGCGCCGCGCGGCGCGCGTCGGTCGCGCCATCAGCCCTTCGCGCCCTTCTGCTTCGGCTCAGCCGCCTCCGCGAGGAACTCCTCGACGAGTCGGCGCTGACGGGTGTCGGTCATCGTTTCGTTGATGACCTTGCCGGCCGCGGCGAGGGCGAGATCGGCAACCTCGGCGCGGAGATCCGCGAGCGCTCGCTGGGTCTGCGCCTCGATCTCGGCGCTCGCGCGCTCGCGCAGGCGTTCGAGCTCGGCCTTCGTTTCCGCGATGTCCGCGTCGCGGGTCTCCTGGGCGACCTTCTGGGCCCGGGCCAGGATGTCGTTCGCCTCTCGGCGCGCGGCGGCGAGCGTGGACTGCCGCTCCTCCTCGGCCTTCTCGCGATCGGAGCGGGCCTGGTCCGCGTCCTTCAGGCCCTGCTCGATGCGCTCGCGACGGGCCGCGAGCATCGCCGCGATCGGCTTGAAGGCGAACATCCAGACGAGCGCGAAGAAGAACAGGAAGTTGGCCGCGCTGACGATGACCCAGAAGAAGTTGATCGTCAGGCCACCGCCGCCCTCCTCGGCCGCGCTGAGGCCGGCGGCTGTCGCAGCCGCCCCGGCGAGGGAAAACAGCTCCATGCGGGCGCTCCGGTCTCGGTGCTGGTCCTGGTCTCGGTCGTGTCGCTCTAGACGAAGATCGCGACGAAGCCGACGACGATCGCGAGCACGCCGAGGCCTTCTGCGAAGCCGGCAAGGATCAGGGCCAGGCCGCGGATCTGGCCGGCCGCGTCGGGGTTCCGGCCGATCGCGGTGCTGGCGAGGCCGGCCAGGATCCCGATGCCGATGCCGGGGCCGATGACGCCGAGGGCCGCCAGGCCCGCGCCGATGTGTTCCATGACGAGTGTTCCTCCTCTCCCGGTGTCAGCCCGGGTTGCCGTTGCCGATCGTCGGCGATCTCAATGTGCTGGTGCGGGCTCGCCCGCCGGCGCGCCATGGCCGGCCGCGGCGTCCGCGGGATGCGCGTCCTCATCGTGACCGTGTCCTTCGATCGCGATGAGCGTGAACATGAGCGTGAGGACCGAGAAGATGAGGGCCTGGATGAAGTTCAGCAGCGCCTCCAGGCCGATGAGCGCCACGGGCACGATCGCGAGCGTGATCGCGGTGATTACGCCGAGCGCAACCTCGCCACCGTAGATGTTGCCGAAGAGTCGCATCGAGAGCGTCAGGGGCTTGATGAACTCGAGCAGGAGCTCGATGAGCCCGACGTACATCGCCAGGATGCCAGCCCCGATGCCTTCCTTGAACGACGAGATCGGGAAGAACTTCGAGAGGTAGCCGCGGACGCCGTTGCGGCGGAAGCCTTCGAACTCGAAGGCCAGGAACGCGACGAGCGCGAGGCCGGCGGTGATGTTCAGATCGCTCGTCGGGGCGCGCAGCTCGTCGACCTTCCCGATCGGCGGGATCAGGCCGCTCCAGTTCGAGAACAGGATGTAGATGAAGAGCGCGGCGAAGAGCGGGATGTACGGCTTCGCACGCGGTCCGCCAAGCGACGTGGCGAAGTCGGACAGGGTCTCGTAGGCGAACTCAATGAGGTTCTGCCGGCCGCCCGGGCGCAGCTGCAGCCCGCGGGTGAGCCCGATCAACGCGACCAGCAGGATGGCGGTGACGATCCACATCGTGAGGATCGTCGACGTGATGCTGAGGTCGAAGCCAATGACGACGGCCCCGGTCGGCAGGTCGTGGTTCGGGTCAAGGTCGAGGACGACGTGCGGCGGTGGGAACTCGAGCGAGCCGTTGATGAAGCAGACCGGGAACGCGCAGGCGGCGCCTGGTTCGCCCTTCGGGTGCGGCGGGACGAAGAGCAGCGCCAGGACATCGAGCACGATGACCGCGGCGATCAGGCCGAGGACGACCGTTCGCGTCGAGCGGCGCGGGGCGGGCGCAGGCGCCGACGCCGTGGCGTCCGCGACAGCTCCCTCGGTCCCGTCCGTCAATCCTCGCTCCACATGCGTGAGCGCGGCTGTCCGCCGCGCTCGCTACCGCCGCTTGTCAGGCGGCTGTTGGTCCATCTGCGCCAAGAAGCGTTTGACCAGGATCCACATCCCCCGCGCCCCGACCGCGAAGCCGACCAGCAGGCCGACCACGGCGAACGCGGGCAATGTCCCCAGCCGGCTGTCGATCCAGTACCCGACGCCGACGCCCACGAGGGTTGTGACGAGGTAGATGAACCCGATCTCAGAGAAGAGTGCGACATAGGCCATCGCGCGACCGGGCTCGATCATCCGCGACCCTGCAAGGCGCGGGAAGTATATCAGGGCGCCTCCTCCGGGCCCGTTCAGGGGCAGGGCGCCGTGACCTCCACTGACGCGATATCGGAGCCGCCCGGACCGGTGACGGTCAGGGTCACCGTGTACGGGCCGGGAGACACGTAGTCGTGTGTCGGGCTCACCTCCGCTGACGCCGATTGGTCCCCGAAGTCCCACGCGAAGGTGTCGATCACGCCGGTTGAGCCGGACCCGTCGAAGGAGATCGAGAAGCTGCCGGATGCGCACGTCGGGGGGTCGGCGATGACCGCAACCGGCGGCGGCGGCATGGGCGTTGGTGTCGGCGGTTCGGGTGTCGGTGTCGGCGGTGCCGGCGTCGCCGAAGCCGACGGGCTCGGCTGCGGTGTCGCGACCGGTGTCGATCGCGGGGTCGGGCGTGGGGTTGGCCGGGGCGTCGCCCCTGGGGTGCTGGCCGGTGACGGGCTGGCTGCCGGGGTCTCGCTCGAATCGGGCGTCGAGGACGCGTCGATCGCGGGCTCGCTCGTGCCGGGTCCGCTCGTCTGGGGTTCGCCAAGTAGCTGCGTCGGGGCCAGCGTCTCGCTGAGGACGGCCTGTTCGGGTCGCGGCAGCCAGTCGCTGAGCGCGATCACGACCGCGATGACGACGAGGACGGCGGCGGTGTCGCGCCAGAGGCGCAATCGAGGGTCGAGGCCGGTCATCGGGTGGGCCTGGTCGAAGGACCGGATCCGCTCGCCGAAGACGACGCCGTCCGAGACGACCATGCGGGTCGGTCGGGTCGGCGGCAGCGGGCCGCCATGGTCCGCGGGGTGTGCCCCGTGCTGGAGCCCTCGCCGGCGGCGGGGCCACAGGCGCTCGAGGAGCGTTCGGCGGCGAGTCATCGCTTGGCCTCAGCCGGTCTCGTCGTCGGGCTCGTAGGAGCCCGGTTCGAGCGCGTCGGCCGCGATGTCGCCGCGGGTCACGAGGAACAGGACCAGCCCGGATCCAACGAGCACGCCGAGGAACGCGTAGACCTGCGCCGCGGTTGAGGCACCGAGCGCGATGAGTCCCAGGAAGACGCAGATCGCGATGATCAGCGTGACCGTCTGGCGGTGGCTGAGCCCGAGATCGAGCAGCCGGTGATGGAGATGTCCACGATCTGGCAGGAACGGACT
This sequence comes from Candidatus Polarisedimenticolia bacterium, assembly GCA_035649355.1. GTDB lineage: Bacteria > Chloroflexota > Limnocylindria > Limnocylindrales > CSP1-4 > UBA5189. Next base: position 9,293 of record DASRJS010000052.1, read on the forward strand.
CTTGCCCGCGGCCAGACGGCGAACGATGACCCAGAACGTGTCGATGATCGGGACCCCCAGCACGAGCATCGCCACGACCACCTTGGCCGCCCCGAGGATCGCGAGCACGGCGAGGGTGTAGCCGACGAACATCACGCCGCTCGTCCCCGTAAAGACGCTCGCCGGGTGGACGTTCCAGCGCAGGAAGCCGAGCAGCGCGCCGGCGAGCGCGAAGCAGAGCATCGCGACGATTGGCTGCCCGATCGCCGTCGTGATGCTCAAAACGCCGAGCGTGAGGGCGGCGACGAGCGCGATGCCGCTCGACAGCCCGTCCAGCCCGTCGATGAAGTTGATCGAGTTGATCATCCCGACGATCCAGACGACCGTGAAGGCGGCGGCGAAGAGACCACCGAACTCGATGGCGTCGGGTCCGAACGGATTCGCGATCGAGACGACCACGATCCCGAGCGACACCGCGGCCAGCGCAAGAGCGATCTGTCCCGCGAGCTGCCAGCGCGCCCGCAGGTCGAAGATGTCGTCGAGCGCGCCGATGATCGCCGCGACCGCGCCGCCGCCGAGAAGCCCGAGGAGCTGACGCTGCGTGAACCCGGTGTGTTCGAACGCGGCTCCGAGCCGGCCGTCGAGGACAAGCGCGCCGATCGCGACGACGAGGAACGCCGCCGTCACGGCGAGGCCGCCGCCGCGCGGGATCGCGATCGTGTTCACGCGCCGCGCGTTCGGGCGGTCGACCATGCCCCGCGCCCGGACGAGGTCGCGGACGAACGGCGTCAGGACGAGGGAGATCGCCGCGGCGATCGCGAACGCGACGAGGAGCGGCGGCGCGATCGCGCCGAGATTCGGCAGGAGTTGCACGCCCGGCGCCGGGCCTCAGTCGCGCGCGAGGCCGGGGACCGGGAAGCGCCCCGCGAGGCCCGCGACCTCAGCCGCGAAGCCGGCCTGCTCGTCGGGATCGGCGCGCCGGGCGATGGCCTGGCCGATGAGCCGGCCGATCGTGCGCATCTCGTCGGGCCCGAAGCCACGCGTCGTCGTCGCAGGCGTCCCGAGCCGGATGCCTGAGGCGATGTTCGGCGGCTGCGGGTCGTACGGGATCGCGTTCTTGTTGACGGTGATCCCGATCTCGTCGAGAACGTGCTCGCCCTCGCGCCCGGTCACGCCGAGCGGCGAGACGTCGACGAGCATGAGGTGGTTGTCCGTCCCGCCGGAGACGATCCGGCCGCCGTGCTCGGCGACCGCTTCGGCGAGGACGGCGGCGTTCTCGATCGTGCGTTGCATGTCGCGCCTGAAGTCCGGCGTCGCCGCGAGCTTGAGCGAGACGGCCTTCGCCGCGATCACGTGCATCAGCGGGCCGCCCTGCGTGCCCGGGAAGACGGTCTTGTCGATCGTCGCCGCGAGCGACGTCTTGACGCGCGGATAGCTCGCCGGGTCCACGCCCTCGGGCAGCTCGAGCCGGCTGAAGATCAGGCCGCCCCGGCCGCCACGGAGCGTCTTGTGCGTTGTCGTCGTGACGATGTCGGCATGCGGGAACGGCGACGGGTGGACGCCGGCCGCGACGAGCCCGGCGATGTGGGCCATGTCGACGAACAGCAGCGCACCGACGCTGTGGGCGATCGCGGCCATCCGCGGAAAGTCGATGACGCGCGGGTACGCCGAGGCACCGGCGATGACGAGCTTCGGTCGGACCTCGTTGGCCTGGCGCTCGAGCGCGTCGTAGTCGATCCGCTCGGTCTCACGGTCGACGCCGTAGGCATGGATCTCGAACAGCCGGCCCGAGAAGTTGACCGGCGAGCCGTGGGTCAGGTGACCACCGTGGGCGAGGTTCATGCCGAGCACCCGGTCGCCCGGGTCGAGGACGCTGAAGTAGGCGGCCATGTTCGCCTGGGCGCCCGAGTGCGGCTGGACGTTGACGTGCTCCGCGCCCGGGAAGAGCGCGAGGGCCCGCTGCTGGGCGAGGACCTCGGCGACGTCGACGTACTCGCAGCCGCCGTAGTAGCGCTTGCCCGGCAGACCCTCGGCGTACTTGTTCGTCAGCCACGAGCCCTGTGCCGCCATCACGGCGCCGAACGTGTAGTTCTCGCTCGCGATCAGCTCGATCTTGTCGTGCTGGCGGTGGCGCTCGCCTTCCATCGCGGCCCACAGCTCCGGGTCGACCTCCTCGATCGATGCCCAACCGAGGCGAGAACCCTCTGAGATCGTCATGGCGAGGCCCCACTCCTCCGCGTCCTCCGGCGCGGCTATCGTCCCACAACGGCCTCGATCGCTTCGAGCGCGACGGCACCGACGCGCAGCACGCGCGGTCGCGGGCCCGTGCAGTCCACGACCGTCGAGGCCGGGCCGCCCGGTGCCGGCCCGCCATCGAGAATGAGCTCGATCGCGTCGCCGAGGACGGCTTCGATGGCGTCGGCGTCCCGGGCTTCCGGCTCGCCCGAACGATTGGCCGAGGTCGTCGGCAGCGGTCCGACGGCCGCCGCGAGCGCCCGCGGCGCCGCATGGTCCGGCACGCGCAGGCCGACGGTTCGGGCGTCCGACGTGAGCTCGGGCGGCAGCGCGAGGCCCTCGCGGCGCGGCACGACGAGCGTCAGGCCGCCGGGCCAGAAGGCATCCGCCAACGCGCGGGCCGTGGTGTCGAGCTCGCCGAGCGCCTCGGCCTGGACCCGGTCCGCGACGAGGAGCGCGATCGAGCGATCCGGTGGCCGTGACTTCGCGGCGAACAGGCGAGGGATGCCGTCCCGGGCATCAAGCGCGACGGCGATCCCGTAGACGGTGTCGGTCGGGAGCGCGACGATCCCGCCGCCGCGCAGCGCCTCGATCGCCGCCGCGCGGCCGGTGTCGCCGTCGGGAACCCGGCGCGGGCTCATGCGGCGCGCCGCAGCGCCTCGGCGGCGGCCGCGAGGTCCTCCGAAGCCGCGCGGGCTTCCTCGCGGGGTGCGAGAACGAGGCGCTCGATCAGCTGGGCGACGGCTTGATCCGCGAGCGGCGGCGCGACGTAGCGGGCCGCGGCGAGGACCTCGGCCGGGGCATGGGGCATCGCGGCGCCGTGCCCGACGGCGGAGAGCATCTCGAGGTCGTTGAGCTGATCGCCGATCGCGAGCACCTGACCGAGCGCGACGCCGTGCCGTGCGGCCAGCCACCGGACCGCCCGGCCCTTCGACACGCCCTCTGCGACGAACTCGAGGTAGGACGGGTGGCTGACCGTGACGCTTGCCCGGCCCGCGAACGCGGCGCGCGCCGCCGGCAGCAGCTCCATCGGCAGCGGCGGCTCGCCGGACGCGATGACCTTCGTGACCGGCTGCTGGATCGCGGCCAGGAGGTCGGGGACGAGCTTCGCGGAGCCGCCAAGGAACGCTGAGTAGTCGTCGACGCGGGGATCGTCGGCGCGGATGATGAACGTCTCGAGGTGGTTGACATGCGGATCGAGGCCGCGCGCCGTGCACCACGCGATCGCGTCGCGGGACGCCGCTGCAGCCAGCGGCCGGTGATACAGGAGGCGTCCAAGGTGACCCGCTGCCGTGGCGGCGGCCGCTGGCATCGCCCGGACGATCCCGCCCTGGGCGCCGATAACCGGGTCCTTCAGGCCGAGCGTCCTCGCGATCGGCTCGGCCGACGTCACCATCCGGCCCGTCGCAAGGGAGACGTGGACGCCGCGCCGGAGCGCCGCGCCGATCGCCGCCCGCGTCCGCTCGCGGATGACGAGGTCGTCGCCGACGAGGGTGCCGTCGATGTCGATCGCGACCATTCGGACCGGCAGGATCGGCGCGACCGAGCGAGCCACGAACGGGCCGCCGTGGCGGCGCATGTCAGTCGCCGCCGAAGCCGCCGCCGGCACCCGCGTCCGGCGGCGGAGGCAGCAAGCGGGCGACCCGCGGCAGGCCGCCGAGGTCCGCCTCGATCTCGAGGCCCCAGTGCGGCAGCAGCTCGGCGACCACGCTCGAGAACGACGCGGCCTGGTCGCCGCCGATCTCGAGGAAGGCCACCCCGCCCGGCGCGAGCGCGTCCGGGAGGCGGACGAGGAGGCGCCGGATGACGGCGAGACCGTCGGGCCCGCCGTCGAGGGCGTGCCGTGGCTCGAACGAGGCGGCGATCGGCAGCTCGCCGATGACGTCGGACCGGACGTACGGCAGGTTCGCCAGGATGAGATCGAACGGGTTCGCGACGACCGGTGGCAGGAGGTCCGCCTCGACGAACCGGACGCGGTCGCCGACCGTGTGGCCGACCGCGTTCTCACGGGCCAGCTCGAGGGCTTCGACGACGTCGTCCGTCCCGATGATCTCGACCTCGCCGAGCATCCCGCGTTTTCGCAGCCGGACACCGAGGGCGACCGCGATCGTCCCGCTGCCGGTGCCGATGTCAGCGACGCGCAGCGGCGGCCCGCCGGGTGGCCGCGGCGCCGCGAGGAGGCGGCGGGCGACCTCACGCTCGGCGAGCTCGACCACCAGCTCCGTTTCGGGGCGCGGGATCAGCGCCCTGCGATCGCTCGCGAAGGCGAGGCCGAAGAACTCCTTGAAACCCCGGATGTAGGCAACGGGCTCACCGGCCTCACGCCGAACGAGATCGGCCTCGAACCGGGCCTCGGCCTCGGCGCTCACCGTGACGTCCGGGTAGGCGACGACGACCGTGCGATCGGCACCGATCGCGTGCCCGAGCAGAAGCTCGACATCGAGCCGTGGTGTCTCGGAGCCGGAGGCGCGGAGCCGATCGATGCCGTCCTTGAGCAGCTCTACGACGGTCGCCATGGGCCCTTCGGCTGCTCGCTGTCGCCGTGCCGGCCGGTCAGGCCGTCGCCGGCTCGGCGTCGACCAGCGCGGCGAGGCGCTCCGCCTGATCCGTCGTGATGAGGGTGTCAATCAACCGGTCCAGCTCGCCGTCGAGGACTCGCGGCAGATTGGACAGGTCGACGTTGACGCGATGGTCCGTGACCCGGTCCTGCGGGTAGTTGTAGGTCCGGATCTTGTCGGCCCGATCGCCCGATCCGATCATCGAGCGCCGCGTAGCGGAGTCGGCATCCCGCTGGCGCATCCGTTCCGCGTCGAGCAGGCGGGCGCGCAGCACAGCCATCGCCTTGGCCTTGTTCTTGTGCTGGCTCTTCTCGTCCTGGATCTCGACCACGGTCCCGGTCGGCAGGTGGGTGATTCGAACGGCCGAGTCGGTCGTGTTCACCGACTGCCCGCCTGGACCCGAGGAGCGCTTGACGTCGATCCGAAGGTCCTTCTCCTCGTCGATCTCGATCTCGGTTTCCTCGGCCTCGGGCATGACGACCACGGTCGCCGTCGAGGTATGGATCCGGCCCGAGGATTCGGTCGACGGCACGCGCTGGACGCGGTGGGTCCCGCCTTCGAACTTCAGACGCGAATAGGCGCCGTCGCCCGAGATCCCGACGATCGCCTCCTTCACCCCGCCGATGCCGGTCTCGTTGAGGCTCATGACCTCGGCCTTGTAGCGGTGGCGACCGGCATACGCGAGGTACATCCGGAGGAGCTCGGACGCAAACAGCGCCGCCTCCTCGCCGCCGGCACCGGCGCGGATCTCGAGGATGACGTCCTTGTCGTCCGACGGGTCGCGCGGCAGCAACAGGAGCTTGAGCTTCTCCACGAGGTCGGTCTCGGCGGCCTCGAGCCGGTCGACCTCGGCGCGGGCCATGTCGCGCAGCTCACCGTCCGCCTCGGCGTCGCGCAGCTCGCGCGCGCCGCGGAGCTCGTCACGCGTGTCGTTGAGCTCGCGGAATGCCTCCACGACCGGTTCGAGACGGGCAAGCTCGCGGCCGAGCCGGCGGAGGGCGTTCGGGTCGGCCATCGACTCGGGTCTGGCGAGCTCGGCCTGGAGATCGTCGTACTGGCGCGCGACGTCCGCGAGCGTCGCCTCCAGCCCGCTCATGCCGGCCCGCTCCTGCCGGCCCGCTTAGCCGGCCCGCTCATGCCCCGTCGCTGGCCGCAGGTACGGTGCCGTGCAGTCGCATCGGCGAGCGGGCCAATCCGGACTCCCCCGGCAGCGTCTCGCCGTCGGCCTTGAGCGCCTCTTCCATCGACACGATGGCGACCTCGATCATGTCGTCGGTCGGCTGCTTTGTCGTGATCATCTGGACGAGGATGCCGGGCCACATGATCGCGCGGACGATCGGGTTCGAACGGTGGCGTGCGCCCCAGCGCAGGAGCTCGTAGCCAACGGCGGCGATCACCGGGATCAGCAGGATGCGGCTGCCAACCATGATCGGCAGCGACTGCCGCCCCACGAGGCTGAACGCGACGATCGAGAGCGCGATCACGACGACGAGGAACTCGGTTCCGCAGCGGGGATGCGCCGTCGGGTACTTGCGGATCGCGGACGGGAGGAGCGGGTCCCCGGCCTCGAGCGCGTGGATCGTCATATGCTCGGCGCCGTGGTACTGGAAGACGCGCCGGATGTCCGGCTGGCGCGAGATCAGCGCGAGGTAGCCGAGGAAGATCGCGACCCGGATCAGGCCTTCGACCAGGTGCTGGACGACGCCCTGTTGAACGTTTGCCGTGGTCACGGCGGCGATCCAGAGCGGCAGCAGGAAGAACACGCCGACCCCGAGCGCGAGCGTGATCCCGAGGACGAGGGCGACCGTGCCCTTGCCCAGCTCCTCGCCTTCCTCCTCGGCGGCCTGCACGTTCGCGCTGCGGATGAGCCAGCGCGTGCCGACGACGAGCGTCTCGTAGAGGACGACGAGGCCTCGGATCAGGGGCGCCTTCGCGCCGCGCCAGCGGTGCGGGCCGGAGTTCAGGCGCTCGGAGGCCCAGACGATGTGGCCGTCGGGATGGCGGAGCGCGACCGCGATTGCGTCGCGACCGCGCATGAGGACGCCCTCGATGAGGGCTTGACCACCGTACGTGAAGCGGGCCACGGTCGAAGTCTACCGGGTGGCCGGCGCGGTTCTGGCCGGCCGCTCAGCGCGGCGCAGATTCAGCGACGCCTCAGGCGCCGGCTCGAACCTGCCGCTCGAGGCGCTTCTGGAAGCGTTCCACCTGTCCGGCCGTATCGATGATCGTCTGCTTGCCCGTGAAGAACGGGTGGCAGTTCGAGCAGACGTCGACGCGGAGCTCGGGCTTCGTCGAACCGACGACCCACTCACTGCCGCAGGACGCGCAGTGGACGGTCGCCTGGTGGTAGGTCGGATGGATGTCGGGCTTCATGCGGGTTCTCCAGCGGCTCCGTCGACGGCCTCGACGGCCTCGACCCGGATCCGCTTCTTGGTGCGCGTGGCGTGTTCGAACTTCACGCGCCCCTCGATCGTGGCGAAGACCGTGTAGTCGGTCCCGAGCCCAGTGCCCTTGCCTGACAGGAACGTCATGCCGCGCTGCCGGACGATGATCGAGCCGGCCGTGACGAGCTGGCCGTCGCCGGCCTTCACGCCGAGTCGCTGGCCGACGCTGTCGCGGCCGTTCTTCGAGCTCGAACCGGCTTTCTTGTGGGCCATCTGGGCTACTCGTCCTTCTTCGTGCTGCGTGTGCGCTTCGGTGCGGCGTCCGAGGCCTTCTCGGCCTTGGCCTTGCCGGCCCCGGTCGTCGGTTCGCTCTTCGATGTGGCCTTGGCGGCGGGCTTTGCCGCGGCCTTGGCCGGTGTTGCCTTCTTCGCCGTCGTCTTCGCGGCGGGCGCCTTCGCGGCCTTCGCGGCCTTCTCGGCCTTTGCGGCGGTGTCCTTCGCGGCAGCTTCCTTCGCGAGCTTCGCCGCCAACACCGCATCGGCCGCGGCCTGGCGCTGGGCGGCCTCTTCGAGGCGTTCGCGCTCGGTCTTGCGGGCCTCGGCAGCCTTCGCCTCGCTCGCGGCGGCGCTCTTGCCGTCGAGGACGATGTCGCTGATCCGAAGGATCGTCAGCTCCTGGCGATGGCCCTTCTTGACACGTCGGCGGGTCTTCGGGCCGTACTTGAAGTTGATGACCTTCTCGCCGCGTGCCTGGCGCAGGACGTCGGCCGCCACTGTTGCGTTCGGGACGAGGGGCCGGCCGATCTCGGCGCTGTCGCCGTCGGCGACGAGGAGCACGCGCTCGAGCGTTATCGTTCCGCCGGGCTCGGCGTCAAGGAGCTCGACCGCGAGCTCGGTGCCGAGCTCAACGCGGTACTGCTTCCCACCCGTTTCGATGACTGCGTACATGGATCCTCTGGCGTCCGGTACGGACGCGGCTGGCGGTCGCACGGTTCGACGACCGCGACCCTGACAGGGAAAGGCACCTCGACCGGGCCGAGGCGCGAATGCGCAGTCTACGGCTGAGGCCCGTGAGCGTCAATCGAGGCCCGCGACCGGTCGACCGGCCACTGGCGGCCCGGCGACTGCTCGGCGGCTGCTCGGCCGCTGCCCAGCGGCTGCCCAGCGGCTGCTCCCGGGACCCTAGCCTAGAGCGATGAACCGAGAGCGGCTGCTCGAGCGCGCGTTCCTCCTCTCGGCGGCCAGCGTCGCGATCAGCGGCGTCGCCGGCGGGTTCGCGGTCGCCGTAGGGCTCGCGTCAGGGCGGCTTTCGCTGCTCGGGTTCGGATTCGATGCGGCGATCGACGCGGTGGCGTCCGTCGTCCTGCTCTGGCGCTTCCGGATCGAGGCCCGGCATCCAGCTCGGGCCGAGCGCGCGGAGCGGCTGGCGGAGCGAGTCGTCGGCGGCGTCCTGATCGTGCTCGGCCTCTACCTCGGCATGAGCACCATCCAGGCCCTCGTGGGCGACAGTCATCCGGCCGCAACGCCGATCGGGCTCGCGATCTCCCTGGTCTCCGTGATCCTGCTGCCGCCGCTGTCGGTCGCGAAGGCGCGGGTCGCCGCGAGCCTCGGCAGCCGGGCGCTTCGCGCGGACAGCATCCTGACGGCCGTCGCGGCCGCGCTCGCGTTGATCTCCCTCGCGGGATTCGCGGCGACGGAGTGGCTCGGCATTACCTGGGCCGATGCGGTCGGCGGCCTCGTGATCGCCGTCGTGCTGCTCCGCGAGGGAGCGTCGGCATTCCGCCGGCAGGGCCTGTCCGAGTAGCGGCGTCAGCGCTCCCCGGGATCGTTCGCGAGCACGATGCGGGTTCGTGTGAGCGCCGTGATTTCGAGGCCGTCGACGCCGCAGCGTTCGGCGAGGGCCGCGACGACCTCCTCGGGCCGACCGGTCCCGAGCTGGGGATCGATCCGGACGCTGATCCCGAGAACCACCGGCGGTCCGTTCGACTGGATCGTGACGTCGGACAGCAGCGGTCGCAGGTCGTACTCAACCGGTCGACCGCCCTTCGTTCGGGTCCGAGCAATTCGTTCGCTCGCCATCATGCTGCTCGCGGCCTCACGTAGCGTCGCTGGTGACGGGGCCCGCTCGTCGAGCTCGGCACGGTAGATGGCGCCCCGTGCCTGGGCCGCGAGGGCGGGCTCGCCGAGCCAGACGTCGTGACAGTCGACGAGCTCGTGGCCGGGTGGCAGGGCCGCCGCGAAGACAGATCGAGCACGGTCGATCGACCAGCGTTCCGTGAGCTCGATGTCGATCAGCTCGCGTTCGGCCGCGATTCCTGCGCCGAGACCGGCGGCGAGCTGTGTACGACCGCTCACGGGCACGTTCGCCTCCCCGAGGTTCGCCTCGATGGTGGCCTGGAGCTCGCGCGCGGCGATCGCAGCGGCCGCGGAGCTTCGGCGGAACGTGACCCGCCAGCGCTGGCGTGCCTCGGCGTTCATCTCGCGGACGCTAGGACCGCGTCACCACTCGGCGCGGCCTTGCCGGATGTTGATGCTCTGGAGGATGCCGAGGCCGACGGCCAGGCTGATGAGCGACGCGCCGCCGTGCGTCACGAACGGCAGCGGGATGCCCGTGATCGGCATGACGCCGATGACCATCCCGATGTTGACGATGACCTGGAACAGGATCATCGAGCCGAGGCCGGCCGCGAACAGCATCCCGAACGGGTCTCGAGACCGCCATCCGGCCGTGATGACCCGCCACAGCAACGCTCCAAAGAGCACGAGGACGACGATGCAGCCGAGGAATCCAAGCTCCTCGGCCAGGATCGCGAACACGAAGTCTGTCGTCTGGACCGGCAGGAACTCGAGCTGGTTCTGGGTCCCGTTCGTCAGACCCTTGCCGAGCCAACCGCCCGAGCCGACCGCGATCTGGGACTGGAATAGCTGCCAGCCGGCGCCGTGGATGTCCGGCGAAGGGTTCAGGAACGAGATCAGGCGGGCCTTCTGGTAGTCCTGCAGCACGTAGTTCCAGAGCACCGGCAGGGTCGCGATCCCGAGCCCGACCAAAGCCCCGAGCCAGCGCAGGCTCGCCCCGGAGAGGAAGAGCATCCCGGCGAGGATCGCCGCGAACACGAGCGACGTGCCGAGGTCTGGCTGGAGGAGGACGAGGATCAGCGGCGGGGCGACGAGGAGGCAGGCGGTGAGGATCGGGATCGGTCCGCCGAGGCGCCCGGAACGCGATCCGAGATAGCTCGCGAGGGTCAGGATCATGAGGATCTTTGCGAGCTCGCTGAACTGGAACTGGAGGCCCGCGATCGCGACCCAGCGCTGCGATCCGCCGACGCCTGAGCCGACCGCCAGCGTCAGGACGAGCAGGCCAAGCTCGAGGGCGTAGAGCGGCCACGCGAGCGTCCGAAGCCAGTGGTAGTCGAAGGCGGTCGCCGCAGCGAAGGCAATGAGCGCGATCGCCGCCCACAGGATGCCTCGCACGAACGTCGAACCGGGCTCGAAGACCGAGCTGCCGGCCTCGACGCTGTTGCTGTAGGCCATCGCGAGCCCGATCGCCGCGAGCAGCACCGCATAGGTCGTGAGCTGCAGGTCGTACGTCCGCCAGAGCGTGCCGGTGGCGCGCGTGGCCCAGGCGGCGGTCTTCGGGCGAGTGACGAGCGTCCCCATCGGCCTACGGCTGCTGGTAGAAGTTGGCCCGGGTCAGGAACTCGGGCTTGCGGAAGTCCTGCTTCATGTCGAAGTGGAGCTGCATGAAGTACTTGACGATCTCCGTCGCCGCGTTGCCTCGGGTGCCCGAGTTGTAGGCGAACGCAAGGACGACGAGGTCGCTGTCGGTGCGCTGGATGGCCGCGAACCCGTTCGGGTCACTCGCCTTCTTGGTCGGATCCTTCGGAACGAAGGCCACGAACCACGAGTGGAACGGCAGCCGGCCCTTGGCGTCGCGACGGCCGAATTCGGCGGTGCCTGACTTGCCGGCAATGACGATCGGCATGTCGACGAGGTTGAACGTGTGCTTGATGACGACGACGTTCCGAGCGGCGCGGCGCATCGTCTCGAGGACGCTGTCCGGGGCGGCGACCTCGTTCATGACCTCCGGTGAGATCGTCCGGACGACGTCGCCGTCCGGCCCAAGGATCTCGCTGACGACATGCGGCCGGAACACCGTGCCGCCGTTCGCGAGCGCGGCGTAGGCGTTGATGAGCTGGAGGGGCGTAGCGACGTCGTAGCCCTGGCCGATGCCGGCCTGGTATGTCTCGCCGGGGAAGATCTGCTCGCCGAGGGCTTCCTGCTTCCACTGGTTCGTCGGCACGATTCCCGAGACCTCGCCCGGAAGGTCGATCCCCGTTGGCTTGCCGAAGCCGAATTGATCCGCCCAGTAGCCGAGGCGATCGATCCCAAGGCGACCGGCGAGCTGGAAGAAGAACGTGTCGCTCGAGTGGCCGAAGCCGCAGAAGATGTCGCACGCGCCCCAGCCGCGCTTGTTCCACTCGTAGAACCTCGTCTGGCCGAGGAGCAGGTACGGACGAGTCGTCAGCTGCGTGCGGGCGGTGATCTTCTTGTCCGCGAGCGCGCCGGTACCTGTGACGAGCTTGTAGGTGGAACCGGGCGGGAATTGGTCGCTGATCGCGAGGTTGAGGAGCGGCTTGTCCGGATTCTGGACGAGCTTTTGGTAGTCGGCGCCGCTGATGCCTTCGGCGAACAGGTTGTTGTCGTATGTCGGGAGCGTGACCATCGCGAGGATCTCGCCGTTCTGTGGGTTCATGACGATGACGACACCGCGGTGGAGGCCGGCCGTCTTCATGCCCCACTGGAGGGCCTTTTGCGCGAGCTCTTGCTGCTTTACGTCGATCGTGAGCTTGAGGGAGTTTCCGGCCTGTGCCTGACGGAGCGTCTCGAGGACCTGCAGCCGGCGCCCCTGGGCGTCCCGTTCGACCGTCTCGAGGCCGTAGTGGCCGCGCAGCTCCGACTCGTACGTCGACTCGACGCCCGACAGGCCGAGCACGTCGTCGGAGAGGTAGCCCTGTTCTCGAAGAACCTTCAGCCGCTCGGCGTTGATCGGGCCCGTGTAGCCCAGGATCTGGGACATCAGAGCCCCGGTGTCGTACTGCCGTCGCGATTCAACGGCGACCTCGACGCCAGGGAGGTCCAGCCGCGACTCGGCGATGAAGCTGGCGACGTTCGGATCGACGTCGGAGGCGATTCGAACCTGATCAAAGCGCGAGCCAGGGTTCGAATCGATCGCGATGTTGATCGTGGCGATATCGAGGCCCAGGAGGGCCGCCAGCTGGGCGACGACGTCGGCTCGTCGGGACTGTGGCAAGTCAGATGGCCGCAGCTTCACGGTGTACGACGGAACGTTCCGAACGAGCTCGACACCGTTCCTGTCGTAGATCAACCCGCGGGCTGACGGGATCGCCTGCAGCACCTGGCGATTGCCATCGGCGAGCGACTGATACTGGCCGCCCTGGGCAATCTGGAGATAGAACAAGCGTGCCGTCAGCCCGGACAGCCCGAGCACGATCGCCACGCCGAACGCCAGGAATCTGATCAGCGGGCGGCGGTTCTCCGTTCGACCGTCGACGTACACGCCGATCGCTTTCACCAGTCCACGCGCTCCTCGGCGACCCGTCGATCTCTGATCGAGACGGCCAGGGGCCCCACCAGCAGGCCGAGTACGCCATCGTAGACCACGCCCGGAAGGAGGGGTCCGATCGGGTCCGGAGCGAGGATCGGGGTCCCCAGGAGCGTCAACGCGCCCGTCAGGACGAGCGAATAGACGAGGCTCGAGATCGGGACGGCGAACACGGGCGTGAGTGGACGGACACGAACGAGTGCTCGAGCAAATCCAGCGGCGCCGCCGGCGGCGATGAGCAACGAGAACGCCGTCGTCCCGAGCGGCCGCGGCGCGAGGAGATCGAGCACCAGGCCGCCGACAAAGGCACATACGAGCCCGGGCTCGACGCCGGCCACGATCGTCCAGATCACGGTGACGACGAGCACGGGATGGGGATGCACGCCGCCGATCGACACGTACGGGACCAGGCTGAGCTCGATCACCGCGGCCAGCGTCGTCCCGATCGCGGCGAGCAAGAGTCGCATGGTCTCGGGCGAACCTCGGACTGCGGCGCGCCGATGCCGCACGAGGATCGGGCGGGGATCGCGCCAGAAGGTGCCGAAGTATCCCATGGCCCTTCGCGCGCGAGCAATCAATCGATCTGCGTCGCTGACGGCACCTGTTGAGTCTTCCTGAGCCGGGCGCCAGCGCGGTCGCTCACCCTGTCAGCCACGATGTTTCACGTGAAACATTCGGCCGTTCGGACCGCGACTCGGCCTGGCCCGCCCGGCGGGGGTCCAGGTGAGCCCGCGAAGAGCGGCGAGTGAGCCACGGTTGACCCGGCGGTGAGTGGCGGCCGCCATGATCGTGAACACCCGCCAGCGAGCCGCTCCGAACGGAGGAATCCCGCTTCCAATGGTAGAATCGACATCCGTGGATGACCGCCGGACGTGGGCCTAGTGGGCCAGACGATCGCCTGTGCCAACCAGAAGGGCGGCGTCGGGAAGACCACCACCGTCATCAACCTTGGGAGCTATCTGGCCCTCGCCGGTGAGCGGGTCCTCGTCATCGATCTTGATCCTCAGGGAAACGCGACGAGTGGCCTCGGCTGCGACCGGCAACGCCTCGACCGTTCGGTCTATGACGCGGTCGTGGACGCCATCGACCTCGACCGGCTCATGGTCGAGACCGTCGTCCCGGGCCTGTGCCTCATTCCGTCCTCCATCGCACTCGCCGGCGCCGAGGTCGAGCTAGCGCCACTCGAACAACGCGAACGGCGGCTGGCTCGGTTGATCGATCCGGTCCGTGCCTCGTTCGACTACATCCTCATCGATTGTCCACCCAGCCTCGGTCTTCTCACCGTCAACGCCCTCACGGCCGCTGACAGCGTGCTCGTGCCGCTCCAGAGCGAGTACTACGCCCTCGAAGGGCTCAGCCAGCTCCTCGCGACGATCGAGCTCGTCCGAGATCACCTCAACCCGCACCTCACGATCAAAGGAGTCGTCCTGACGATGGTCGATGGCCGAACCAAGCTCTCCGCGGACGTCGAGCGAGAGGCTCGACGCCATCTCGGTGGGCAGGTCTATGCGACCACGGTCCCGCGAAACATCCGGCTGTCGGAAGCGCCGAGCCATGGCGTCCCGATCCACCGCTATCGCCCGTCCTCGCCCGGCGCGGCCGCGTACCGCGCGCTCGCTGCTGAGATCCGTGGGCGGGACGGAACGACCGAGGTGGTCGCCCAGGAGGTGGTCGCCCAGGCGCCTGAGGTGACCGAGTCGAATCCGCTCGTGCCCGTCATGGCGTCTGCAGACGACATCGACGGCCACGAACAGCGCGAACCCACGATCGAGACCCCTGAAGCGCCCAGCTCGCGAGCACCCGTAGGAGTGGCGGACCGATGACCGAGACCTTCGAACGCACGAGCGGCCTGGGACGCGGCCTCGCTGCGCTCATCCCGACACGGCCCGGCGGCGCGGTCGGGCCCGGGCTCGCGAGCGAGATCCCGATCGCCAGGATCGAGCGCAACCCGTACCAGCCCCGGCAGCGAATGGGTGCGGCGGAGCTCGAGACGCTCGCGGAGAGCATCCGCGCGCACGGCGTCATCCAGCCGATCCTCGTGACCGAGACGCTCGACGGTTACCGGCTGATCGCCGGCGAGCGACGCGTGCGCGCCGCGGAGATGGCCGGCCTCGAACGGATCCCCGCGGTGATCCGCCAGGCGGCCGATCGCGAGCAGCTCGAGCTCGCGCTCGTCGAGAATCTCCAGCGCGAGGATCTCGGGCCGATCGAGGCCGCGCGCGCCTACCGTCAGCTCATCGACGAGTTCGGCCTGAGCCAGGAAGAGATTTCCGCACGGGTCAGCCGCGCTCGATCAACGGTCGCGAACACCCTGCGGCTCCTCGAGCTGGACCCTGCCGTTCAGGCAGCGCTCGACGATGGTTCGATCACCGAGGGCCATGGACGGGCGCTCGGTGGCCTGCCGGCAGACGCGCAGCCGGCTGTCCTGCGAGCGATCCTCGATCGCGAGCTGACCGTGCGCGACGCCGAGGAGCTCGTTCGCCGCCTTCGGGCGGCCCGTGAAGCGAGCGACGCAGAACCGGCAACGACCGCCCAGGTGCTCGCCCGAGACCCGGAGATCGAGCGGCTGGAGGAAGACCTTCGACGGGCCCTCGGGACGAAGGTCACGCTGACGCCAACGCGTCGCGGTGGTCGGATCGTCATCGACTACTTCGGCGACGATGAGCTCGGCCGGATCTACGAGCGCCTCACCGGCGGCGGCGCATGAGCGAGGAGAAGGTCGCGATGGCGGCCAGCAGCGGCTCCGCGGCGACGGCTCGGTCGACCGCGGGCGGCAACGGCAGCGCCACACCTCGGGCCACGCGCAAGCGCGGCGGCTCCGATTACACCGCCGAGAGCATCCAGGTCCTCGAAGGACTGGAGGCGGTGCGACGCCGACCGGGCATGTACATCGGCTCGACCGACCTGCGCGGGCTCCATCACCTCGTCTGGGAGGTCGTCGACAACTCGATCGACGAGGCGATGGCCGGCCACGCCACGCGGATCCGCGTCACGGTCATGGACAACGGCGTTGTCGAGGTCGAGGACGATGGCCGCGGCATCCCGGTCGGACGCCATGCCACGGGCAAGGACGCCCTCGAAGTCGTGCACACGGTCCTCCACTCGGGCGGCAAGTTCGGTGGCGGTGGCTACAAGGTGTCGGGCGGCCTCCACGGCGTCGGCGTAAGCGTGGTGAATGCCCTGTCGTCGAGCCTCAAGGTCGAGACGGCGCGTGATGGCGCCATCTGGACCCAGGAGTACAAGCGCGGCGACCCGACCGGCAAGGTCCGCAAGCTCGGTCCTCAGGGCGATCGGCGGGGGACCCGAACCCGGTTCCAGGCCGATGCGGAGATGTTCGAGAGCGTCGACTTCTCGTTCGACACGATCAGCCAGCGGCTTCGCGAGTCCGCGTACCTCACGAAGGGCGTCTGGATCACCCTGATCGACCAGCGCGCCGACCGCGAGCGGTCGTTCTACTTCGAGGGCGGGCTGCAGTCGTTCGTGCGCCACCTCAACCGGAACAAGGAGGTCCTGCACAACCGGCCGATCTACGTCGACCGGCGAGAGGGCGGGACCGCGGTCGAGGTCGCGCTCCAGTACAACGACACGTACACGGAGAACGTGCTCGCGTTCGCGAACAACATCAATACCGTCGACGGCGGAACGCACGTGACGGGCTTCCGAGCGGCCTTGACGAGCTCCCTCAACGATTGGGCCCGCAAGGCCGGCGTCCTCAAGGACAGCGACACGAACCTGAGCGGCGACGACGTCCGTGAAGGTCTGACCGCTGTCATCAGCGTCAAGCTGACCGACCCGCAGTTCGAGGGCCAGACGAAGGCCAAGCTCGGCAATGCCGAGGTCAAGGGTCAGGTCCAGACGGCAGTCACGGACAGCCTGACGCAGCACCTCGAAGAGAACCCTGGCGACGGGCGTCGGATCATCGAGAAGTGCCTGACGGCTGCTCGCGCGCGCGAAGCGGCACGCAAGGCCCGCGATCTCGTCATCCGCAAGGGCGCCTTGGACGGGCTCTCACTGCCCGGCAAGCTCGCGGATTGCCAGGAACGGGATCCCGCGAAGAGCGAGCTCTTCATCGTGGAGGGCGATTCGGCCGGTGGCTCGGCGAAGCAGGGCCGCGACCGACGGATGCAGGCGGTCCTGCCGCTCCGCGGAAAGGTCCTGAACGTCGAGAAGGCCCG
>DASRJS010000053.1:0-43751 GCA_035649355.1 Candidatus Polarisedimenticolia bacterium
GCGAGAGCTGGGGCTGAAGCCCGGGCCGCAGCTCGGCCAGCTCATCGAGCGGCTGCTCGAGCGGGTCATCGCGGAACCCGCGCTCAACGACCGGCCCACGCTGCTGCGGCTCGCGCTCGAGGGCCTCGAGGAGGGCCGGGCCGAATGATCGAACGACTACTCGAAGCCGAGCGGGCCCGAACGGCAGGCGAGCTCGACCTCGCGACGGCGCTCCTCAGCCAGGTGATCGAGGCCGATCCGCGCAACGCGATCGCCGTCGTCAGCCTCGCGCGGGTGGCACTCGATCGAGGCGACCTGGCGGCGGCCGAGGCCCTTGCCCGGCAGGCGCGCGAGATCGATCCGGAGGAGGCCGCCGCCGCCCGGATTCTGGCCGAGCTCGCGGAGCGGGCCGAGCCGACCCCCGAACCCGAGCCCGAAACCAAGCCCGAGGCCGAGCCCGCGCCGCAACCCGAGCCCGAGCCCGAGCCGCGACCCGCGCCACCGCGCCCCGGCTGGCTGCGGCGGTTGCTCGACCGCCTCTTCGGCCGCCGCGACATGCCATCCTGACGAGGTGCGCGTCCTCGTCACCGGCGGCGCCGGCTACGTCGGTTCGATCTCCGTCGAAGTGCTCCTCGCGGCCGGCCATGCCGTCGTCGTCCTCGACGACCTGGCGACCGGGCATCGCGGCAGCGTGCCGGCGGAGGTGCCGCTCGTCGAGGGCACCTACGAGGACGCCGGCCTCCTGACGCGAACCTTCCGCGACCTCGAGATCGACGCCGTGCTGCACTGCGGCGGCCGTTCGCTCGTCAGCGAATCGATGCGTGACCCGGCCGCCTACTTCGCGACGAACGTCGCCGGCGGCATCGTCCTTCTCGATTCGATGCGCGCGACCGGCGTCAGCCGGATCGTCTTCTCGTCATCGGCCGCCGTGTACGGCCGCCCGGACGCGACGCCGATCCCCGAGGACGCGCCGCTCCGGCCGATCAACCCGTATGGCGAGACGAAGCGCTCGTTCGAAGCCGCGCTGACCTGGTACGGCGCCGCCTACGGGCTTCGAAGCGCGAGCCTGCGCTACTTCAACGTCGCCGGCGCCACCGACCGAAACGGCGAGGTCCATCAACCGGAGACGCACCTGATCCCGAACATCCTTGCGTCGGCCGACGGTGGGCCGCCGATCACGCTCTTCGGCGACGACTACGAGACGAGCGACGGGTTCGCCGTCCGCGACTACGTCGACGCGACCGATCTCGGCGAAGCCCATCTCGCGGCACTCGAGGCGACGGCGCCAGGCGACCCACGAACGGCGGCGTCGCTCGTCTGCAACCTCGGTTCCGGGGTCGGCTTCAGCGTCCGCGAGGTCATGGCCGCGGCGGAGCGCGTCGTCGGCGCCCCGCTCCCGCACGAGGTGGGCCCGCGACGCGAGGGCGATCCGGCGGTCCTCGTCGCGTCGATCAACCGGGCCGCCGACGTCCTCGGCTGGCGGCCGCAGCGCTCGGACCTCGAATCGATGATCGGCTCGGCCTGGGCCTGGCGGCGCGCGCATCCGGAGGGGTATTCCGCCTAGCGCGGCTCCATCGGCGATGTCGCGGGGGCAAGACGATCGGGCGGCGGAGATGCGGCGTCGTCGAGCTCGCCGGAGCCCGTCCACTGGTCGGACACGGGTCGGATGAGCCACGCCCCGATGACCATCGTGACGAGCAGGCTGAGGACCGCCACCTGGTAGGCCGCGTTGCCGAGCGTGTCGAATGTCCACAGCAGGATCAGGCCGTAGAGCAGCTGCCCGATGACCTGGGAGCCCTTGCCGACGAGGCCGTAGAGGCCGAAGAACTCGCCCAGCCGGGCCGGCGGCGACAGGCGGAGCATGAACACGCGATCCGCGACCTGGACGCCGCCGAGACCGCTCCCGAGGATGGCACCGGCGATCAGGAAGATGCCGATGCCGAGCGGTCCGCTGATCCCGATCGAGAACCCTCCGAGCACGAGCCCGATGGCCCACGACGCGAGCACGACCATCAACGTTCGCTTCGGACCCCAGCCATCAACCAGCCGGCCCCAGCCGAAGCTCGCGGCCACCGCCACGACCGTCAGCCCGAGGAGGATCAGGTTGGCGACCGTCGGGGTCATGCCCATCGCCCGAACCGTGACGACGCTCATGACGACGATCACGGTGTTCACCGCGTCGGAGTAGAAGAAGCGGCCAAGGAGGAACCGCCCGAGGCCGGGTACCTCGCGAGCGTGCTCCAGGGTTCGGAACAGCTGGCTGAACGAACCGACGAGCTCGCCGGCCGCGATCCGTTCGCCCGTTCCGGTCTCCTTGACGACGAGGAAGATCGGGACCGCGAAGAGCCCGAACATCACGGCCGAGAGCCGGAACCGGGCGTCGACCGGGACGTCGAGGACGAAGATCGCGAGGCCGACGACGATCGTGCCCAGGTAGCCGATGGCCACGCCGATGCCGGACAGCGTGCCGCGGGTCGCCGGTTTGCTGACGGTTCGCAGCGTGGCGTCGTAGTAGATGAGCGCCGCCTGGTAGGCGAAGTTCGCGACGATGAAGAGGATCACACCGATCGTCGCCCCGGTGTCGGCGATGAACGCCGTTGCCCCGATGCAGACGACCGTGAACGCGAGGAGGAACGGCAGGCGCCGCCCGCCCCGATCCGAAAGCGCGCCGAGGATCGGCGAAACGATCGCGTTCAAGCCGACGCTGATGACGATCGCCAGGCTCAGGACGAAGTTGCCGTCGCGCTCACCGAACTGGGCATCCTCGGTGAGCCAGAGCCCGATCGCGCCCGAAACGACCGCGAAGCTGAAGATCGTGTTCGCGAAGTCGTAGAGCGCCCACGCGGCGGGCACGCTCGCGCGACCCGAAGGCGTCAGGCCTCGGAGCCGATCCAGGAGGCTCGGGGACGCGCTGGCAGGCGCCGCGGTCATCGCGCGGATCATAGGGACGCCGGACGTTCGTCGAACGCCGATTTCGAACGAGATCGGGGGCTCATCGGTAGGATGTCGGTGATGGCCATTTCAAGCGCGCGTCTGGCGATCCAGCAGCCGATGCCGTTCGGCCGGGTCGACACGGGCGCTGTTCGCGACCCGATCATCGAGCCGCTCTGGGTCGGCCGGCGCGTCCTCGCCAACGTGACGTCCGGCGAGCCGGCGCTGCTCACCGATGAGGACGGCGAGGCGCTCGTGACCTTTGCCGCGCTGCGCGAGGAGATCGGCGCCGCGAACATGGCCGCCACGTTGATCGTGGACGGTTACCTGACCGCGCAGATCCGCGATTCGGTCGGGCTCATCGTCCCGGACGTCACCGACGGAATGGCGACGCCCGCCGAGATGAGCCGGCAGATGATCATGGGCGGCGGAGGCTCGGGCCGCGAGGCACGCCGTGACCACGCCGAGGCGTCGATCAAGAACCGTGCCGCGATGCCGGAGGAGGCCGGGGCGGGTTTCGTCGCCGTCGACCTCCTCGAGCTCGACGGGGAGAGCCTCCTCGACGTTCCGCTCCTCGAGCGCAAGCGCCTCCTCGAATCCGCGCTCGGCGAGTCGGCGAACGTGCGGCGAACGCCGATCGTTCGGGCGCCTGCTGCCACCTGGTACAGCCAGTGGCGGTCCGTTGGGTTCTCGGAGATGGCGTTCAAGGCCGCGAACGGCCGCTACACGCCGGGCGTGGCCAGCCGGGACTGGGCGATCGTTCGGATCCCGAAACGCTGAGGGCGGCGCAGGGACGTCAAGCCCGCCTGCGGGCCGCCGGTGGTAGGGTGCAGCGATGCCCGTGAGCCTCCTCACGCCCGAGATCCGCGCGGAGATCGAGCGCCTCGAGCGGGCCGACATCATGGTCGGCATTCCCAGCTACCGGAACGCGGCGACGATCGGCCATGTCGTCCGAGCGGCCCAGGCCGGCCTCGTCCAGTTCTTCCCGGACCTCCGTCCGGTCGTCGTGAACTCGGACGCGGGCTCACCGGACGGCACCGGCCGCGTCGTCGTCGAGACCGAGCCGCCCGACTACGTGGAGCGGATCCTCCTCGTCCGGCCGAAGAACCGCCTCGCCCGCGTCTCGCTCACGTACCCCGAGATCGACGGCGTCGGCGGCAAGGGCGCCGCACTCCGGACGATCTTCGAGATGGCCGCCGCGCTCGACGTCCAGGCCCTCGTCGTCGTCGACTCGGACCTCCGTTCGATCGGACCCGAGTGGATCGAGCTGCTGGCCGGGCCGATCGTGAAGGGCGGCTACGACTTCGTCTCCCCGCTCTATGCCCGCCACAAGCACGACGGCACGATCACGAACAACATCACCTATCCATTGACCCGAGCCCTGTACGGCCTCCGGATCCGGCAGCCGATCGGCGGCGACTTCGGGCTCTCGGGCGACCTCATCCGCCACGTCCTCGAGGGCGACGACTGGACGGCCGACGTCTCGAAGTTCGGGATCGACATCTGGCTCACGACGACCGCGCTCACGGGCGGCTTCGCGATCTGCCAGGCCCGCCTCGGGGCGAAGGTCCACGACCCAAAGGACCCTGGCGCGGACCTCGGTCCGATGGTCCGGCAGGTCGTCTCGACGCTCCTGCGACTGTCGGTCCGGCATGCCGACCGCTGGCTCGGCGTCCACGGCAGCCACGACGTTCCGTCGTACGGCTTCGAACGGTTCGCCGACCCGCCGCCGCTCGAGGTCAACGTCCTGCGCCTGCTCACGGAGTTCCACGCTGCCTCACTGGCGATGGGCTCGACCTGGCGGTCGATGCTCTCGCATGACACCGCGACCGATGTCATCCGGATCGCCGAACGTGCCGGCGAGGTGGCCGAGTCCGGCCGTCGCCGGCTCGGCATGGAGGCCTCGGACGCGCCGGTCCCGACGACCGCGGCGATGTGCGAGGCGCTCGCGACGTTTGCCTTCCCGGACGACGTCTGGGCGCGCGTGATCTTCGACCTCGTGCTCGCGGCTCGGGACGATGAGTCGGCGATCCCCGAGATGGTCGCGGGCCTGACCCCGATCTACCTCGGCCGCGTCGGCGGGTTCGTCATCGAGAACCGCGGCCTGACGACCGAGCAGGCCGAGGACAAGGTCGAGCGGCAGGCCCGCGAGTTCGAGCGGGAGAAGCCGTACCTCGTCGAGCGCTGGCGCGCGGGCGTCGCCGCGGCCACGACCCCCGGACCCGCCTGATGTCGATGAGCATGCCGCTCCCGACGCGCGTCCTCATCCCGGTCGCGAACCCGGCGACTGCGGAGGAGCTGATCCGCCTCGGCTCGGACCTCCTCGAGCCGCGGGTCGGCGAGCTGACCGCGCTCGGCATCGTCGAGGTGCCCGAGGGCATGCCGCTGTCCGAGGGCGCGACGCGCGCCCGCCATGCGCGGCGCCTGCTCCAGCGCGTCCTCGACTTCGCGCCGGACGGGACGCCGATCCACCCGATCGTGCGGATCGGCCGGCATGCCTCGGAAGGCATCGTCGAGGCGGCCGGCGAGATGGAGGCGGACCTCATCGTCTTCGGCTGGGGCGGCAAGGCCTCGATCGGCCGCAACGGCGGGCCCGTGAGTGCCGTCTCGCCGACGATCGACGAGGTCGTCCGCGACGCCCCGTGCGACATCGTCGTCGTGAAGCAGCGCGGGGCGCGGGTCATTCGGCGGGTTCTCGTGCCGGTCCGTGGTGGCCCGCACGCCGAGCTCGCGCTGCGATTTGCCGACGCGATCGCTCGCCGTCACGACGCGACGCTCGTGGCCCTTCACCTCGTACCGCCCGGGATCACCCTCGCCGTCCGCTCGCAGGCCGAGCGCGCGCTCTCGGCGTTCCTGAAGCAGCACGCCAACGGCCGCGGCGAGGGCCTCGTCCGCGAAGCCGCGAACGTCCGAAACGCGATCCTGCGCGAGGCCGACCGGGCGGATGTCGTCGTCATGGGCGCGGCCGCCGCGCCCACGTCGAACGACGGCTCGGGCAAGCCGTTCGGGGCCATGCCCGAGGCGATCGCCACCCGTTCGAAGGCCTCCGTGGTCGTCGTGAAGACGCGCGAGCAGATCGGACGGCACACGTTCGAGCAGCTCGCCCAGCACGCTGAGACCCTCGCCGCCGCCGACCGCGCGGCCGAGGAGGCCCGGGCCGTTCCGGCCCGGGTCGAGCGCTGGTTCGGCGAGTCGAACTTCCACCATGCCGAGTTCGCGGACCTGCGCCGGCTCGTCCAGCTGAAGGACAAGCAGGGCGTGACGATCAGTCTCGTCCTGCCGACACTCAACGAGGAAGAGACGATCGGACCGATCGTCCGCCGCGCGATCCGCGAGATGGTCGGCCGGGTGCCGCTCCTCGACGAGGTCGTCGTCGTGGATTCCGCTTCGACGGACCGGACGCGCGAGATCGCGGAGGCCGAGGGCGCGCGCGTCGTCCAGCACCCGGAGGTGCTGTCGCGCTACGGCTCGTTCGCCGGCAAGGGCGAGGCGCTCTGGAAGTCGCTGCATGCAACGACCGGCGACATCCTCGTCTGGGCCGACACGGACGTCCGGAACTGGCACCCGCGAATGGTCTACGGAACGCTCGGGCCGCTGCTCCACGAGCCGCGCCTGCAATACGTCAAGGGCTACTACCAGCGCCCGATCGTCGAGGGCGGCGTGCTCAAGGAAGGCGGCGGCGGACGGGTGACGGAGCTCGTCGCGCGGCCGCTGATCAACCTCTTCTACCCGGAGCTGTCGGGCTTCATCCAGCCGCTCGCCGGCGAATACGCCGGCCGCCGCTCGATCCTCGAGCAGATCCCGTTCTTCACCGGCTACGCGGTCGAGATCGGGCATCTCATCGACATCGCCGAACGGGCGGGCATCGAAGGCCTCGGCCAGGTCGACCTCGAGCGGCGCGTGCATCGGAACCAGGAGCTCGAGGGCCTCTCGAGGATGTCGTTCGTCATCCTCCAGGCCGTCATGAAGCGCCTCGAGGAGCGGCGCAAGGCGCGCCTGTTCGCGGAGCTCGGCTCGACGATGAAGCTGCCACGCTCCGGGCGCGGGCGCCTCTCCCTCGAGGTCCTCGAGCTCGCCGACCTCGAACGACCGCCGATGGTCCGGATCCCCGAATACCTCGAGCTGCGCAGCGGCCCGACGATCTCAGCGGCCGCCTACGAACTCGGCCCGCGGTGATCGCGGTTCGAACGCCGACCCTGAGCCCGTTGATTCCGCTCGCACCGGAACTCCTGAGGCAGACCGGGGTCCAAGGTTGGTTCGAAAGGAACAGGGGCACCTTCCGAGACGTTTCGCGTGCGGCTGTCGCGGTCGAAGCACTCGATCGATGGGCGCAATGGGCGCCCGAACCCCGGAAGTTCCGGTGACGGCGGAACCGCCTCGGCGACGGGTAGCTCAATCGGGCCGCCCGTGATCGTTGTCTTCGCGCCGGACTCGTTCAAGGGCAGCCTGACCTCGGTCGAGGTCGCGGAGGCGCTCGCGAAGGGCTGGCGGAAGGTTCGACCGAAGGACCGGCTTCGGATGCGTCCGCTGGCGGACGGCGGCGAAGGCACACTTGCCGCCGCGGAGGCGGCCGGCGGTTGGACCGTTCGCACGGCCACGGCGACCGATCCCCTTGGACGGCCCATCAAGGCCCACTGGCTCCGTTCGAAGGACGGCACGCGCGCCCTCGTCGAAATGGCCCAGGCGTCCGGGATCTCGCTCGTGATGGTCGAGGAGCGCGACCCCATCGCCGCGACGAGCCTGGGCACCGGAGAGCTCCTCCGGGCCGTCCTGGATGCAGGGCTCCGTGACGTGACCCTGGGGATCGGCGGCAGCGCCACGACCGACGGCGGCGCCGGCATCCTCACAGCGCTCGGCGCACGGATCAGCGACAACGGGACGAAGACGACCGTCGACCTCAGCGGCCTTGACCCCCGCCTGGCGGAGGTCAGCCTGACGGTCGCCTCGGACGTCTCGAACCCGCTCCTCGGGCCGACCGGCGCGGCGGCGACCTACGGCCCCCAGAAGGGCGCCACTCCGGCGGACGTCGCGACGCTCGACGCGCGGAACGAGCGGCTCGCGGACGCGCTCGAGGCCGCTGTCGGACGTCGCGAGCGCGACACGCCCGGTGCCGGCGCCGCTGGAGGTGTCGGCTTCGCGCTCCTCTGCCTTCGCGACCGGCTCGCCTCGCTCGAGTTCCGGCCCGGCGTCGAGGTCATGATGGAACTCACGGGCTTCGAAGCCGCCCTCGACAAGGCCGACCTCGTGATCACCGGCGAGGGTCGCATCGATGCCCAGACCGCGTTTGGGAAGACCGCGGCCGGCGTCGCGATCGCGGCTCGCGATCGGGGTGTCCGCTGCATCGCCGTCGGCGGCAACGTCGATCCGGCCGGCGGCATCGCCATCCGAAAGCTCAAGGCCAAGGCGATCCGTGTGTGGCAGCGGCCCGTCCCGGTCGACATGGCGATCGCCGCCGGAGCACGTCCGCTCGTCAGCTGCGGAGCGCGCCTCGCTCGCTACGACGCGATCGCGCCGAAGAAGTCGAAGCCAAAGAAGCGCTCGAAGCGGAAGGTCGACCCGGTCAAGGCCTGGGTCGGGCGCCTGGCCCGAAGCCGGCCCAATCTCGTCGACGACGTCCTCGACGGCCTCGCGAGCGTCTATGGACGGCCGGCGTGGGAGCGCCGGCTGGACCCGACGAGCGAGCTCGTGCTGACGATCCTGACCCAGAACACTGCGGACACGAACGCCGAGCACGCCTTCGTGCTGCTCCGGGCGACCTACCCGGGCAGCGGCCCCGTCGAGCACCACGCGCCGGGCCAGGGCTGGGGCGGCGACGGCCTGCCGGACGGCGTCGCGCCTGACTGGATGGCGGTCGAGGCGGCGCCGTACGAGGAGCTCGTCGAGGTCATTCGACCGGGCGGCCTGCCGAACCAGAAGGCGAAAGGCATCCAGGCAGCGCTGCGGATCCTCCGCGAACGCCGCGGCGACCACTCCCTCGAGTTCCTCGCCGACATGTCGGCGCTCGAAGCCCGCGATTGGCTCACCAGCATCCCCGGGATCGGCAAGAAGACGGCATCGGTCGTGCTCATGTTCTCGTTCGGGATGCCCCTCGTACCCGTCGATCGGCACGTCGAGCGGGTCTCGCGCCGGGTCGGCCTGCTGCCGGCAGCCGCGACCTCGGATGACGCCCACGACTACTACCTCGCCCTCGTCGAGTCGGACCGGATGCTCGAGGCCCACGTGAACCTCATCCACCACGGCCGCGTGGTCTGCCACTCGCAGCGCCCCGCGCACGAGATCTGCCCGCTCCGCGACCGCTGCCGGTTCGTCGACCCGAAGGCGCCGTAGTCCGAGGCCGGCGTCGAACGGGCGCTATCCTCCGGCCATGATCGGCGGAACGGCGGGGGCGCCGGGCGAGGAACTGCGTGTCCTGATCGTCGACGACGATCCGCAGCTGCTCATCCTGCTCGCCGAGCAGCTTCGATCGGACGGTTTCGAGGTCATCACGGCCCGGGACGGCGAGGAAGCCCTGCGCCGGTTGGCCCGCGGCTGGCCGGACCTCCTGATCATCGACATGATGATGCCGCGCATGGACGGCCTGACCCTCGCCCGGGAGGTCAAGGCCCAGGCGGACCTGCCGATCATCGTCCTGACCGCGATCGACGCCGCGGACTCGAAGGCCGATCTCCTCGAGGAGGTCGCCGAGGACTACATCACCAAGCCGTACCACTACCCGGAGCTACGGGCGCGGATCAACCGGATCCTCAGGCGCGTCGGCGACCGGGTCCCGCGCCAGGGCCTCGTCCTCGGGCCGACGCTCACGCTCGAGCTCCACCGCCGTGCGGCGATCGTCCGCGGGACCGAGGTCGCCCTGACGCCGACCGAATCGCGGCTCCTCTACGCCCTCGCGGCAAACCTCGGCCAGACCGTGACGACCGAATCGCTGCTCGCACGAGGCTGGGCCGAGACCGAGGACGCCGACCCGTCGTACGTCTGGGTGACGATGCGCCGCCTCCGCCAGAAGCTCGAAGTCAACCCGAGCCACCCCTCGTACCTTCAGACCGTGCGCGGCATCGGCTACCGATTGCAGAGCACGTGACCGAGCTCGACGAAACCGCGGCCCTTCCGGACTCGGAGGCCTCGCCAAGGATCGGATCGCGCTTCTCGTTCCGAACCCGGTTGATGTTCGGGCTCGTGGCTGCGGCGGTGCTCCCGGTCGCCGGCTTCGGTGTCGCGCTCGCGGCGACCCAGGTCGCAGGCGGCGGGCTGCCCGAGAACATCGTCCGGCTGCTGCTGTTCGCGATCGCGGTCGCGGCGATGCTCGGCGTCATGCTCGCGTACGTCCTCACCGCTGATCTCCTGCGGCCGCTCAGGACGCTCGCGAGCGCGGTTCAGCGGGTCGCGGCGGGCGACCTGTCAACGCGCCTCGATGTTGCCGGTGAGGACGAGCTCGCGAGCCTCGCCGAGAGCCACAACCGCCTGGCGGCGGACCTCGAGCGGCGCAACCGTGAGCTCGGTCGGATCCTGATCGCCATCGGCGAGACCTCGCCGCGCGACGGCGTCGCCCGGCTGGTCGCGAAGGCGGCGGCTGATGCGCGAACGGCGTTCGAGATGATCGACGCCCAGATCCATCTCGGCGATCCCGCGGATATCCCCCCGGAGGACGATGTGCCGGGCGACCCGCGGCCCGTCCGGGCCATCCTCGAGCTCCCCGGCGAGCGCCTCGGGCTCCTCAGCGGCCACCTTCCTGCGACGCGAACCTGGGAGCCGGCGGACGGCGATCTCCTCGAGCTCTTCGCAAGCGAGATCGCGGTCGCCATTCGGAACGCCCAGCTGTTCGAACAGGTCGAGGCGCAGACCGAGCGCCTGCTCGAGCTCGACGCGGCGAAGGACGACTTCCTGCGCGGCGTCAGCCATAACCTCCAGACGCCGCTGACGAGCATCCGGGCCTACGCGGAGCAGCTCACCGGCGACCGTCCGGATCGCCGCCTGACGATCATCGTGGAACAGGCCGAGCGGCTGTCGCGACTCGTCCGCCAGCTCCTCGCGGTCTCGCGGATCGAGTCGGGCGCGCTCCGGCCGCGGGCCGAGGTGCTCGCGCCGGCGAACCATGTTCGTCGGGCGTGGGAGGCGCTCGGCGCCGACGGCACGGAGTTCGAGCTCATCGATCACGCCCACGGCTGGCTCGCAGTCGCCGATCCGGACCAGCTGGACCAGGTGCTCTGGGCGCTCCTCGACAACGCCGTCCGCTACGGCGGCGGCGATCCCGTGACCGCGACGATTGAGCGCGAGACCGGCGACCGGATCCGCGTCCAGATTGCCGATCGCGGCCCGGGCATCGACGACAACGACCGCGTTCGCCTCTTCCAGCGCTATGCCCGCGGCGGACCCGCGGAGGCGGCCGCGGCCGGCAGCGCGACGGGCGGCGGCACGGGTCTCGGCCTGTACGTGTCGCGGGAGCTGTGCCGGGCGATGCGTGGCGACCTCGTCCTCGAGCCGGCGAGCGCCCGCGGCGGCGCAACGTTCAGCGTCGTGCTCCCCGGGGAGGCGCCAGAGGACGCCTGAGCCGTCCGACCCTGTGTACGCGGTCGTCGAACGCGGCAGGCCCGCGAGGACTGTGACTGTCCGCACCGCTCGTGCCCGGACGTCACTGAACTGCAAGGTCGCCTGCAAGGTGGCGCGCGCATATTCCGCGATCTCTCTACCGGGGGCAAGATCGACGTGTTGGCTGCCGCACTGCGGCGAGTTCGAGAGTCTCGTGAACGCGGACAGGCGATCGCAGAGTTTGCGCTCGCCGCGATCCCGCTGTTCATGCTCCTCCTCGCGATCCTCCAGTTCGGCTTCATCTACAACGCCCAGGTCGGGCTGACGAACGCGGTCCGCGACGCGGCCCGCTACGGCTCGTCGCTGACGGCGAACACCGATGCCAGCGCGCTGACCGCGGCGACGAACTCGTTCAGCTTCCTGACCGGCTCGCTCGACAAGTACGTCGCGCCCTACAACGCGGGCCTGCTCGTGTCCGGCTCGGGCGCGTCGGAGGTCTGCTACACACAGCACACGGACGGGAATGCCGGCCAGTCGCCGGTCTGGGTGGACGTCTCGGCGCAGTACCGCCACCCGCTCCTCGTCCCGCTTGTCGGCGCGCTGATCGACGTTTTCGACGGTGCCTCGGACGGCTCGTTCAGCATCACGGCCTCGACGGAGCTCCGCGTCGACAACCCGTCGGCACCGGCACCGCTCCTGAGCGTGACGACGTGCAACCCATGATCCGGCGCCGAACGCTCGCCGCGCTCGAGGCGCTCGGGAGAGGCGAACGTCGAGGCCAGGCGCTTTCGGAGTTCGCGCTCATCGCGCCGATCTTCTTCCTCGTGATCCTCGGCATCCTCCAGATGGGTCTGCTGTTCGCCGGCCAGAACGGCCTCACGAACGCGGCCCGCGAGGCGGCCCGGTACGCCTCCACGCTGCCGACCCCGAACCAGTCCGTGGCCGGCAATTGCATCTCCTCAGGCACGAACGCGGAGGTCGCGTACACGCGCCTCACCGCGTTCTCGATGCGCCAGTACGTTCCGGCCTTCATCGCCGCCAACATCGTCCAGGGCACGCCGTCGGGGCTCGCGAACTGCGGGGCGTGGGCGCTCTCGCTGCCCCCGACGGGTGCCGGCATCGCCTACTGCAAGCGGGACAACACCCCAAGCGACACCACGGACGACTCGTGGTCCGTGCGCGTTCGCGTCGTGATGGTCTACCGGCACCCGATGTTCATCCCGCTCGTCGGGCGCATCTTCAGCTCGACGAACACGTGGCAGCTCGGCGCGACCGAGGAGATGCGCGTCGAAGGCCCCAATCGCACGTCGGCGCAGGTCGGGGGGTTCAGCACGTGTCCGTGAGACGACTCCTCCTCCAGCTGCGTACCCGGGCACGCGCCGGCACCCGGGTACGCGCCGGCTCCCGCCCGCGCTCCCGCGGCCAGGTCCTCGCGATCACCGGCCTGTTCATGGCCGTGCTCCTCGGGTTCACCGCGCTCGCCGTCGACTACGGCACGTACCTGCTCGCCCGGCGGCACTACCAGAATGTCGCCGACGCCGCCGCGATCGCCGGAAGCGCCTACATGTCCCGGCCGATGACGGCGGCGAAGCAGGACCAGGCGCGACTCGCGGCCTGGACCTCGCTGCAGACGCAGCTGAACTTCTCGGACCCGATGCCCGCGTCTGCCGCGACACTGGCAGGCGGCGTTGCGGTCAGCGGCGGTTGGACAGTTTGGATCGCCACGCCGCCGACGGCGGCGGGCGCGGCGTATCGCGGTGATCCGAACGTCAGCGGCTCGAGCTCGGTCTGGGTTCAGGTCGAGAAGGAGAACCCGTCATTCCTCGCGCGCTACTTCGGCGTTGGCGGCCGGAACATCGACGGTTGGGCGACGGCCGGCAACCAGCCGACACGCTGGGCCGTGCTCGCCCTGTGCACGCAGGCCGGGCCGTGTCCCGCGAACGTCGAGTCGATCGTAATCGCCGGCACGAATACCCAGCTCCGCGTCGTCGATGGCGACATGGGCAGCAACTGGGGCTTTCGAATCAACAGCAATGCGGCCAATCGCCTGCAGTTGCCGCCAGATTCGCGGGCCTACATTGCCGAGCTCGTACCGAGCTACTGCGGCCCGAGCACGTTCCTGTGCTACCCGAACCCGAACATCAGCGATGGCTCGGGCACCGCGAAGCAGGTCCAGACGCTGCCGGCCATGATCGACGACCCGGCCTACCCACTGCCAGCCTGGATCGACGACACCGTGTCAGCCGTCCCGTGGCGCGGCGATCCCACGAACCATGACGTCACGGTTCCGAATGGCACCGGCACGATCACGAACGCGACCGGGACGAACGTCGGCTGCGCCGGCGGTTTCATGCGGATCGGCCCAGGCCGCTACCGCGATCTCACGGTCCGCGCCAATTCGTGCGTGATCCTCGACCCGACGTTCGGTCTCACGCCCGGCCAGCAACCGGGCATCTACGTGGTCACCCGCGACTTCGACATCGGAAACGACTCGTTTGTCATCGGCGATGGGGTCACGATCTTCTGGACCGACACCGCCGCGGATTTCAACCCGGGCGGCGGGATCGTCATCAACACCGGCAATGCCAGCCAGGCCGGGATCCCGGCCGGCGAGGAGAAGTACGGCGCGTGGACCTCGGGGGGCATTGCCACCTGGACCGCTGCGGACCTCGCCAGCGCGACGAACTGGACGACCCCACCGACGGCCGACCCTGGCCTCGCGTTCTACGTTCGCGCGGGCGCCGGCACGACGTCGATCTTCAACATGTCGGGCACGTCACCACTGATGTTCAGGGGGATCCTGTACGGCCCGAAGGACAACGTCGGGGTGTCCGGGTCCGGGGCCCAGGCGGCGGTGGGCCAGATCATTGGCTGGACGGT
Source organism: Candidatus Polarisedimenticolia bacterium (assembly GCA_035649355.1). Taxonomy (GTDB): domain Bacteria; phylum Chloroflexota; class Limnocylindria; order Limnocylindrales; family CSP1-4; genus UBA5189. The sequence goes on from DASRJS010000053.1 coordinate 14,314, forward strand.
TACCTACAACGGCAACACGACGATCACGCAACTGTTCGACGGCCCGGCGGAAGCCCTATCGCTGCTGCTCGAGCCACGAACCGGGCAACCGGACTAAAACACGCGCCCGGCCAACGGCCGTCCGGGTCGTGATCCAGCTCCCGTCCGGATCTCGGGGATCGAGGACAGTGGTCGCGACGCCGGTTGGGCGGCGAGGATCAGGCCCGGACGGGCTCCTGGGTGACTGGCTTCGTCTGCCCTCGGACCCAGATGACGTGACGCGGATCGATCGTGACGACGACCGCGATCAAGACTCCGAGCGCGAGGCCAAACGAGATGGACTGTCCGGTCGCGTAGCCGACCAGGCCATCCAGCGCCGTGCCGGCCCAGATCCAGAGGAACGCAGCGAGGATGCGTTTGAACATGTCGGGCATCGTGGCCTGACTGACGGACGGCGCAAATAGGTCATTGGTCCTATTACCGGTGCGCCGGCGCCATAATTGCAAGGCCGTTCGCAAGGCTTTCGTGGCATAGTCGGGCCCGACCCGGGGGAAGGGCCGTCGAAGGACTATGCGAACGCACCCCTCTCCCACGCGCACAACCGAGCGTGGCCAGTCGATCGCTGAGCTCGCGATCATTCTGCCCGCGCTGCTCCTGATGCTCCTTGCGATCGTGCAGATCGGCCTCGTGTTCTTCACCCAGGTGGGTCTGACGAACTCGGCGCGCGAGGCCGCGCGAAACGCGTCAGCGATCCCGGTTGAAAATGCCGCACAGGCGTTGGCCGCGAGTACCGAGTACTACAACCGCTTGACAAACGCCTCGAGCGGCTTCCTCAAGCGGAACGTTGGTGGATACCAGTCAAGCCGACTGGACACGACGACCGGTAATCGGACGCGGGTCTGCTACTACTCGTTCACCGATGCGAGCAACGCACCTGCGATCATGGCCCGAGTGCGAGTCGAGTACAGCCATCCGCTCTTTCTGCCGCTCGTTGCACAGATCCTCGACCTCTGGGACGGAACCCAGGACGGGGGCATCACCCTGACCACCACCGAAGACATCCGGGTGGGTAATCCCGTGCTCACGACGACCGACATCGGCAACAGCGGGAGCCCGACATGCAACCCCTGATCCCGCGACGTCAGCGAGGTCAGGCGCTACCAGAGTTCGCCCTCGTCGCTCCGCTGTTCTTCCTCCTGATCTTCGGTGTCATCCAGATGGGCCTCCTGTTCGGCGGACAGATCGCGCTCACGAACGCGGCACGCGAGGTTGCGCGATATGCATCAACCGTGGCACCGGGACAAGTCACAGCCGCCCAGAACCAGGCGGGTCCGATCCTTCAGCGTGGAATCCCTGCGTACAACGGCGGCGCAGTGCCGACGGTGACCTACTGCTACTACCCGAACCCGACCTCGCCAACGACATACTCGTGGAAGGTGATCGTATCGATCCAATACGGGCACACACTGTTCATCCCGCTCGTTGGCGCCATTCTCGACCGCTTCGACGGAGTCGCCGATAACCGCCTGACCGTGACTGCCCGCGAAGAGATGCGCGTCGAGACGCTGCCGATGAAGAACCCTCCGCCTTCGCCTGCGCAAGCCTGTGTTGGAGCCAACCCATGACGCAACGTCCGGCCGATTCGAAGGGCCAGGTCCTGGCGCTCTTCGCGCTCTTCCTCATCGTTCTGATCGGGGCAACCGCGGTCACCGTCGACTATGGAACGTGGCTGAAGGTCCGACGGGACTACCAGAACTTCGCCGACGCCGCCGCACTGGCCGGAGGAGGGTTTCTCAGCCGTCCTATCACATCCAACCCGAGCGATCCGAAGAGGGTCCTGGCACGACGTGCTGCCTGGGATTCGCTGAACGCTCAGCTCGGCCTGGGCTTGAACAACGGCCAGCTGAATACCCTGCAGGCGTCGAACACGTCGGCCGGCACACCGGAGACCTTCGGTGGCTACCGACTGTGGGTGAGCACGCCCCCGATTGGTGCCAGTACGAAGTACCCGGGAGTCTTCGCAGGATCAGGTGACCGGTACGTCTTCGTTTGGGTCGAACGAGACAACCCATCGTTCTTCAACCATGTCTTTGGGCTCGGCGACAAGACCGTGCAGGCGTGGGCGACGGCCGGTGCCTTCGCGAGTCAGTTCGCCATCGTCACCCTCAGGAAGAATGGCGAGGCCGGGCCGGCGGCCGCCACCGACATTGATGTGGCAGGCAGCAATACGGTGCTCAGAGTCGTGAACGGAGATGTCGGCGGCAACTGGGGAATGAAGCTCAACTCGTCGACGAATCTCTATCTCACGGGAGGGGCCGACGCCTACCTCATCGACTACATCAGCTGCGGCAACAGCTGCTGGTCGCCCGATCAGGTGACCGATGGAGCGGGCAACTTCAAAGATGTGCAACAGCTCCCGACGTATATGGACGATCCGAACTACCCGCTACCGTCCGTGCTGGCCGGTGTCCCAGCAACGGACGGCACGGTGGCGGTCCCTCGCGCAGCGGGCACCGACCCGGGCCCAGGGAACCAGACCGGAAACGTCACCATCACGGGGGGGTCGATCCTCGGTGTTGGCTGCGCACCCGGCGGCCCGCACCTCGGGCCGGGCTGGTACCACGACATCAACATCAGCAACAACGCGTGCCTTGTGCTGGATCCAATTCACAACTACTCCGACCCGGACGATTCGAACGGCGACAGCAACTTCGGGATGACCGATGTTCCCGCCACGCAACAGGCAGGGATCTTCTACTTCACGGGTACCTTGAATGTGAACAACGGGTCGCTCGTGGTCGCTGATGGCGTGAGTCTCGTTTTGCGCAAGACCGCCAACCAGCCGAGCATTCAGGTGAATGGCACCGGGGCCATTGACATCAACACCGGGGCATCCGACACGACGCCCGGCTTTCCACCCAACTTCAAGAAGGCCGCCTTCCAGACGGACGGCTCCTACTCATATACGTTCGACAACACGCTCACGCCGCCGGCATGGGTGTACTCAGCGAACAATGCCGATACCGCCAACGTGGGCGTGGCCATCTATGTAGTCACGCCAGCTCAGATGGGCGACCTCACGGCTGACGCCAACACCGGCCAAGTAAAGGTGGCTGCCGGAGCCGCAATCGCTTGGCAAGGCGTGATGTACGCACCCCGCGACAACATCGAGCTGTCGGGTCAGCCTCTCCACGATGCCATCGGTCAGTTCATCTCCTGGACGGTCAAGCTGTCGGGTGGCACCACGGTGACCCAGACCTACGACGGCCCTGGGGAGTCCGCCCCGCGATTGGTCGAACCGCGTCTGGGGCAACAGAACTAACGCTGGCTCCTTCCGGCTCGCGGTGACTGGGCGCACCGCAACGTAGGACCATCGCCCCCGTCCGACGGGCCCGTCGGGCTATGCACAGGGACACCGTTTCAAGGCACCGTGCAAGGTGGCCGGTTGATCGTTCCCCGAGTCAACCCCTAGCACGAGTGTCCGATGCGCCTGACCCCGAAAACCTCGCGCGCTGACAAGCCCAAGGAACGCCGACGGAAGTCGCGCGGCCAGGGTCTCGTCGAATTCGCGCTGATCCTGCCGATCTTCCTGGTCCTCCTCTCAGCGGCGATTGACCTGGGGCGAATCGCGTACGCGCGGATCGCCGTCGACAACGCCGCACGCGAGGGCGCGTTCCAGGCCTCGGTGACGCCGACCTCCTACACCGCCGGGCAGCCCTGCCCCCCGCCTGACCCGCTCGAGGGAGAGGTGCTGAGCAACCTCGTCATCTGCCGGGCGCTGCTCGAGGCGCAAGGTTCGGTCGTCACGGTCACGCCGTCCGATGTCGTGTTGACCTGCTCGCCGTCCTGCACGGAGGGCATGGGCAATCTCGTGACCGTCAAGGTGAACGGCACGTTCAAGCTGCTGACCCCGTTCATGGCGGTCTTCTTTGGCGGCTACGACGTCGCGTTCGCCCAGTCGGCGACGATGCAGATCGAAACGCTGCCCGCGATGCCTTCGGCGGGGCCGCCGAGCCCATCACCGAGCGCCTCGCCGAGCCCGTCGGTGAGCCCATCGCCGAGCCCGTCACCCAGCACGTCGCCCGCCTGCAGCGCCCCGAGCGCCGGCTTCACCTACACGGTTTCACCGTCCACCTTGAAGTCGCCGGTGACGATGACCGTGACCGATACGTCGACGGCTACGGGCAGTTGCCCGATCAACTCATGGACGTGGAACTGGGGCGACGGCACGGTGACCTACAACGTTCACCCGACGACATCGCACGTCTTCTATAACCCGGGCCCGGCAAGCAATAAGACATTCAGCATCACGCTGACGGTCTCGAACAACTGCTCGGACCCGAACTGCTCGGCGACGAGCGGCGCGGTTGCCATCACGGTGAAGAAGTGACCCGCCTGCGGCGCCGTGAGCGGGCCGAGGGCCAGGCCCTCGTCGAGTTCGCGTTCGCCCTGATCCCGTTCATGTTCCTGCTGATGGGCACGATCGACCTCGGCCGCGGCATCTACATGAACAACGGCGTCTCGCAGGCCGCCCGCGAGATCGCCCGTGTCATCAGCGTCCACCCGTGTGCGGGCGTCTGCACGACGGGCACGTACTCGCCTGAGGCCCAGGCCGTGATCGACACGCAGCGCGCGCTCATCCCGGGCCTGGAAGAGTCCGGCATCGTCGTCGACTGCGTGGACCTGACGAACGCAACGGTCGCCGCAGGGGACGAAGGCTGCCCGCCGAACGGTTCGTTCGTCCGGGTTTCGGTCAGCGCCACGTTCATGCGGATCACGCCGCTGCTGCCGCTACCCAATCCCTATGGCCTCAACGCCATTGCCCACGTCAAGGTGCCCTGACCATGGAGAGGACCGACATGTCGACGACCGACCAAGGCCGCGAGCGCGGCCAGCTCCTGGTGGTCTTTGCGCTCACGCTCGTCGGCCTGATCGGAGCCGTGGGCCTCGTGATCGACGGCGGCTCGACCTTCGTGCAGAAGCGCGACGAGCAGAACGTGGCGGATGCTGCCGCCATGGCGGCCGGCTACGCGCACGTCATGGGCGGGAACCCCACCACCTCGGCCCTGTCCGTGTCGAGCGCGAACGGCTACACGTTCGGCTCGGACGGCGTTGACATCGCCGTTTCGTCCACCGCCAGCACCGTCACCGTCACGATCTCGAAGCCGCATCACAACTACTTCGCAGGACTCCTGGGCCTCTCGACCTGGGACGTCTCGGCGACCGCGACGGCAGAGTTCGGCGCGCCGAACGGCGTTTACGGCGCGATGCCGCTGATCTTCAACGAGGATGCCTTCAACAATCCTGCGTTTCGCACTGCCCCGGGCGGCGAGTTCGGTGAGCCGGTGTCCGGCTCGGAGGACGTCCCGCAGGACGCCAGCCAGTTCAACTGGACGGTCTACTGCGAGTCGAGCCTCGACTGCAACGCCGACTCGGCGACGGTCGACAGCATCGTGGGCCTCGGCGGGTACGACGCGACGATCTTCCTGACCGACTCGATCGCGCCGCTCAATGCGGGCGCCCACACCACGCTGTTCGACGCCCTCGCGGACGAGGTTGGCAACTCCTGGCCCGTGGGCATCGTCTCCGACGACGGGACCCTCATCGGCTGGGCCTGGTTCCATCTCACGGGCGCCGTCGGCGGCTCGACCAAGGAGGTCGCCGGCTGGTTCGACACGGAGGTCCACCAGGAGGCGTTCCGGATCGGGCCATCTGGCGGTACGCCGCTCCTGATCAATGGGCAGTACATCGTCCACCTGATCAACTAGAAGCGACCCGGCGCCCATCGGCCGACGTCACCCCAGGCGGAACGTCGAAGGGCGCCGGTTCGCCTGAACCAGGATCGAGGGCCGAACGGCCGTCCCCGTTCGGCAATGAGCCCAGGTTCAGGCGGGTTAGGAAGCCTGAGGTTTCAGGCGGGCAGCGACCCCGGCGGCAGCGGATCGCCGGTCTCCGAGTCGAGGGTCGCGTTGCCATCCGGAGTGACGGTGTAGCTCCAGACGTGCCTGTTGATGCAGCCGGCCGGGCAGTCACCCCAGCCGATCGTGATCCGGATCGCATATCCGGTCGCGATTGCCTCCCCTTCCCACCAGGCGTTGGCCCCGATGAGGTTCGGGTCCAGCTTGCTGACGCCGCTGAACCGCGAGTCGGATGCGATCACGATCGCAGCCGCTTCGTCAAGGCTGGTCACGTTGCTCCCTACGGGTGTGGGTGTCGGCGATGTCGAGGCCGGAGGGGAGCCTGAGCCGCCCGCCTGGCTGCAGGCGGCAACGATGAGGGCAAGAGCCGGCAGGACGACGATCGCGCTTCGAACGATGTTCATGTCGCTCGGACGATCCTACCCGTGGTTGCGGTTCCCTCGCGTTGCGGGGTGACGGCGGTTCGCGCCTTACCATGCGCTCGCATGCCGACCCGTGATGACGCTTGGGCGCTCCTGACCGAATGGACACAGACCGAGAACCTGCGGAAGCACGGTCTCGCGGTCGAAGCCACGGTCGGTTGGTACGGCGAGCACGTGTTCGGGGTCACCGGCGACGAGCTCGAGATCTGGCGCTCAGCGGGTCTCCTCCACGACTTCGACTACGAGCGCTACCCGGACACCCATCCGATGCGCGGCGCAGACGAGCTTCGGGCTCGCGGCTACCGGGATGACGTCGTCGAGGCGATCCTCGGCCACGGCGACCACACCGGTATCCCGCGCACGAGCCAGCTGGCGAAGACCGTCTACGCATGCGATGAGATGAGCGGCTTCGTCATCGCGGTCGCGTACGTGCGCCCGAACCGCAGCCTCGATGAGGTCGAGGTCGGCTCGGTGCGCAAGAAGATGAAGGACAAGGGCTTCGCTCGGCAGGTGCCGCGCGACCAGCTCGAGAAGGGCGCCGTCGAGATCGGCGTGCCGTTCGACGAGCACGTGTCGAACGTCATCGAAGGCCTGAAGACCGCGCGCGGGGTGCTCGGCCTCTAGCTCAGGCGCGGCCTCTTAGCTCAGGCGCGGCCGGCGGCCCGAAGAATCAGGAGCGCCGTCAGCGTCGCCGGCTCGCTCGGCTGGCCCACGCGGCCCCAATCGACGACCTCCACGTTCGAGCCCTTCGCGCCCGGCTTGCCGAAGTGGGCGGCCTCGGTCGCCCAGGTCCCGTCGGCTCGCCGTTTCGACTCCAGGAGGTCAAGAGCGTCGGCAGCGCGCCGATCGCCGGCGTAGCCCGCCTCGGCGAGGGCGCGGAGGCCGGCGAGCAGGTCGTAGTGCCAGTACGGCGGCCAGTGGAGCTTCATGACGGACGGATGGATCGGCTCGCCGCTGCGCTCCGAGAACAGCACTCGATGGCGCAACAGGAGCTCCGCGGCTCGATTCGCGCTGTCATGGGCCGCTCGATCGCCGGTCGCATGCGCAAACGCCGCCAGGCCGCGGAATGCCGGGAGCGACTCGTTGAACGACGAGTGCCGCGCTCCGGGATGCCGATCGCAATTCCAGCCGCCGTCCGGCCACTGCCAGTCAACGAGTGCCCGCGCCAGCAGCTCCGCTCGGAGGTCGGCCGCGAGCCCGAGGTGCACGGCGACCCCGAGCGCGTTGCCCTCCATCGACGCGTGGCGTCGGATGAGTCCGTTGATCGTCGGCATCGTTGAGTTGTGGCCCGGGTGGAGGAGCCATTCGAAGACCGGTTCGAGGGCCGCCCGCATCGGGCGGCAGGCGGCCTCCAGATCCGCCGAAACCGCGAGGTCCATCAGCGAGACGAGCCGCCAGTGCGCACCCGACCACTTTGCGTAGGGATGGCCCCCGAACCCACCGCCGGGCTGCTGGCCGCTGAGCAGACCGCTCACGATTGGGCCATCGAGGACCGCGTGGCGAGTGTCGACGGCGCGCGCATCGCCAGCGGAAACGCCGGCCAGCTCGGTGAGCGTTCGAAGCCGGATCGCGGGCTCGGCCGACCGCAGGAGCCACTCGACCGCGGGGTCGGTCACACGACTCCGCGGGCTGCCCAGGCCTTTGCGGTGACCACGAACGGTGCGGCTCCAACCATCATCCGGCAGCGCTCGCGAAGCTCGACTCGTCCATCGGGGCTCAAGCTCGCGACGTAGGCGCCCGCCGGTCCAACGCCATGCTCGAACGGCTCCCACCACGCCTCGAACGTCGGATGCTCGAGCTCGGCGACCACGGTCGCCGGCTCGATTTCGCGCAGGCCCGCGGCTTCGAAGAGCCACACGAGGTGGCCCTCGCGCGCGCCGGCGAGCGCCGACTCGTCGTGGACGTTCGGGTCGAGCTCTCGCGCGGCGTCCCAGAACAGCCCGAGCGGACCTTGCGCGCCGGCGTGGTCCCAGACGCACGCCGCGACGACACCTTCGGGACGGGTCACGCGCGCCATCTCTCGGAGTCCCGCGACCGGGTCCGGCATGAAGTGGACGACGAGCTGCGCGATCGCGGCATCGAACGTCGCGTCTTCGAACGGCAGGTCCTCGGCGGCGGCCAGGCGGACGTCGGCACCGGGATGTCGAGCTCGTGCGGCGTCGACGAACGACTCCGAGGGATCGACGCCGGCCACCGCAGCAGCCCCAAGTCGGGTGACGAGCTCCGCCATGAGCGCTCCGGGCCCACAGCCGACATCGATCACACGCTGGCCGGCTCGGACGCCCGCCAGGTCCGCCATCTGGGCCGAGAGCAGGCGCGAGTAGCGGCCCATGAATGCGTCGTACGACTCGGCGGCAACGTCGAAGCTCACGCGGGCAATCTACGCCGTGAACGCGGACTTCGGCTCAGCGCGAGATCGGCAGCTCCCGGCTGTCAGCCCGCGAGATGCGATCCGGGTCGATGCCGGCTCGAACCGCCGCGGCGCGAATGACGTCGGCGGTCTCGGCCTCAAACAGCAGCAGGCACGTCTCGTCGTCGGGGATGAAGATCGAGCGGACGTAGCGGACGGCTTGACCGGAGGCGGTCAGCTCGGCAACCGCGTCGATAATGCGGGCGATCGTCCGATCGGGCTCCTCGGGGGCGTCTCGCGACAGGTACGTCTCAACGACAAAGCTGGCCACGGGTTGACGGTAGGCCGGCGCGCCTGCCGGAGAAACTGTGGCGAACCACAGAAGTTGCCACAGCGCATGATGAGCGCCGATGGATGGCGCGCGTGAGCAGCTCGTCGGCCGCGAGCAGGAGCTGGAGACCATTGCCCGGTTCCTTGCCGCTCGCGACGCGTTGCCCGCCGCCCTGGTCGTGGAGGGGCTTGCCGGGATCGGCAAGACGACGCTCTGGCGTGAATCGATCGAACGGGCAGCGGAGAGCGGCTACCGCGTCCTGACCTGCCGGCCGGCGAGCACCGAGGTCCACCTCCTGTTCGGGGCGCTCAGCGACCTGCTCGTCGACAACATCGCCGAGGTCCTCCCGCGGCTCCCGGCGCCGCAGCGGCGGGCCATCGAGGTGGTGCTGCTGCTCGAGGATGACCGCGGCCGACCGGCCGAGCCGCGGACGGTCGCCGCGGGCGTGCTCGGGCTCGTTCGGGAGCTCGCGCGCGACGAGCCGATCCTCATCGCGATCGACGACGCGCAGTGGCTGGATCCAGCCTCGGCGATGGCGCTCGAATACGTCCTGCGACGCCTCGGGTCCGCTCCGGTCGCCGTGCTCGCTTCGTGGCGGATCGATCCGCTGGCGGGAGGCGCACCAGGCGGCGAAGCGAGAGGCGGCTTTGACCTCCAGCGCGCGCTCGAGCGGCCGCTGGAGCGGCTCCCCGTCGGACCGCTGAGCGTCGGCGCGCTCCATCGGATCCTTCGACTCCGGACCGGCGAAACGGTTCCTCGACCACTGCTTCGGCGAATCCACGAGGCGTCCGGCGGTAACCCGTTCTATGCGCTCGAGATCGCCCGGGCGATGGAGATGGGCAAGGGCGACTGGGCGTCCGGTGAGCCACTCGCGCTGAGCGCGTCCCTGAGCGACCTCCTGGTCAGTCGCTTCGCCAGCCTGGACGATCAGACTCGCGAAGCGCTGTTCGTGGTTGCTGCCGCCTCTCCGGCAACGCCGGAGCTCGTTGAGAGCGTCATCGGGACCTCCGGGACAGTCGCGCTCGCGCCGGCAGTCGAAGCCGCGATCGTCCGGCTCGAAGACGGCCGGGTCGAGTTCGTGCACCCGCTCTTGGCCACGGCCGCGTACTCGCTGCAGTCCGCCACGGACCGTCGTGCGCTGCACGCACGGATCGCCGACGCCGTGGGCGAACCGGAAGCGCGTGCGCGCCATCTCGCGCTCGCGAAGCCCGGGATCGACTCCGAAGTCGCGGAGCTGCTCCACGCCGCGGCACAGCATGCCCGGTCTCGCGGCGCGCCGGCCGCCGCCGGCGAGCTATTCGCCGAGGCGATTCGTCGGCTCCCTGAAGGCGAGCTCGAGCGGCGCGGCGTGTGGACCGTCGAGGCGGCGCCGACCCTCCGACATGCTGGCGATACGCGGCTGGCCCGTGAGCTGGTCGAGGGCGTGATCGACGAGCTGCCGGCAGGACCCGTCCGATCCGATGCCTTGCTGGCCATGTCGCGGCTCGTCGAAGGCGACGCTGGCGGGGACACCCTCGAGCTCGAGCTCATCGGGCGTGCGCTCGAGGACGCCGGAGACGATCCTGCGCGGCGCGCCGCCGCGCTCCTGAGCCGTGAGATGTGGGAACGGCACCAGGATCGCCTGACCGACGCCCTCGACCTCGCTCGCGAAGCACTCGCGCTCGCCGAGCGAACCGATGACGAGGTGCTGCAAGCCGGGGCGCTCACGCGCACCGCCGATCTCGAGGTCCTGCTTGGCCTCGCCCCGGATCCGCTCGTTCGGTTCCAGCCGGCCCTCGAAGCCGGCCGGAACCTCTATCTCGAGGCCAAGGAAGACGCGCCCCGCTCCATGCTCGCCGTCTGCCTCGTCCGCGCAGGTCGCATCGACGAGGCGCGCGAGCTGCTGACCGGGGAACGCGAGCGGGCGATCGCCTACGGCGACGAGGCGAGCCTCGAGATCCTGTGCCTGTTCCTCACCGAGCTCGAGTGGCTCGCGGGGAACTGGGACCTGGCGCGCCAGTACGCCGAGGAAGGGCTGCTCGTCACGGACCAGGCGGAGTCGCGGATGATGGAAGGCGCCATCTCGGCGCTGCTTGCCCTTGTCGAGGGCTCGCGCGGCGACGTCGACGGCGCCCGACCGCGGGCCATCCGCGCGCTCGCGCAGTGCGAGGAGGTCGGCGATCGCTCGTACGCGACGTACGCCCAGCTCATCCTCGGCTTCCTCGAGCTGTCGGCGGGCAACGCCTCCGCCGCGCACGAGCACCTCAAGAACTACTCGCTCGAACGCGGGATCGAAGGCACGAAGCGGATCGCCTTCATCGGCGACGAGATTGAAGCGCTCGTTCTCCTCGGCCGAACGGAAGAGGCCGACTCGCTCACGACCGAGCTGGAGCGTCGCGGCAGCCTGCTCCATCGGCCAACGCTGTCGGCGATCGCGGCCCGCTGTCGAGGCCTCGTCCTTGGAGCACGCGGGGAGCTGGACGGCGCGATCCAGTCGGCGGAAGCCGCAGTCGTGGGCTTCGCGGACCTCGGACTGCCGTTCGAGCGCGCTCGGGCGCTCCTCGTGCTCGGCGACATCCAGCGGCGCTCGAAGCAACGCGGTGCCGCTCGGACGACCCTAACGGCCGCTCAGGCCGAGTTCGACCGGCTCGGTGCATCGCTCTGGAGCACGAAGGCGGCCGATTCCGTGGCTCGTGTCGGTGGCCGGGTCCGGCAGGACGGACTCACGCCCACCGAGCAGCAGGTGGCGTCCCTCGTCGCACAGGGGCTGACGAACAAGGAGATCGCCTCGGAGCTGTACGTCTCGGTTCGGGCGGTCGAGGCGAACCTGTCGCGCATCTACGCGAAGCTCGAGGTTCGGTCGCGGACGGAGCTCGTCAAGCGACTCTGACCCATTGGGTTCGGCAGGGAGTCGCGCAAACAGTGTGGTGATCCGCACTTTCGATGACCTGGCGCTCGGCGCAAGGTCGACGAAGGTGAGCTGGCAATGCAGGACAGCCGCCAACACTGAGGTTTCGAGCGATGATCGGCGCCCCGCTCGGCATGCTCGGCGTGTCCTTCACGCCACGAACCGTCGTCGTTGCGGGCACTTGGCAACGAATGATCGATGAACCAGCAAGGACGACCGTCGATCCGCGCCCGAGGCCGGTGACGCTCGGCGCGAGGTCTCGCCACGGAACGGCGGCAGGATCCGTTCGCTCGCGATCGAGGGCCTCGAGCTCCTCGTGACGGCCGCGGCTGGCGACCCCGTTGCGAGGGCCTGCCCGTCAGCTCGGCGACATTGCGATGTCGTTGGAACGGGAAATACGCCGGTTGCTGCTGCCCTGACGACCTCCCGTCGACCACGCTGTCGGCCACGACGACCCGAAGCGTCGGATAGGACATGGGAGGTCAGATATGGATGACCGCAAGCCGCGTGTCGACGAGACCGTCGACGAGGCAGAGGACACGAACGAGCACGGCGCCGAAGCCATCGGTGCCGGAGCGGGAGCCCTGATGGGTGCCGGGATCGGCGCGGCGGTCGGTGGGCCTCCGGGCGCTGCCGTCGGCGGCGTCATTGGTGCCGTTGGTGGCGCCGTGGCCGGTGAGTCGACCGAAGGACGCGATGAGACCGGCGCCGGGATCGGCGCGGGTGCTGGAGCCGTCACGGGCGCGGTGATTGGCGGCGCGGTCGGCGGACCTCCGGGTGCCGTCGTCGGTGGCGCGGTCGGTGCCGGCGCAGGCGCTGGTGTCGGCGACAAGGCCGAGGAAGAAGCCGAAGAAGACGTGGACGACCGGGTCGCCACGCCCGTCGGCGAGCGCTGAGTCATGGGCATCCTCAGCTGGCTCGTCGTCGGCGCAATCGCCGGCTACCTCGCAGGCTATCTCGTGAAGGGTGACGAGAGCCTCGGCGTGATCGGGCATATCGTGCTTGGGATCGTCGGCGGCCTCGTCGGTGGCTTCCTGGCCGGTGCCCTGACCGGCGGGGACTACATCACCGGGATCAACCCCACGACGATCATCGTCGCGACGATCGGCGCCGTCATTGCCGTGGTCGGATACAAGGCCATCCGCGGCCAGTCGAGGACCGGGCGCGGACCGATCTGACCGCCCGCTTCTCGTCACACCGACACCACCCGGGAGGCCACTTCGGCCCCCGGGTGGTGCTCTTTCAGGCTCAGCCGCCCAGGCATTCCGTGAAGTAGATGAAGAGGTTCGTCACGCCCCGGCAGGCAGGGCCGCTGAGCTGCGCCACCAGCGGGACCTCGCCGTCGGGTCCCACGTCGATCCAGGTGCTGTAGTCGGCGACGCCATCGCCTGTGGCGTCGAACGCAATCAGGCCGTGGAAGCCGGCGCCGGTCGCCGGGTCGACGACGCCCTGGTCGAGTCGAGTCTGGAGACCCTCGGTGATCCACAGGATCGCGCCCGTCGTCTCGTCGATCAGGACCTGCGCGCCGGCGGCCGGATCGCTCTTGCTGGCGTTGGTGCACTCGTGGGCCAGCGCGGACGAGGCGATCACCAGGCTGGCGACGACGCCCAGGAACGTGGCGGTCATTGACCTTCGCATGTTCGGTCCTCCCATTCAAAGCTCGCCTTCTGGCGCGCTCGACTCGACCGTAGGAGCCGATCCTGACGCTGTCGTCGCCCGCGCTGCCGAACTTGCCTCACTCTCGAGGGGGTCGTTCAGGGCAGCGGATCGCTCTCACGAGTGATGGATTCGGGAGAGCCGTGGCGTAGCGTGTGGCTCGATGCGCCACGAACTCGAGGGCTTCCTGCGGCAACGCGGCGACGGGGCGCTGGCGGCGGTGCTCACGACCATCGTCCTGATCGAGGTCGTGCTGACCCCAGCCCCGGAATATCAGCGGCTCGCGACCACCGCGTTGGCATTCGCACTCGGCGTTACGGCGGCGCGACGATCTCGCGATCCGCTGCCTCTGCTCGGCTTGATGCTCGCCGTCGCCGCTGCCGCCCTCGCCGTGCCGTGGCTTCGTGGCCCCACGAACTCAGGCGTGTTCGCGTTCCTGCTGCTCGCCGTCTACAGCGCGTCGGCGCACACGAGCGGCCGCCGGACGCTTCTCGCTGGTGCCATGACCCTCGGCATCTACGCCCTGGTCTTTGTGTCGAGCGAAACTGGCATTACCGCCGACGCCGTCGTCTTCTTCTCGCTCATCATGGGCGCCCCATGGATCGCCGGTCGCGCGGTCCGGCAACGGCGCCTGAACGACCGCGAGCTCGAGCAGGAGAAGACGCGGGCGGCAGCCGCGATCGTGGAGGAGCGGGCGCGGATTGCGCGCGAGCTCCACGACGTCGTCGCGCACTCGATCAGCGTCATGGTCATCCAGGCGCGCGGCGGCCGGCACGTGCTCGACTCCGAGCCGGCTGACGCCCGTGACGCGTTCGAGGTCATCGAATGGACGGGCCAGCAGGCGCTCGACGAGATGCGACGCCTGGTCGGCATGCTCCGAAGTGGCGACGAGTCGCTGCCGCTCGCGCCCCAACCCAGCCTCCGTGAGCTCGGCACCCTTGTCGATCAGGTGCAGGCTGCCGGCCTGCCGGTCCAGCTGACCGTCGAGGGTGAGCCCCGAGATCTGCCACCTGGCGTGGACCTCTCGGCCTTCCGGATCGTGCAGGAGGCGCTGACCAATGCCCTCACCCACGCCGGGCCGGCGCATGCCAGAGTCGTGCTCAGGTACGCAGCGGATGAGCTCGAGGTCGAGATCTCTGACGACGGGCCAGGCACCGGCGGTGGCACTGGCTCCGGGTACGGGCTGGTCGGGATGCGCGAGCGAGTCTCGGTGTACGGCGGCGAGCTGCAGGCTGGCCGGCGGCCCGAAGGCGGGTACACCCTGCGCGTCCGACTGCCGCTCCGCACCGCACGCGCATGACGATCCGCGTCCTGATCGCCGACGACCAGACGCTCGTCCGCAGCGGATTTCGGATGATCCTGCGCGCCGAGCCCGGCATCGACGTCGTCGGCGAGGCGGCGGATGGCGCGGAGGCGGTCACGCTGGCGCGCGAGCTCGATCCGGACGTCGTGCTCATGGACGTTCGCATGCCGAACGTGGACGGCATCGAGGCGACCCGCCGGATCACGAGTCGCGGGGAGCACGCGCCACGCGTGCTCGTCCTGACGACATTCGATCTCGACGACTACGTCTACGAAGCGCTTCGAGCCGGTGCGAGCGGCTTCCTGCTCAAGGACGCACCGGAGGAGCAGCTGGTGTCCGGAATCAGGATCGTTGCCGGCGGTGCATCGCTCTTCGCCCCGGCTGTGACCCGGCGGCTGATCGAGCGGTTCGCCGATGCCGCGCCGGCGCCACCCCCGGCGGCCCTGCGCGAGCTCACTCCCCGGGAGCTCGAGGTCCTGCACCTGGTCGCCCGCGGCCTCTCGAACGCGGAGATCGCCGCCGAGCTCGTCCTCTCGGAGCACACCGCCAAGACCCACGTCGCACACATCCTCGACAAGCTTGACCTGCGGGATCGGGTGCAGGCGGTCGTCCTCGCCTACGAGTCCGGGATCGCTCGCGCCCGGCGGTAAGGCCGGGCCGGGACCCTGTACGACACCCGTCCGGCGAGCTAGCCTCGGCGTTCACCCTAGGAGCGAGAGCATGCGGGCGGTCGTTCTCGAGTCACCGGGCGAGGCCACGCGGGTCGAGGATCTCGTGCTGCGCGATCCCGGGCCCGGTGAGGTCAGCGTTCGGATCGCGGCGTCAGGTGTCTGCCACTCGGACCTCCACGTCCGCGATGGCGAATGGGATCGACCTGGGCCGCTCGTGCTCGGCCACGAGGGCGCCGGTTGGGTCGAGGCGGTGGGAGCTGGGGTCGAGCGGCCGCGGGTCGGCGACTTCGTCGCCCTCTCCTGGTACTACCCGTGCCTCGCCTGCCGGCACTGCCAGTCCGGCGCGCAGTGGCTCTGCGAAGGATCGGGGTCGCTCCGCCACCGACTGCCGGACGGGTCGACGGCACTTCAGCGAATCGACGGAACAGAGGTTCCGTCCTATCTGGCGATCGGGACGATGGCCGAGGCGACACTCACTGCCGCAAGCGCAGCCATTCCTCTCCCTTCGAGCATCCCGCCCGAGGTCGCGGCACTCATCGGCTGCTGTGTCTCGACCGGCGTCGGCGCGATCCTGAAGACCGCCCAGGTCCCGGCCGGCGCCTCGGTCTGCGTGATCGGCCTTGGCGGCGTCGGTCTGTCCGCGGTCATGGGAGCCGTCCTGGCCGGTGCATCGCGCATCGTGGCCGTGGACCGCGTCGCCGAGAAGCTCGACACCGCCCGTGACCTCGGGGCGACCGACACGATCCTGGCCGGATCCGATCCCGCTGCCACGAGCGCCGCGATCCGATCCGCAACGCACGGCGGGCCCGACTTCTGCGTGGAGGCGATCGGCCTCCGCGCCACGGTCGAGCAGGCGATCGAGGTGCTGCCGCCGGGTGGCACCGCCGTCCTCGCCGGGCTGACGCCGTTCGGCGTCCGCGCCTCGTTCGAGGTGTTCCCGTTCGTCGATGGGTCGCGGCGGATCCTCGGTTCGAACTACGGCGCGGCCGTCGCATGGGTCGACTTCCCGCGCTACGCAGACCTCTACCTCGCGGGACGTCTCCCGATCGACCGGCTCATCTCACACCGGATCGGCCTGGACGACGTCGAGACCGCGTTCGAGGCGATGCGCCACGGCCAAGGTTTGCGCTACGTCATCGTCAACGAGTCGAGCCGCTGACTCCAACGCGCCCGCGTCTCACGACCCGGGCGGTTGAGCCAGCCCCAGGCGCCTTACTGCTTGGGCCCGATGTCGTACGACTGCACGCCCTGTACGAGCACAGAGGATTGGCTGCCGCCGGCTGCATCGATCGAACGGAGCGTCCAGGTGGTACCAGCGTCGCCGCCCTCACGAACGAGGTAGAGCAGCCTCTTGCCGTCCGGCGTCCAGGCGACCGTCCCGCCAGCCACCACCTCTCCAGTCACCTCGCCAGTGGGCTGCACCAGGCCGGTCTGGTACACGATGAGCCGTGCGATCCCGGAGGTCAGCTCCGTGAAGCGAGCGGTCGCGAGGTCATAGGCGTACAGCGTCTGCGTATCCCGTTCCGAAGTGAAGTCCGTCAGGCTGCCGATGACCGAAACCCGGTCGCCGGCGGGTGAGAACTCCGGCCAGAACAGCTTGGCGTGCGTGTTGGGATCCCCAGCAGACGGGTGTCCGATCGTGGCGGTCACGGGCCCACCTTCGGACTCGATGATCAGGAGGCAGACGTCATCCGGACAGCCAATCAGGTCGCCTGAGATCGCCAGGCCGCGCTGATCGGGTGACCAATCAAAGAAATCGACGCGGTACAGGTTGTCAGTGAATTCCTCGATCCGGCGAGTGCCCGACCCGTCGGCGGCCACCAGATACTGTCCGAATTTCCCTGCGACGACCGCCGGAAGCGCGATCCACCGACCGTCAGGAGACCACTGCGCCCACAGCTCCGGTCGGGTCCAGACCTCGGGGTTCGCGCTCGCGACTGACTGCCAATCAGCTGGCAGGGCGAGCTCTCGGTCAGATCCATCCAGCCCGGCGAGGAGGAGCCGGATCCCTGAATCGACGGACTCGATTGCGTCCCTTGGAACATCGGCCGGGCACGTCGCGATCGCGACCTCGGAGCCGTCCGGCGACCACGACAGCGAAGGCCCGCAACCGGGGTCCAGGGCGACGGTCCTGACCAGGGCACCGTCCGCGGTCATGAGGTCGACACCCGGCGTCAGGAATGCACCACCAACGTCGCGGGCGGCGGCGATGTGGCGCATGTCGGGCGACCAGGCCGCCGTGAGGTAGCCCAGCTTGCCGTCGTCGGCACCGCCAGTCGCGATCAGGCTCTGTCCGCTCCCGTCAGCTTCGGCGACGACGAGGTCGCCATCGCGCACGAAGACGATCCGTGGGGGACCGTCGGGTAGCTGCACGATGGGCGAAGGCTTGGAACCGATTGCGACGGCGAGGGCCGCAAGGGCAATGATGAGAGCGCCCAGGACGAGCAGCGAGGCAAGGCGCCGGGCAGCGACGCGGGGTACCGACAACCGCCCGAGGACGCCGCCTCGGGTAGCCGACGCCATCGCCGTCCTGGCGGTCGCGAGCGAGTCGCTCCGCGTGGCGGCCGGCTCGGTGTAGACCCGGACCAGCGTCGCCAGTCGAGTCTCGAATTCATCTATCGGGTTGCGGTCAGTCATCGCCGAGCTCCTTTCGGAGGCGTCCGAGGAGGCGGTGGAGGCGGACACGGACACCGGACGCGCTCAAGCCCAGCTCGCGGCCGATCGCCTCAGAGCCGAGCTCGGCGATGTAGCGCATGCCGATCATCGTCCGATCCCGGTAGTCGAGGCCGGCGACGGCGTTGGCGAGATCGATGAGCGCCGACCGGTCGGGAGCAAGCGAGCTCCCCGGTCCGTCGATCGTGAGCTCGCGGACCGACCGACGGCGCTGGCTGCGCATGATCTGGCGGGCCTCATTGGCCGCCACTGACATCAGCCAGGGCCTGAGCCGGGTGGGGTCTCGCAGGGCGCCGAGCCGGCGCCACGCGATCGCCCAGGCAGCCTGCTCGGCATCGGCCGCCACGTCGAGGTCGCCGGAGACGAGGTACGCGATGCGGGCCATGTCCTCGTGATGGCCGGCGACAATCCGGGCGAAGGCCATCTCGTCGCCGGCGACGGCTCGCTCGATGACCGCCTCCGCGATCTGGCCGTTAATCACTGCGCTGCCAACGTTCATGCCCTATAGATGCCGCCGGGACCTGCTCCCGTTTCACACGCTAAGGTCGGGCGGGCGGGGCGTACCCAGCCGACGGGAGCAGCGGACTGAACCTGGACACCCTAGGCCAGGGTCAGACCCCGGTCCACGTCGATCTCGTTGTCCGGCGGAACAGGGGCTCTGGGACTGCTCGGAGGGGTGGCGCTTGAACAGGATCCTGAGGCCATGACCGAGCTGGATCCTGACGCGATCGTCTGTGAGGCCGGCGACGCCCGGCTCGAGGTCTCGCCTCGAGATGGCGGTCGCATTCGCTCGCTCACGGTCGGCGGACACGAGCTCCTCGTCACGAGCAGCCCGGAAGGCCCGATCTACTGGGGTTGCTACCCGATGGCGCCGTGGGCCGGTCGGCTCCGCGAGGGCCGCTTCACGTTCGGCGGCCGCGGATATGAGGTTCGGCCGAACCTTCCGCCGCACGCGATCCACGGCGTCGTGTTCGATCGCCCGTGGCGCGTTGACGACGAGCGGACGATGTCGGTCGAGCTCGATGAGCGCTGGCCGTTCGCGGGCCGCGTCGTCCACCGGTTCGAGCTGGCGCCGGATCGACTCGACGTCACGCTCGAGCTCCACGCCGACGAGCCCATGCCCGGTGTCGTCGGCTGGCATCCGTGGTTGCGGCGGCGTCTCGTCGCCGGCGATCCCGGCGTCCGCCTCGCGTTCGAGGCCCGGACGATGCTCCAGCGGGACGAAGCAGGGATCACGACCGGCGTGCGCGTGCCGCCGCCGCCAGGTCCGTTCGATGATGCGTTCACGGACCTCACCCGGAACCCGGTGCTCGAGTGGCCGGGTCGGCTCCGGCTCGAGCTTTCGTCGAGCTGTCCGTGGTGGGTCGTGTTCGACGAACGTCCCGACGCCGTGTGCGTGGAACCCCAGAGTGGACCGCCGGACGCCCCGAACCTGATGCCAGAGGTCGTCGAGCCCGGGCGCCCGCTGGTCCACACGATGAGATGGCGCTGGTCGCCGGACGACCTTACGACCGTGCCGCGGTCGCGCCCAGGCTGACGAGAAGCTCGTCGAGCTGATCGAGCGTCTCGGGCATCCCGTCCAGGCTCCCGGCGCCGTCGTCGGCGGCTTCCTTCGAGGGATAGAGGTCGTGGATGACCAGCATCGTCTGGCCGGCCTTCTCCTCGAACGTCACCGTGGTGACGGGTCCGCCCTCACCACCTTCGTCATTCGTCCAGACGATGCGCGAGTGCGGGATCACTTCGATGTACCGACCGAAGAACTCCATCTGCGTTGCGGCGTCGTCGCCGAACACGAGACGGTAGGTGCCCCCGGTACGAGCATCCAGCTCGCAGGAGTGCAGGGACACGCCCAACGACTTCGGAACCCACCACCGCTTGAACAGCTCGGGCGTGGTCCACGCCTCGAACACGATGCGCGCCGGAGCATTGAAGGTCCGCGTCACGACCAGCTCACGATCGGACGTTCGTTCCGTTGTCGTGCGGTTCGTCGTGGGGGCGAGCTCAGTCTCGCTTCTTGCGTCCATTGACGATCTCCTTTTGTTTCAGCTCTTCGACAATCTTGTCCAGCTCGTCGAGACGTGAGGCCCAGAGCTCGCGGTACCTCTCGATCCACGCGGTCTCTTCGTCCAGTCGGCGCGGGCCGAGCTTGCAGGTCCGGACGCGCCCGACCTTCTCCGTGGTGACGAACCCCGCATGCTCCAGGACGCCGACGTGCTTCTTCATGCCCGTGAGGGTCATGTGGAACGTGTCGGCAAGATCCGTGATCGAAGCGTCTGCACGCCCGAGCCGCTCCAGGACGCCGCGTCTTGTGGCGTCCGACAGCGCGGCAAACGAGACATCCAGTCGCCCGCTCGAATACTGAACCATGCGGTTCAGTATGCACCAACCATGCGCCGGTTCGCAAGCCCTGAATACCGCCTGGCCTATACTCCGCGTCCGGGCCGACATAGCTCAGCGGTAGAGCAGCTGTTTCGTAAACAGCAGGTCCTCGGTTCAAATCCGAGTGTCGGCTCCACTCCCGCCTTCCGGACGCCGGGCCGCGGCGGCACCGAACTTACGCGGCGAGCCGATAGAACCGCCAGAACGGGTGATCGATCGGCAGCGTCTCGATGCCTGCCCACCCGGCGCGGCGCGCGATCGATTCGAGGACCTGTGGCCGCATGACGGTGCCGGGCGACTCCGACTCCGGGTCGACTCGGGCCTGCGGAAGACACCACAGGGTGCTGATAGTCCCGAAGAAGGTCTCGATCGGATCGCCCGCCGCCGGGCGCACCACCCCAGCCCGCTCGTCCATGACGACCACGGCGCCGCCGTCGACCACAGCCGTGCGGGCAGCGGCCAGGGCATCGACGGGGTGGGCCATGTCGTGGAGCGACTCCAGGAACAGGACCAGGTCGTAGCGCCCCGACGCGAGTCCGCCGCGCGCGGCATCGGCAACTCGGAATAAGGCCCGGTCGGCGACGCCCGCCTCGATCGAGTTGGCCTTCGCGGCAGCGATCGAGCGCGTGTCGAGGTCGATGCCATCGACCCGGGCGTTGGGGAAGGCCCGCGCAAGCTCGATCGCCGCCCACCCGACGCCGGACCCGACGTCGGCCACGCGGGCAGGCCGGCTCGCGTCGCGGAGACGTTCATCGACGCCAGGAATGGCGGGGATCCAGTGGCTCGCCAGGTCGTTCACGAAAGCCGGGCGATTGAGCGCGGACTGCGCCTCGATCCCATCGTCCCCGTAAGCCTCGTAGGGCACGCCGGCACCGGTTCTGAAGGCCCCGACGAGGTCCGGCAGCACGCGGCCGACCGACGCGAGCGCATAGCCGAGGCCTGCCAAGTACTCCGGATGGGTCTCGGTCACGAGCACCTCCACCACGCCCGGCGACAGGCGGAGGGTCGCGACCGTCAGGTCCTCGTCCGACGCCTGGATCAGCCCTGCGATCACCTCGGCTTGGACCCATTCGCGGACGTATCGCGCGTCGAGGGCGGCAGCCGCAGCGAGCTCGTCGACGGAAGTCTCCGGGCGATCGGCGAGGGCCCGGAACAGGCCCAGTCGGTGTCCGAGGTACACAGTCAGGAGATGGAACCCGCCCAACGCGTCCATGAACAGACGACCGCTGAGCTCCTCCGCCGCATCGAGCGGACTGTCGACGACGGTCATGGAAAGTACCTCCTTGGCTTGGACCGGGCGGACGGCCCGGCTCGTTGATCAGAGCGACAGCTGGCCCTTGTAGAGCGCGCAGCCGTTCGGCAGGTCGTGCATCTGGATCACGCCCTCGACGCCCTCGAAGCCTCCGTCGCCACCGACGATCGGGTGATGGCAACGGCCGTGGGTCTCAATGCCGTCCACGACCTTGGCCGTGAATGTGTACTCCGTGAAGAAGCGGCCGCAGGTCGTCTCGAGCAGGCATCCCACGAACTGCTCGCGGCCGGTCGCGCGGAAGCCGCCAGCGGCCGATTCGCGCGTCACAGTGAACTCGTCGATGTACCAGCAGCCGGTCAGGTCACCGGATACGACGTAGCTTCCGAGCGACGCCGGGTCGTCGGCACAGACACCCTGGACATCGGGCTCGAGCAGCCCTTCGACCTTCGTGTTGCCCGCTGCCGTCACTGGAGTCGCCGCCAGCACCGTCATCACCAGCGCCGCGACCGACAATCCGAGCCGCCTGCTCATTTCGTGCGATGTCATTTGCGTGCTCCCTGCTCTAGTCGATCGCGACGAGCGATCGGAACTCGGGCAAGGTTGGCGCGGGATGGCTTGCCTGCCATCCGTGGCGACCACGGAAAACGGTCTGCGGCGTCAGCCGAGACCGAGCACCACGAGGTCCCGATACGAGAGGAGAGACGCCTCGGTTCCGAGCTCCGCCATCGATTCGGGCCCGAGGCGCTCGAGCGCGAGCTCCAGGGCGGTTGTCCGCGCCACCTCGCGGCCTGGGAATATCTGGGCGAATCCGCTCATCTCGCGCGAGGCTGCGACGCCGAGGGCGATGATCGCAGCGAGCTCCGCTTGACCAGCCTCGCCGAGGGCGCCTGCGAGGACGTCGAGAGCCGCATAGACGCTGACCACTTCGCTGATCCCGTTTGCCAGGCGGACGGCCCGTCTCGCGGCTGTCACACGGCCGCCGAGGTCGGCGCAATCGTCGACGAGGACGAGACTCGCCAGCGCACCGGACTCGCATGACGCGCACCCGAACTGCCGGGCGATCTCAAGGCTTGCTCGGACGTCGGCGCGGGCCCTGTCCGGCTCGTCGGAGGCCGCGTAGTCGGCGGCGAAGCTCATCAGGCCGCCATACAGGTGCTCGTCGCCGGACTCGCGGAACTCGCGGGCGACATCGACCAGGCGCTCGTATGACGTCGCTCGCGGCAGGGCCATGGCGTGATGGAGCGTGTCGTAACCCCGGATCCACAAGATCGATCGAGGGTCGGCTCCGGCGCGGTGGGCCCGCTCCTCGAGCGATGGGCGAGGCCTGCCGCGGAAGCCAGAGAGCCAGGTCTCGGCCGTGTCCACGCGGAGGCGCGCCAGCGGGTCGTCACCTATCAGGCGTCGCGCCGCCTCCACCAGTGGTTCGCAGGCGTCCAGGTCGCTCCACATCAGCAACGAAACCGAATCGAGGAGGCTCTTCACTCGAGTGGCGATGTCGGTCTTCGTCGCGGCCGCAGCGGCGGCCTTCGTCCAGTGGATGCCCTGGCTCCGACGTGTTCCCCGGGCGAGCCAGTACGGGTACAGACCGAGTACGACCCGGAGCGCACGACCGGCACGAACCGGGTCCTCGATGCTCCAAGCGAGGGCGGCCTCGAGATTGTCGAGGTCGTCGTCAAGGCGGTCAAGCCACGCAGGCTGGTCCGGACCGTGCAATTCCTTTGCCGCTCGCAGCGCGAGTCCGAATGCCCAAGCCCGCTGCCGGTCGCGCCAGGTCGCCAGCTCTCCAGTCTCTTCCAGACGTCGCCAGGCGAACTCGCGGACTGTCTCGAGCAGACGGTATCGACGCTCGGCGCCGCGGTCGTCGACGGTGACGAGTGACTTCCTGACAAGCGAGGTCTGGATCGGGCCTACGTCGCTGGCCTTGATGTGGTCATCCACGACGACCGCTTCGATGGCATCCAGGGTGAACGCGCCGCGGAAGACGGCAAGTCGATCGAATACGGCGCGCTCGTCCTGCCGCAGGAGCTGATAGCTCCAGTCGAGAGTTGTCTCAAGCGTGCCATGGCGCGGGTCGCCGGTCCTCCCGCCGAGAAGCGAAAACCGGTCCCGCAGGCGAGCATCGATCTGGACGGGGGAGAGGGCGACGACCTGAACTGCCGCCAGCTCGAGCGCAAGCGGCAAACCGTCGAGGTGGCGGACGATCGAGGCGACGGCCGTGGCGGTCTCGATGTCGAGGGTGAATCGCTGGTCGACCGATCGAGCGCGATCGACGAACAGCCGCACCCCGTCGTTTTCGGCGACTGCCGCGATGTCGCCTGTCGCGACGGAAGGAACGGAGAACGGCGCCACCACCAGGGATCGCTCGCCTCCGACACCGAGGGCCTCGCGGCTCGTCAGCAGCAACCGGAGCTCCTTCGTTCGCGACAGGAGCGTCTCCGAGACGTGGCCGACGGCGTCGATAACGTGCTCGCAGTTGTCGAGGATCAGGACCGTGTGCGGTCGGTCGAGCTGGGTGACGAGCAGCTCGATTGGTGAACGACCGGGTTCGATGTGCTCGTCGACCGCGGCCAGCAGCGCCGGCAGGACGCCCGAGCCGTCGATCACCCGGGCCAGGTCGACGAACCACAACCGCGGGGATCCTTGCGCGATCAGCCGGCGCCCGACCTCGAGCGCGAGGCGGGTCTTGCCGACGCCTCCCGGACCGCTGACCGTGACCAGTCGCGAGTCGGCGAGGGACGCAATGATCGCGGCCAGCTCCGCGTCGCGGCCGATGAAGCTCGTGAACGTGTATGGCAGGTTCGTCCGCGGGGCGGCGGCCTCGGCTCGATCGCGGGCGATGCGCGCGAGCGCCCGACGGTCGACGACATCCAGCTTCCGGAGAAGCGTGGAGACGTGGCTCTCGACCGTCCGCACGGAGATGTACAGCCGTTCGGCGATCTCAGCGTTCGTCAGGTGCTCGCCGACGGCCTCAAGCACCTCGGCCTCGCGGCTGGAAATCTTCGAACCCAACGGCACGGCCCTCGTTCGCGATCTTCGCGCAGAAGTATGAATAGAGGGCCGGCGGCCGGCGAGTGCCGACCGCCGCGCGATTCGGAGCTATGGCGCGAGGCGCTGCCAGGTTGGCTGGCTCGTCGCGGCCCACGGAGCCGGCCGGGACGCGCCGGTCAAGGGATCGATGAGCAGCTGCGGCAGTGGGCTGTCGCCTGCGCCGGTGGGCGTCACTAGAATCGCAGTGTCGTCAGGCGCCCACTCTCCGGTCACGCCGCTGAGCCCGCCCAAGCCCTCGATCTTCTTGGTCAGGCCCGTGGTATCGAGCCCGACTCCGCTGCCGTCCGCCGGGACGATCGCGAACACAGCGAGGTCGCTTCCAGCGAGGTTTCGAACGACGACGACGCGCGTGCCATCGTTGGACCAGGCGACCGGCTCCTGGCACGTCGTGCCCGCCGGCACGGGCAGTCTGCGATCCCCGCTGCCATCCGCCGCGACCACATGGACGACCTTGCTGCAGGGGCCCCCTTCCTGCGGATTCCATTCGACATACGCGATCTGCGACCCATCCGGGGACCACGACAGCGTTTCGAGGGACGGGTTGGCAGATGGCGCGACGATCATCCGAACGACGCCGCTGGCGACGTTGACCGCGTAGATGCCGTTGCCCAATCCGCTGAGAGCCTCACCACCAGCGAAGAGGATCTCGCTGCCGTCGGGCCGGTAGGCCGGCCAGTCGGCTTCCATGCCATCGAGGTCGAACGGGAGAGCGCCGCTCCCGTCCACGTTCGCGACCCACATCGTCCGCTGCCCATCGCGCACCTCCTCGAGGTACACGATGTGCCGGCCATCCGGCGAAAACGAATAGTGGCTGACGTTGACGACCAGCTTTGGTGTGACGGCGATCACGCCGCTGCCGTCGGCGCGGCCAACGTAGAGGCGCCCGGTGCCAGGATTGCCGGTCTTCTCGCGAAAGAAGGCAAGGTGCGTTCCGTCACGCGACCAAACCGGTCCGACGTCGGTTGCGGATCCCGTCACCACGGCCCTTGCGGACCCTGATGCCGGGTCGACGGTATAGATGTCGCCGTCGGCCGAGTAGGCCACCGAGCCGTTGGCCGCCCGGCCGAACGGTGACGGCAGGCCGTCGTTTCTGCCTGCGCTGAGCAGGGCACCGACAACGAGGGCGGCGAGCAGCAGAGCAACCAGGCCGATGGTCCGCCACGGGAGTCGTGGCAACGGAGCGAGACGTGCTGTGATGGTCGACATCGGAATCCACCTTTCGGGGAACGTCCAGGCGGGCCGCTGCCGCATGCGGGCGGTCTCCTGGACGACGTGATCTCGATACTCGGGTGTCGACCCATACGCCAGCTGCGCGAGGAGCTCGGGCAGGTCCTGCTCGAAGCGTCGATCGGAGGTCATGCCGGATGCCCTCCCGCAAATGGCGCCGAGGTCAGCACCGGATCGGCAAACACAGTCGCCCGCATCGAGGCGAGCGAGTAGTGCAGCCGGGACTTGGCTGTTCCCAACGGAATGCCGAGGGACGCCGCCACCTCGGGCAGCGGCATCCCCAGGAAGTAGTGCAAGACGACGACCGCGCGATGAGGCGGATCGAGGCGCCCAAGGGCGCCGTCGAGGAGCTCGCGATCGGCGAAGTCACCGGCCATGTCGGACATGGCCGGCGTATCGAGCGACGTAATCTCGACCTCGATGGCGCGTCGCCGTCTCCGGCGGACGAGATCGAGGCAGGCGTTGACCATGAGCCGATGGAGCCAGGCATCGAACCGGTCCAGGTCACGAAGACCCGGAAGGTCACGCCAGGCCCGGATCAGGGTCTCCTGAACCGCGTCTCGAGCGAGCTCGGGGTCCCGAACGATCAATCGAGCGGCTGCGTCCAGCCGCACGATGGTCAGGTCAACGAGCCTCGTGAAGGCGTCATGATCGCCTCCCCTGGCCCGTTCGACGAGACCTCGCTGGTCCACGTGCTGCCCCTGTAAGTGACACGGCACAGATGGCCGTGCTCAACAGGGTATGGCGTGGCCCTCGTGCGAATCGTTCATCCCCGATCGCACGGTCGGCTGGTCAGGCGTGTCTCAACGGGTCGAGCCAGACCCGATCCTGGTTCTCGGGGTCGTCGATCGGCGATGAGATGAAGAGGACCTGCGGCGGATCCTCGAACTGGCCGCCGTGGGGCGTGTTCATCGGGATCACCCAGACGTCGCCGCGCTTGACCGGGCGGGTCACGCCGCCAACCGTGACCGAACCGGTGCCGGCGAGGACGTAGCCGATCTCATCGTGCGTCGTGTGGACGTGGGTTCGGAACGGCCCGGCGTGGCCCTGGAAGACGAAGACGCTCGACTGCGAGCCGTGCCCCAGGTAGGTCCGCTTGAAGGTGTCGGCCGCGGTGAGCTCGTCGGCCGCAACGGCGGCCGCAACGTCGATCACGTCGACCCTGGTCAGGTGGCTGAGGTCCTTCGAGCCCATCTCCTGAGCGCTCAACGCTGATCCTCCTTCTGGCTGGCGTGTCTCGCGACCACCGCTTCGAACAGGTAGTGATAGACCTCCGCGTGGCGCTTTGCTTCCCAGACGTCGTCGCCCCAGATGTACGCGCCGTGGTCCGCGACGATGACGCCGAAGGCCGACTGGAAGCGGGCATCGTCGAGGACGCGTCGAAGGTCGTCGACGAGCTCGGGTTCGCGTGGCGTGTTGCGAATCACCGGGAGCAGATGGACGTCGCGATTGCCAACGCCGCGAATGCCTTTCAGCATCTCCAGATCGCGGATCTCGACGTGGTCGCGATTGCCGGCGAGGTCGCCGGCCAGGACCGCCGACAGGCCGTGCGAATGGACGACGCTTCCGGCGCCTCGCTCGCGGACAGCCAGGCAGAAGATCGAGGTGCATTCGCTCGGGCGGAGGGCGTCGTTGTCGGGGCGCTCAAGGACCTTCCCGTCAGCCGGATCGACCGTGAAGAACTCGTCGGTTCGCACCCGCTCCTTGTGGACGCCTGTGGGGGCGATCAGGAGCCGGCCATCACCGGCTGGGCCACAGATTCCACCGCCGGTGCCTGACACCCAACCACGCGTGTAGAAGGCACCGAGGAGCTCGACGAGAAGCTCGCGCGTCGCCTGTTCCTTCGTGTCGCTCGTGGCGGTCAATCCGTCCATTCGTGAATGGTCTCATCCTACTGTCGACCGAGCCCGGCACTCCTGAGGAGCCAGCGACATGAAGTGGGTCACACGCGAGCATCCCAGGACCGACCGGATCGCCTGCCCGTGGCTGATCCGGAAGTTCATCGATCCCGAAGCCGAGATCGTCTACGTCCCGCGCGACGAGGTGCTCGCGTTCGCCGAGCGCGAGGGCGCAAAGAGCTTCGATGCTCCGGGAGCGAGGTATACGCACCGCGACGGGAAGTGCTCGTTCGAGACGCTGATCGATGACTTCAAGATCGACGATCCGGCGATCGCAGTCATGGCGAAGGTCGTCCACGGCGCCGATGTGGCCGAAGACGTAGACGTCACGCCCGAATCGGCCGGCCTGATGGCCATCGCCGACGGCTTTGCGCTCCTCGACGTCGACGATCAGCGCCAGCTCGAGCTCGAGCTGCCCGTGTATGACGCCCTCTACGCGTGGGCGAAGGAGCAGGTCACGGGCGACTGAATCGGAGGCGCCAGACGACTCGCGAAAGGTTCGGGACCCGGGCTAGGATGGCTCGATGGCCCGCACGACCCGTCCGGGATTGCTCGGCTTCCGCGTCGCGCCGATCGCGTCCCAGGGGATCGACTGGCCGAAGCTCGATGCCATCTGGGCTGCCGGCGGATCGCTCGACGTCTTCTCGGCCGGTTGGATGAGCGACCACCTCACGGACGCCAGTCTCGACCGTGGCGGTGGAGCGTTCGAGTCGCTGACGACCGCCGCCGCGCTGGCACACCGCGTCCCAGGCAAGTGGATCGGGATCGCGGTGCTCGCCAACACGTTCCGGCATCCCGCGGTCGTGGCCAAGGCTGCGACCGTCCTCGACAACGCCACCGGCGGGCGCTTCATCCTCGGGCTCGGGGCCGGCTGGCACGAGGGCGAGCACGACATGTTCGGCATCGCGCTGCCGCCGATGGCGGAGCGGTTCGCTCGTTACGAGAGCGCGGTCGCCACGCTCGCTGCGCTGTTCTCGGACGCGGCGCGCCAGCCGATCGGCGTCAGCCGCGACGACCCCTACTACCCCTTACGCGATGCCACGATGGAGCCGCAGCCCATCCGGCCCGGTGGGCCGGCACTCTGGCTGGGCGGGCAGAAGCGTCGCGGCATCGCGCTCGCGGCGCGCTACGCCGAGGGCTGGATCATGCCGGGCAACCGGGCTGGCGACGTCGACTACTTCGCACAGAAGCGAGACGAGATCCGGCGCGCACTCGACGCTGCCGGTCGGGATGCGGAGTCCTTTTCCTTCGCGGCGCAGGTCAACACGGGGAGCGATCCGGAGCGCCTTCGCGATGGTCGCGAGACCGCCCTTCGATTCCTCGCGGTCGGGGCCGATCACATCACCCTCGGTGTCCCGGGCGCCGCGGGCCCGGCTGCCGTCGTCGCGATGGCCCGAGAGGTTGCCGAGCCGGTCCTCGAGGTCGCGGGCCGAGCCTGAATCCG
>DASRJS010000054.1:0-7122 GCA_035649355.1 Candidatus Polarisedimenticolia bacterium
AAGAACCGCTTCGGCTCGACGAACGAAGTCGGCGTGTTCGAGATGGGCGAGCGGGGCCTGGCCGAGGTCGCCGATCCTGCGCGCGCCTTCCTCGCCGAGCACGATGCCGACGCGCCAGGCAGCGTCGTCGCGCCGACACTCGAGGGGACGCGACCGCTGCTCGTCGAGGTCCAGGCGCTCGTCGCCCCTGCCGGCTACAGCGCCCCGGCGCGGCGGGCCTCGGGAATCGATCCGACGCGCCTCGCCATCCTCGTCGCGGTCCTCGGCCGGCGCGCGGGCATCGGCCTCGGCAGCCACGACGTGTACGCGAACCTCGCGGGCGGCCTGTCCGTCGCGGAGCCGGCGCTGGACCTGCCACTGGCGATCGCCCTCGCATCATCCCTGCGCGAGCGCCCGGTCCCGACCGGCACCGTCGCGATCGGCGAGGTGGGGCTGCTCGGCGAGCTGCGCGCGGTGAACGGCCTCGAACGGCGTCTCAGGGAAGCCGCGCGGCTCGGCTTCGACCGCGCGATCGTGCCGCGCACCGGAGCGGCCGGCGCCGCGAAGGCCGGCATCGAGCTCATCGCGGTCGGCTCGGTCCGAGAGGCGATCGAGGCCGCAATCGGGCATCCGGACGGCGTGGCCGTCGGCCCCGGGCGCGCTCGTCGTGGCGCCCAGCCGATGGCCGAGGCTCGTCCGCCGATGCTAGGCTAGGCGGCCGCCGGAACTCGGGATGCCGGCCCGAATGCGAGGCATGGGTTGATCCGCAACGTCCGGTTCCTGGGAGGCGCGCTCGGTGGTCTGATTGGGATCACCCTGGTGACCGCGTACCAGGACAAGTTCGCCGAGGCACCAGCCGGCGGCGCGCTCGTCGTGGTCTTCGTCCTCGCTTGGATCGTTGCCGGCTTCACGGTCCTGCCGTACCTCACCGTGATCCCCGCGGCGCGCCTCCTGAAAGCCGTCCAGAACCTGTCGACGGCGGAGTTCGTCACCGCCGTCATCGGCGGTCTCCTCGGATTGCTCATGGGCCTCCTGCTGGGTTCGCCGCTATCCGCGTTCCCGGGCACCCTCGGGACGTGGCTGCCGCTCGGCGTCTCGCTGTTCCTCGGGCTCGGAATGGTCGGGCTGACCGTCGCCAAGCGCGCCGACCTGATCGTCGCCGCGGAGGCGATCGGGCTCGTGCGACGGCCGGACGCGAACGGCTCTGCGAAACGCGGCGACCCCCACGTCGTGGTCGATACGAGCGCGATCATCGACGGCCGGATCGCGGAGATCGTCGAATCTGGCTTCCTGACAGGGACGCTCGTGGTTCCGCGCTTCGTCCTCGAGGAGATCCAGCACATCGCGGACGCCTCGGATCCGCTGCGGCGGGCGCGCGGCCGGCGCGGCCTCGAGATCCTCAACCGGATGCAGAAGGATGCGCCGACGCCGGTGATCATCGTCGAGGACCAGGGCGAGGGCGGCGAGGTCGACGCCCGGCTGATCGCGCTGGCCCAGCAGTACAGCCGCGCGATCCTCACGAATGACTTCAATCTCAACCGGGTCGCCGAGCTGCAGGGCATCCGGGTCCTGAACCTCAACGCCCTCGCCAACGCGATGAAGCCGGCCGTCCTGCCGGGCGAGGAGCTCCACATCAAGGTCATCCAGCAGGGCCGCGAGGTCGGCCAGGGCGTCGGCTTCCTGGACGACGGCACGATGATCGTCGTCGAGGGTGGCGCGCGCCTCCTGGACAAGGAGGTCGACGTCAGCGTGACCCGCGTCCTCCAGACGGTCGCGGGCCGGATGATCTTCGCCCAGCCTCGGGCCGAGTGAGCGGCGGGGTCGGAGCGGAGGCACCGGCCGACGCGCCGTCGAAATCCGCGCTGTCGGAGCCCGCGCCGGCGGCTGACGTCATCGTCGTGGCCGCGGGCGCCTCGACGCGAATGGGCGGCCTCGACAAGCTGACCGCGCTCGTTGCCGATCGACCGTTGCTTGCCTGGACGCTCGACGCGGTCGCGGCCGCTTCGTCGACTCGGCGGATCGTCGTCGTTGCCGCCGAGGATCGGGTCGCCGAGCTGCGAGCTGTGGCCTGGCTGCCGCCCGCCGTCATCGATGTCGTCGCGGGTGGCCGGCGCCGGCAGGACTCCGTCGCTGCCGGCTTTCGCGCGCTCGACGCCGCCGCCGGTCGCGGGTCGGACGACGAGGCGCCTGTCCTGGTTCACGATGGCGCCCGTCCGCTCGTGTCGACGGCCCTCGTCGATGCCGTGGCCCGGGCGACCGCCCGTCACGGTGCCGCGATCCCGGTCGTGCCTGTCACCGACACGCTGAAACGACTGGACGGAGAGCTGATCGGCGGAACCGTCGACCGGACCGGCCTCGCGGCGGCCCAGACGCCGCAGGGCATCCGACGAGGGCTCTTTCGCCAGGTGCTGACCGCCGCCGGGGCCGGCGAACGAGAGGCGACCGACGAAGCCGCGATGGTCGAAGCGATCGGACTGCCGGTCCACGTCGTTGCCGGAGACCCCGCGAACCTCAAGGTCACGACCCCGGCCGACCTCGAGCGCGTCGACGCTGCCCTCCGCCGCACCGCTCGTCGGACCGGCTTCGCGACCGATCGGCATGCCTTCGGTCCGGGCAGCCCGCTCCGCCTGGGTGGAGTCGAGATCACCGGCGCGCCGCGACTGCACGGCCACTCGGACGGTGACGCGGTGCTCCATGCGATCGCGAGCGCGATGCTCAGCGCTGCCGGCCGGGGCGACCTTGGGCGGCTGTTTCCGGCCGACGCCCGCACGCCGCGTGGCGTCGAGAGCGCCACGCTCGTGGCCGAGGCTCGGCGCGTCATCGAGTCGGCAGGCTGGCACGTCGCGACCGTGAGCGTCGCGATCGAAGGGGCCCGCCCGCGGCTGGGCGGCCATCTCGAGGCGATGACCGGTGCGATCGCCGGTCTCCTCGGGGTCGACCGTACATTCGTCGGGCTGAGCGCCTCAACGGGCAACCTGAGCAGCGCCGAGGGTGCCGGTCGCTCGGTCGCCGCGACGGCGCTCGTGACACTCACCGGGGTCGGCCTGGCATGACGATCGAGCTGCGCGACACGCTCAGCGGCGGCCGCCGGGCCCTCGAGCCGATCGAACCCGGACACGTTCGCGTCTACAGCTGCGGCCCGACGGTCTACGGCCCGGCCCACGTTGGCAACTTCCGGTCGTTCCTGTTCGCCGACATCCTCGTGCGCTTCCTGCGCTGGAGCGGGTTGCGCGTGACGTGGGTGATGAACGTCACCGACATCGACGACAAGATCATCCGCGGCGCGGCGGCCGAGGGTGTCTCGATCGGCGAGCTCGCGGAGCGCTGGCTGGCACGGTTCATGACCGATGCGGCGGCCCTGCGGATGACGACGCCGGACGTCCTGCCGCGGGCAACGGCTCACATCGACGACATGGTCGGGCTCATCGGGCAGCTCCTCGAACGCGACCACGCCTACCGGACGGATGACGGCTCGATCTTTTTCCGAATCGCGAGCTGGCCCGCCTACGGCCGGCTTGCCAGGCTCGATCCGGAGCAGCTTCGGGTCGGCGAGCGCGTGGAGGCCGACGAGTACGCGAAGGACGACGTCCGCGACTTTGCGCTCTGGAAGGCTCCGAAGCCGGGCGAACCGTCGTGGGACACGGCGATCGGGCCCGGCCGGCCGGGCTGGCACATCGAGTGCTCCGCGATGAGCATGAAGCACCTCGGCCAGTCGCTCGACATCCACACCGGCGGCGTCGATCTGATCTTCCCGCACCATGAGGACGAGATCGCCCAGAGCGAGGCCGCGACGGGCGTGCCGTTCGTTCGAACCTGGATGCACTGCGCCCACCTCCAGATGTCGGGCGAGAAGATGGCGAAGTCGACCGGCAACATCTCGCGCGTCGCCGACCTGCTGGCCGAAGGCGTGTCGCCGCGCGCTCTCCGATATGCGCTGATCTCGGTCCACTACCGGCAGGCGCTCGACTACAGCCCGGAATCGCTGGCCGCGGCGGCCGCCGCCGTCGAGCGACTGGATACGTTGGTCGCCGCGCTCGGGACCTATGTGGAGGCTCGCGGGGACGATCCGACGCTGTCCGACGCGCTGGACGACGCCCGAGCCGCGTTCGCGACTGCGCTCGCCGACGATCTCAACGTTTCGGCAGCGCTCGGCGCATTGTTCGACCTCGTGAGGGACGTCAATCGCCGGATCGTCGACCGCGCGATCTCCACCGCGGATGCCGAGCGAATCGCGGACTTCTTCCGCGACCTCGATCGCGTCCTCGGGGTCCTGCCGGATACGGTCACGCTCGACGACGAGCTGCTGGCCCTCGTCGAGGCTCGAGCGGCCGCACGGGCGGCGGGCGATTGGGCGACGTCAGATCGGCTGCGGGCCGAGCTCGCGGGGCGCGGCATAGCTGTCGAGGACACTCGTGACGGCCAGCGCTGGCGATTGACCGGAGCGGTGCGGTGAGCCCAAAGCGCCGCGAGCCCGACGAGCCGCGCCGGGACAAGCGCCCGAGCGACGGGCCGCGCCGCGACGCCCGCGGCGGGAGCCGGGGAGCCGGACCGCGTGGTCCGCGCTCAGGTGGGCCCCGGCCGGGTGGGCCTCGGCCGGGTGGCCCTCGCGGAGACCGCCCGGACCGCGCCGACCGGCTCCGCGGGCCTGATGTCGATCGACCCGACCGCCCGTGGCGGCCCCCGTCAAGCGGCGACGGACCGCGACACGGCCGGCCCACGCCGTTTCGGCGTCCTGCCAGCTCCGGCCCACCGACCACGCGCGGGGCTGGCTTCGGCTTCCGTCGCCCCGATGGCCCCGGCCAGGCTGCCGAAGATGAACGCGGCTTCGGCGGCGGGGGCTTCGGCGGCGGAGGCCGCGCCGAAGGGCCCGTCAATCGTGGACCGCGACGACCCGCCGGGCCGTGGCGAGGCCGCCCGCCCGTCGACCGCGACCGCCCGCCCGTCGACCGTGACCGGCCATTTGTGCCTCGTGACCGGCCGCTCGCGGACCGAGATC
Organism: Candidatus Polarisedimenticolia bacterium; assembly: GCA_035649355.1. GTDB lineage: Bacteria > Chloroflexota > Limnocylindria > Limnocylindrales > CSP1-4 > UBA5189. Next base: position 4,976 of record DASRJS010000054.1, read on the forward strand.
GGCCACCTGGTCCGCGCCGCGATCGGCCGCCGTTCAACGCCGGCCGCCCCGATCGACCGTTCCCCGGCCCGCGCCGCGACCGACCACCGTTCGATCCGGGACGCCCGCCCCGTCCGGCAACACGGTTCGACCGCCCCGCGCCCGCGCCCCGTGGCCCCTGGCGCCAGGTCGACGCACCTGAGATGGGTGAGGACGAGGAGCTCGTCGCCGGTCGCCGCCCGGTAGAGGAAGCCTTCGCGGCCGGACGCTCGGCGATCCGCCTGCTCGTCGTCCCGCAGCGCCGCGAGGCGCTCGAACGGCTCGTCCTCCATGCGACGACGCTACGAATCCCGATCGTCGAGGTCGAGGGCGGGTCGCTGACGTCGCTCGCGGGCTTCGATGGCCATCAGGGCATCGCGCTCGTGGTGGGCCCGCGCCGGTTCGCAACCGTCGACGACATGCTCGCCCGCGCGATCGAACGCGCCGAGCCCGCGTTCCTCCTCGTCCTCGACTCGCTCGAGGATCCGCAGAACGTTGGCTCGCTGTTGCGCTCCGCGGAGGCCGCCGGAGTCCACGGCGTCATCTTCCCGACGCGGCGCCAGGCGCCGCTATCGCCGAGCGCCGTGAAGGCCTCCGGCGGCGCAACCGAGCACCTGCTGCTGGCCGCGGTCGACGACCTCGCAGGAACGCTTGCCGATCTCCACGGCCGTGGGATCCGAATCCTCGGGGCCGAGGCAGAAGCCGCCCTGACCGCGCGTCAGACCGACCTTCGCGGCCCCGTCGCGCTCGTCGTCGGCAGCGAGGGCCAGGGCCTCGGCCCCTCGGTGCGGCGGCGCTGCGATGCCTTCATGCGGATCCCGATGCGCGGCAAGATCGGCTCGCTCAACGCCGCCGTCGCCGGCTCGATCCTCCTGTTCGAGGCCGTCGAGCAGCGACTCGCGGGCGATGGGGTAGTGGACCCTGCAGCACCCACGACAGACGCCCCTGCACCGGCGACCATCGCTCCCGCGAAGCCGAAACGACGCTCGCGTGCGGCCACCGAGCCTGCGGCCGTGACGCCCAATGGCCCGGGAGCGGAGCCGACCAAGCCCAGACGACGGGTGCCCGGGACCGCCAAAACCGCTCCGCCGGTCGAACCGGCGCCGGGCGTTGATCCATCAGACGTGACCGAGCTGCTGCCCGAGGCGCCAACACCCCCGCGCCGCCGCGGCAAGCGAACCGGGAGCTGAGCCTCAGCTCCTGGGCGACAGGATGTAGAGGGCGTTGTTACCGGAGCACACGTCGAAGCCGTTGATGGTTGGCTGGCCTCTTGCCGGGAATCTCACCTGATCACCGTCACGAACGGCGATGACGCCACCGTGCACGCGGACAACGGGATCGTCGGGCGTCCCACCGGTGAATGCGATACCCCAGAACGTGTGATGGACCTCGCCCGTGCCGTCGACCGCCGTGACCTGCTCCGGCCACAGCGCTGCTGGGTCGATTCGAAAGGTGATCGGCGGCGGCGGCAAACCCGCCAGGAGGCAGAATTCGGGCTCGCCCATCGGGCGTAGATAGAGCGTCGGGACGGGCGTCGGGACAGGGCTGGTGGAGGGCGTGTCTCTCTGCGGACTGCAGGCAGCGACGGCGAGGACAGCGACAAAGGCGGTTACGATCAAGGCCCGCATGGCTCGTTCACCTGACGCTACCCGACCGGCTGCCTGCGAGTTCAGGCCTGGTTGACCGGCCGGGAGCGGGCGACCTATCATTCGCGGGCTTCGGGGCCCGGCGTAGCCGTGCCCTTCGGCGCCGACGTAGCTCAATTGGTAGAGCAGCGGTTTTGTAAACCGCCGGTTGCGGGTTCGAGTCCCATCGTCGGCTCCATTCGACACGCCGGCCCACATAGCTCAGCTGGCAGAGCACTTCCTTGGTAAGGAAGAGGTCATCGGTTCGAACCCGATTGTGGGCTCCACCCCTGACCTGGTGGTCAGTCCCCGGAAGTGGCGGACACTGGCGAAGCCTTGCCTCGATGGGCAGGCCAACCGCAAGACGTAGGAGTGAGAAGGGCCCGTGGCCAAGAAGAAGTTCGAGCGCAACAAGCCGCACGTGAACATCGGCACGATCGGCCATATCGACCACGGCAAGACGAGTCTGACCGCGGCGATCACGAAGTACCTCGCGCTGAAGGG
>DASRJS010000055.1:0-21526 GCA_035649355.1 Candidatus Polarisedimenticolia bacterium
CGACACCCGAGACCAAGGAGAGACCCCGCACATGGGCAAGATCATCGGCATCGACCTCGGGACGACGAACTCCGTCGTCGCCGTGATGGAGGGCGGCGAGCCCACCGTCATCGCGTCGGCCGAAGGCGGACGAACCGTCCCCTCCGTCGTCGCATTCACCAAGACCGGCGAGCGGCTCGTCGGCCAGCTCGCGAAGCGGCAGGCCGTCACCAACCCCGGCAACACCGTCTTCTCGATCAAGCGGTTCATGGGCCGTCGCTACGACGACCCGGAGACCAAGCACAGCCGTGAGCTCGTGCCGTACACCGTCGACAAGGACGCCAAGAGTGACGGCATCGTCGTCAAGCTCGCCGACGGCAAGTCGTACTCGCCGCCCGAGATCAGTGCGATGGTCCTGCAGAAGCTCAAGACCGACGCGGAGGCGTACCTCGGCGAGAAGATCACCGAGGCGGTCATCACCGTCCCGGCCTACTTCGACGATACGCAGCGCCAGGCGACCAAGGACGCCGGGCGGATCGCGGGTCTCGAGGTCAAGCGGATCATCAACGAGCCCACGGCGTCGGCGCTCGCGTACGGCCTCGACAAGAAGCACGACGAGAAGATCGCCGTCTACGACCTCGGCGGCGGCACGTTCGACATCTCGATCCTCGAGCTCGGTGAGGGCGTCTTCGAGGTCAAGGCGACGAACGGCGACACGCACCTCGGTGGCGACGACTTCGACCAGCGCGTCATCGACTGGCTGCTCACCGAGTTCAAGAAGGACCAGGGCATCGACCTGGCGAAGGACCCGCAGGCCCTCCAGCGCCTCAAGGAGGCGGCCGAGAAGGCGAAGATCGAGCTGAGCTCGACGATGTCGACGGAGATCAACCTGCCCTACATCACCGCCGACGCGACCGGGCCGAAGCACCTCGTGATGAACCTCAGCCGGGCGAAGCTCGAGGATCTCGTCGGCGACCTCGTCGAAAAGACGAAGGGCCCGGTTGTCGCGGCCCTCAAGGACGCCGGACTCAAGGCCGGCGAGGTCGACGAGGTCATTCTCGTCGGCGGCATGACGCGCATGCCGGCGGTCCAGGAGCTCGTCAAGAGCGTCTTCGGCAAGGAGCCGCATCGCGGCGTCAATCCGGACGAGGTCGTTGGCGTCGGTGCCGCGATCCAGGCCGGCGTGCTCGGTGGCGAGGTCAAGGACGTCCTGCTCCTCGACGTCACGCCGCTGTCGCTCGGCATCGAGACGCTCGGCGGTGTCATGACGAAGCTCATCGAGCGGAACACGACGATCCCGACCTCGAAGTCGCAGGTCTTCTCGACCGCGGCCGACAACCAGAACCAGGTCGAGATCCACGTCCTCCAGGGCGAGCGCGACTTCGCCCAGGACAACAAGACGCTCGGCCGGTTCATTCTCGACGGGATCCCACCGGCGCCGCGCGGCGTGCCCCAGATCGAGGTCCAGTTCGACATCGACGCGAACGGCATCCTCGACGTCAAGGCGAAGGACCGCGCGACGAGCCGCGAACAGCAGGTCCGGATCACCGCGTCGTCGCTCCTCTCGAAGGACGACGTCGACAAGATGGTCCGTGACGCCCAGGAACATGCCGACGAGGACAAGGCCAAGCGCGAGGAGGTCGAAACCCGCAACCAGGCGGAGCAGCTGACCTACCAGGCCGAAAAGACGCTCCGGGATCTCGGCGACAAGGTGTCGGCCGAGGATCGAGCCGACGCCGAGACGAAGATCGCGTCACTTCGGGAGGCCCTCAAGGGCGCCGACCTGGACGCGGTGCGCGGCGGCGCGTCCGCGCTGGCCGAGACGCTGACTCGCATCGGGACGGCCGCCTACCAGGCGTCCGCAGCCGAAGCAAGCGGCGACGGTTCCAACGGCTCGGGCGGCGAGCCCGGTGCCGAGTCCGGCTCCGAATCCGGCGACCGCGAAGGCGCCGGTGCCGGTGCCGGCGCGGGCCGTGGCCCGGGCGACGGCTCAGGCGAGGAAACGGTCGAGGGCGAGTACAAGGAGGTCTAGCACCTCCGCGGCTCGCCCCGCGGCCGGAGGGTCAGCCGAGGAAGAGGTCGATCGACGGGGCGAGCGCCTGGGCGACGAGCACGACCGCGTATGCCGCGAGGAGCAGCAGGCCCGCGTAGGCGTGGACCTTGATGTTGCGGCCCATGACCGCCATCAGCCCGTACGGGTTGTCGTAGTTCGGGCGGAGGCCCTGCCGGACCTCGCGCGCGAGCGGGATCGTCAGGAGGACCGCGAGCGCGGGCAGCGGCAGCACACCGAGCCCGAAGCCCGCGACGATCGACGCATACGCCAGCACGACGGCCGCCTCGTAGCCGCGGATCACCGCGGCCGGCGACAGCCGCACCGGCAGGGTCCGCTTCCCGGCCCGCGCATCGCCGCGGCGATCCGGGATCTCGTTGACATAGAGGATCAGCGCGACGAGCAGCGCGACCGGGATCGAGGCGACGAACGGCTCCCACGCCAGCGCGCCGCGGCTCTGCACGACGTACGCGCCGACGAGCATCAGCGGCCCGAAGCCCAGCGCGACCGCGATCTCGCCGAGCCCTCGATAGACGAGCTTCAGCGGCGGCGCCGTGTAGCCGATGCTGACGATGAAGCCGAGGACGCCGATGACGAGGAGGGCGGTCGAGCCGCGGAGGCCCAGGAGGACCAGCCCGATCGCCGCGGCGGCGAGGTAGAAGGCGATCGCAAGGGTCGCCATCTGGCCGCGCGACAGCAGGCCGTACTGGATGACGCGTGAGCCGCCGCTGAACTGCGTCGGCGTGACGTTTGCATCGTCGGCACCGAGCGACGCGTCGAACACGTCGTTGGCGACGTTCAGGCCGAGCTGGACGAGTGACGCGCCGATGATCGTCAGCACGGCGGTCAGTGGGTCGAAGAAGCCGTGCGTCGCGGCGATCGCGATCCCGATGAGGACCGGCACGATCGTCGCGGAGAGGAACGGCAGTCGTGTCGCGCGAAGCGCCAGCCAGCCGGCGGCGAGCCGTGGCTTGACCGGCGTACCGCGCTCGGCCGAGAGCGCATCGAAGTAGCGCCTGGACTGGCCGACCGATCGTTCCGAGTACTCGAAGAAGGGGACCTCGGCCTCATCCCAGCCCCAGGCGTGGAAGCCGCGCAGCCGAGTCGCGCCGTCTGCCGCCGCCGATGTCCGGCCCCAGACGGTCACGTGCCGGCGCTCGTCGTAGCCGTAGCCCGGCTGCGGCCGGATGTGCGAGCCGGTCAGCGAGACGTCGCGATCCGATGGCACCGACAGGCCCGCGGGCGCCCCGAAGGTCGCGCTGCTGCCATCCGCGTCGACAGTGGCGACGACGGCGACGCTCACCGGATAGCCCGCCTCGTCCACCCAGGTCAGCACGTGGTGCGGGTACATGGCCAGCTTCTCGAGGCCCTGCTGAACGTCGATCGGGCTGCCGCTGCGGTTCATGCCGCCGCCTCCCCGACCTCGGTCACGACCGGAGCCGTCGTGGCCTGGCCGTCGGGCCAGTAGAGCGCGCGGCGCGGCGTGATCTCGATGAGCGAGCGCTCGAAGAACAGCGGCAGCGCCACGCGCGCCTTCAGGAACGCGACGATGGCCGGCTCCTTGCGCTCCCAGATCGGCAGGAGGCGCTCCCAGCCGCCGTGCGGGTCCTCTTCGATGACGCGGGCGTCGCCCTGGATCGTCGCGCGGTCCGTCCGGCCGCCCACGGCCACCGGGTCCGTCAGCGACAACGCGACGCGGCCGTCGCGCTTCAGATGCTCGAGCTTCCGGCTGAACAGCACGGACGACGTCAGGTAGATCCGCTCGCCGTCGTACAGCGGGATGAGGGGGTAAGTGATCGGCCGGCCCGTGGCGTTGACGACGCTCAGCTCGCCGACGAGGGCCGCATCCAGGAGACGCTCGACCGGCTCTGGCAGGGTGCCCACCGCTGGCTCCTCAAGGCGGTTTGTTGCTACCACACCATAGCATGTTTCGGGCGGGTTGCGCAAGGCGTACATGACAGGTCGCGGTGCGGGCCTGGGTTACCATCGCCGTTCCATGACCGACGGCCACGGGACCGATCTGCCGCTCATCCACGCCCGCGGACTGACGAAGCGGTTTGGGTCGTTCACGGCCGTCGACGCGATCGACTTCGATGTCCAGAAGGGCGAGGCGTTCGGGTTCCTGGGGCCGAACGGTGCGGGCAAGACGTCGACGATGCGGATGATCGGCGGGGTCTCTCCGGTCACCGAAGGACTGCTCCGCGTCCTGGGCATGGACCAGAAGACCGATGGTCCGCGCATCCGAGCCCGCCTTGGCGTCATCCCCCAGACGGACACCCTCGACAACGAGCTCAGCGTCCGCGAGAACCTCCTCATCTACGGCCGCTACTTCGGGCTGAGATGGTCCGAGTCCGGCAAGCGCGCGGACGAGCTCCTCGACTTCGTCCAGCTGACCGAGCGCAAGGACGACATCGTCGACCACCTCTCGGGCGGCATGAAACGTCGCCTGACGATCGCCCGCGGCCTGATCAACGAGCCGGACCTTATGCTCCTCGACGAGCCGACGACCGGGCTCGACCCGCAGGCCCGGCACCTCGTCTGGGATCGCCTCTACCGCCTCAAGCAGCGCGGCACGACGCTCGCCCTCACCACGCACTACATGGACGAGGCCGAACAGCTCTGCGACCGGCTCGTCGTCATGGACAAGGCGAAGATCGTCGCCGAGGGGTCGCCGCGCCAGCTCATCGCGCAGTACGCCACCCGCGAGGTGACGGAGCTTCGCTTCCCGCCGGGAATCCAGGAAACGCTCGACGGCCAGCTCGACGGCGTCGCCGATCGGATCGAGTGGCTGCCGGACCGGGTCCTCCTCTACGCGGATGACGGCGAGGCGGTCTCGGTGGCCGTCCATGACCGGGGCGTCCGGCCGGAGACGGTGCTCGTCCGGCGCTCGACGCTCGAGGACGTCTTCCTCAGGCTCACCGGCCGCACCCTCATCGAATAGGCGAGGAGGCGAGGGGCCGCACATGATCGCCATCAACCCGGCCGGCACGCTGCGCGTCTTCGAGCACCGCCTGCTGGAGTACAAGCGGGTCTGGCGCGGCACCCTGTTCAACTCGTTCCTGACGCCGGTCCTCTTCCTGGCCTCGATGGGCATCGGGCTCGGCGGCTACGTCGATGCGTCGGGTTCGAACGTCCTCGGCGGCGTCCGCTACATCGAGTTCCTCGGGCCCGGCCTCCTGGCCGCCACAGCGATGCAGGCCGGGACCTTCGAAGCGACCTTCCCGATCCTCGCCGGCTTCATCTGGGACCGGATGTTCCACGCCATGTACGCGACGCCGATCTCGCCGCGCGACATGGCCATTGGCTGCATCGCCTGGATCGCGTTCCGGCTGACCCTGATCACGACGGTGTTCACGGTCGTGCTCGTGGCCTTCGGTGCCGTTCGCTCGCCGCTGATCGTCCTCGCGATCCCGGTGTCGATCCTGACCGGGCTGTCGTTCTCGACGTTCGTTGCGGCGTTCTCGGCGACACAACGCCAGATGACGAAGTTCAACTACATCTTCCGGTTCCTCATCCAGCCGCTGTTCCTCTTCTCGGGCACGTTCTTCCCGATCGAACAGCTGCCCGCATTCCTGCAGCCCGTGGCCTGGCTGACACCGATCTACCACGGCGTCGCGCTCGCCCGGGGACTCGCGCTCGGGACGGCGTTCGAGAACCCGGCGATCTTCGTCGTCCACGCCGTCGTTCTCGTGGCGTTCGTCGTCGTCGGGATGTGGCTCGTCGTCCGGCTGTTCGAGCGGCGGCTCGTCGTCTGATGGCCGAGCTCGCTGGCACGCCCCGCAGGGCCACGCTCCTCACCCGGATCCTGCCGCCAAACGCGATCCCGGGCCGCCGAGCCGCGCTCATCGTGGAGCGCAACGCCTACGTCTACCGGCGGACGTGGCTCGTCCTCGTCTCCGGCTTCTTCGAGCCGTTGTTCTACCTGCTCAGCGTTGGCCTCGGGGTCGGCGCGATCGTCCAGACGATCGCCGGGCCAAACGGCGAACAGATCAAGTACGCGCTGTTCGTCGCGCCCGCGCTGCTGGCCGCCTCATCGATGAACGGCGCGATCTACGAGAGCACATTCAACGTGTTCGCGAAGATCAACTTCGAAAAGACCTACGACGCGATCCTCGCGACCCCCGTCGGCGTCGGCGACATCGCCCTCGGCGAGATCATGTGGGCGCTGATCCGGGGCGGCCTCTACACGATCGGCTTCCTCGGAGTCATGGTCGTCATGGGCTTTGTCGTCTCGCCGTGGCTCATTCTCGCGCTGCCGGCCGCGGCGCTCATCGGATTCGCCTTCTCGGCCGCCGCGATGGCCACGACGACGTTCATGAAGACGTGGCAGGACTTCGACAAGATCCAGCTGATCCTGCTGCCGCTGTTCCTGTTCTCGGGCACGTTCTATCCGGTCGAGGCGTACCCGCCGGTGCTTCGGACGATCGTCGAGGTGACGCCGCTGTACCAGGGCGTCGCGCTCGTCCGCTCGCTGACGCTCGGCGACATCGGGCCGCACCTGCTCGGCAACGTCGTCTACCTCATCGTGATGGGGCTCATCGGGCTCGTGATCGTGGCTCGTCGGCTGGACCACCTGCTCGCAAAGTGAGCAACCCGGCCCTCGACGCGCTCGAGGCCGACATCATCGAGTGCCGGCGCTGCCCCCGCCTGGTCGAGTGGCGTGAGCTCGTCGCGGTCGAGAAGGTCAAGCGATTCCGCGACGAGCCGTACTGGGGCCGGCCGGTCCCGGGCTTCGGCGACGAGAGCCCCCGGATCCTGATCATCGGCCTCGCGCCCGCGGCTCACGGCGGCAATCGAACCGGCCGCGTCTTCACCGGTGACGCGTCCGGCGACTTCCTGTGGGCCGCGCTCCACGAGGTCGGTCTTGCCGATCGCGCATCGTCACGCCGCGCGGACGACGGGCTGACACTGTTCGGCGTTCGGATCGCCGCCGCCGTTCGTTGCGCACCGCCCGCCAACAAGCCGACGACTGACGAGCGCGACAACTGCGCGCCCTACCTCGTCCGCGAGCTGGCCGCCCTGGCGACGGTTCGCGTCGTCGTGGCCCTCGGCCACTTCGGCTGGGACGCCGCGCTTCGAACGATGGCGGTGCTCGGGCATACGGCGGCCTCCCAGCCGAGATTCGGCCACGGCGCGGAGGCGGACGTCGGCCCGTGGCGCCTGATCGGCAGCTACCACCCGAGCCAGCAGAACACGTTCACCGGCCGCCTCACGTCAGCGATGCTCGTCACGGTCCTGACGAGGGCGAACGCAGTGGCCGCGCCGAGCGCCTGACAACCGCCCCGGACCGCGGCTGTCGCCGCCTGACAGCGGCCCGAACCGCGGCCGCCGCCTGACAGCCGCCCGAACCGCGGGCGCCGCCATTTGCTCCGCTGGCGGCCCATTGGCAGCTTGCCGCGTCACGATCGCGCTCGCGCCATGCACGAATGATGCCCGCGAGCGCGCCACCGACCACCAGATGTGCCGGTGGCGGTGCAACTGGCGGTGATCACGCAACCAATGTTCACCGGGCGGACATTTGGCGACTCCGCGCAGATTCGTCAGGCCGAGGTGGCCGCGAAACCGGTGGCCAGATCCGTCAGGCCGAGGCGGCCGCCCAGCGCTCCACGTAGCGATCGAGGCGGTCGAAGACGACGCCGGGCAGGGACTTCGCCGCGAGGATGAACTGCTCGAGCATGAGCATCCGGTGGCCGCGGCCGATGCACTCGGGGTGGACGGTGACGGTGAGCAGACCGCCCGGCGCGTGGTCGTAGGCGTAGCGCAGCTCGCCGCTCCAGATCTCCATGACCCGGGACGGCGCCGACAGCCCGTCCCGGCCGGTGCCCGGCTCGAAATACGGCCAATCGTCGAGCGCCCAGTAGACCGGCACCTCGACAAGCGGGCTTTCCGTGCCCCAACGGCTGCCTTCGGCCGTCGTGTGGCGATCGCCCGAACGGACCCGGTAGAGGCCGTAGTCGTCGGCCTGGAGCGAGCTGTCGTAGCGGAACCCGGCCTCGGTCACGAGCTCGAGCGTCCGCGGTCCGAGCGACCAGTACGGCGCCCGGAAGCCAGCGGGCGCGGCCCCGGTCGACGCAGCGACAGCGTCGGACGAGCGCTGCAGGATGTCCCGCGTCTCGTCGACCGAGAGCTCGCCGAAGTCCTCGTGGTACCAACCGTGGGTCGCGAGCTCATGTCCCGCGGCCACGACGTCTCGAGCCAGCGCCGGCCACGTCACGAGCGAATGCCCCGGAGCGAAGACCGTGCTCGGGATGCCGTGCTCAGCGAACAGCGCGAGCAGTCGCGGCAGCCCGACCCGTGCGCCGAACTCACCATGTGAGAGCTTGACCGGCGCATCTCCGCGTCGAACCGCGTCCGAGATGAAGTCGGCATCCACGGTGAGCGCGACGGTCAGGCGCGGCGCGGCAGTCTCGGCCATCCGTCCGATGGTAGCGGCGCGAACGGTGACGGCGGGTTCCTCCCGTATTCTTCGAAGCGATGGCGATCGATTACTACGGGACGCTCGGGGTCGAGCGGGATGCGACCGAGGGCCAGATCAAGCGCGCCTATCGAAAGCTCGCCCAGCAATGGCACCCCGACGTCAACAAGGATCCGGCCGCCCAGGCCCGGTTCAAGGAGATCAACGAGGCCTACCAGGTCCTCTCGGATCCCGAACGTCGTCAGCGCTACGACGTCTTCGGCGCAGGCACGAGCGGTGACCCGTTCGAAGGCTTCGCCGGCTTCGGCGACATCTTCGATGCCTTCTTCGGCGGCAGCCAGGCGGGCGGCCGGCGCGGTCGCCCCGCGGCCGGTTCGGATCTTCGCTACGACCTCCGGATCTCCTTCGAGGAGGCGATCCTCGGGACCGAGAAGGAGATCGAGTTCCCGGTCCTTGGCCGCTGTGACACGTGCGGCGGCAGTGGCGCGAAGCCGGGAACGAGCCCAACGACCTGCCCCCAGTGCAACGGCCGCGGCGAGATCAGGGCCGTCCGTCAGACGATGCTCGGCCAGATGGTCAACGTCACGACCTGCCCGCGCTGCCGCGGCGACGGCAAGATCGTCGAGACGGCCTGCGAGACGTGCAAGGGCGAGGGCCGCACCGAGGGCCGGCGAACCATCCGCGTGACGATCCCGGCCGGGATCGACGAGGGCCACCAGATCCGGCTCTCGAACGAGGGCGAGGTCGGCCCCCGCGGCGGGCCCGCCGGTTCGCTGTACGTGGCGGTCCACGTGCAGCCGCACCGCCAGCTCAAGCGCCAGGGGACGGAGCTGATCTACGAGGCCGACGTCTCGATCGCCCAGGCGGCGCTGGGCACGCGCGTCCGCGTGCCGGCGGTTGGCGGCGAGGAGGAGGTCGAGGTCAAGCCCGGCACGCAGCCCGGGACGGAGATCCGGCTTCGCGGCCGGGGCGTTCCGCACCTCCGCCGCGCCGGGGTCCGCGGCGACCTCCACGTCCTCGTCAACGTCGTCGTGCCGACGAAGCTGTCGAAGGCCGAACGAGACGCCCTGCAGGCCTACGCCGCGGCCGCCGGCGAGGACGTGAGCGAGGCCGGCATCCTCGAACGCGTGCGTGACGCGATCGGCTGACTCGGCCGTGGCGGGCGCGGTCGGACGACGTGGGGCGTGGCTGGAGCTGTCGGTCGAGGCCGACGTCGAGGCGGTCGAGGCCGTGAGCGAGATCCTCAGCCGCGTGGCGACCGGCGGAACGAGCGTCGAGCCGGCCTTCGAGCTCGTTGACGAAGGCCTCGCGGCCCAGCTTGACACCGCCCGTCCAGCCATCGTCCGCGGGTACGTTCCGGTCACTGACGCCGCGACCACTGCACAGGCCGTCGCGGCGGTCGAGGCGGCACTGGGCCACCTCAGCGCGTTCGGGCTGCGGCCGATCGGCGAGCTCACCACGCGCGTGGTCCACGAGGCCGACTGGGCGACCGCCTGGAAACGCCACTTCCCGGTCCTGCGCATCGGCCGCCGGCTCGTCATCCGGCCAACGTGGCGACGTCACCGGCCTACGCCCGACGAGGTCGTCATCACGCTCGATCCGGGGATGGCGTTCGGGACCGGGCTCCATCCGACGACGCGCCTCTCGCTGGTCGCGCTGGAGCGGGTCGCCGATCAGGGGGGCACCGACGCGCTGGCCCGCGTCCTCGACGTCGGCTGTGGCTCGGGGATCCTCTCGATCGCCGCAGCGCAGCTGGGCGGCGGCCGCGTGCTCGGGCTCGACATCGACCCGATCGCGATCGAGGCGACGACCGCGAACGTCCGCCGGAACCACCTCTCGCGCCGAATCCGGACGCGACGCGGCAGCCTGCCGTCGCGTCAGGCGCCGTTCGACCTCGTCCTCGCGAACCTCGTGGCATCGGTCCTCATCGAGCTCGCGGCCGAGCTTGCGTCGGAGCTCCGGCCCGGCGGCCGGCTCATCGGGGCCGGCATCTTCATCGACCGTGAATCGGACGTTCGGACCGCCTTCGAAACGAAGGGTCTCGACATCGAATCGCGCGACGTCGAGGGCGACTGGGTCGCGCTGACGGCGGTTCGGCCGGCCTGATCCCTACAATCGACCTTCGCCATGCCGACCTTCTTCCCGCTCCTGCTCGCCGTGCACATCACGCTCGCCGTCGCGCTGTTCGTGCCGTCGCTCCTGCTCCCGTTCACGCTGCGGGCGCGGCGCGCCACGGTCGACTCCGGCAGCGGGCTCGTCCAGGCGCTGCTCTGGATGCAGGCGCGCGGGACCGGCGTCATCGGGCTCGGCCTTCTCGCGAGCGGGATCGGCCTGATCGCCGTGCTCGGCACCGGTCTGCTCGGCCAGCCATGGCTGATCGTCGCGCTGACGCTCTATGCGCTCGACCTCGGGCTCGCGTTCTTCATCCAGCGCCCCGGCCTGCGCCGGCTGATCGGGATCAAGGCCGCAGCGGACGATCAGGTCTGGGCCGCCAGGGCCCGGCGTCAGCGCTACCTGTCGTACGGGATGGCATTCCTCGTCGGCACGATCGGGTTCCTCATGAGCACGAAGCCGGCGTTGTGGTGATCGGCTCGTGAGTCGCGAACGCGATGCGGCCTGCCTCTTCTGCCGCATCGTCGCCGGCGAGCTGCCTTCGACGAAGGTCCACGAGGACGAGACGCTGATCGCGATCCGCGACATCGCACCGCGAGCCCCGACGCACATCCTGCTCATGCCCCGCGACCACATCCCGTCCGCTGCCGACCTGACGGCGGATGACGGACCGCTGCTCGGTCTCCTCTTCGCGGCCGCAGCGGAGATCGCCGCTGCGGAAGGCATCGCCGAGCAGGGCTACCGGATCGTGACGAATGTCGGGCGCTGGGGCGGCCAGACCGTGGACCACCTGCACTTCCACCTGATGGGTGGCCGCTCGATGACGTGGCCGCCGGGATGACTCGTCCGACCGCCCGGCGCTGGGTGCTCACACTCGCGCTCGCGAGCGCCGCGATCATCGCTGGCTGCGGCTCTGGCAACGGAACGCCGCTCCCAACCTTCCCCCCGGTGTCGTTCGGCACGGGCACGACATCCGCCGCCGCGCTCGAGACCCGCCGCCTCGTCACGGTGGCCCTCTCGACCGAGGGCCTGCTCGCCGAGACGCCGCCCGTCGTCTACCGGCCGGCCGAATCACCCGCGCTCGCGCAGGCGCCGCGCATCGTCGTCCAGGCCGAGCTGCCCGACGACCCGCAGCACGGCTACATCGTCATCTACGAGCTCCAGGACGCCAACACCGCCAGCGGCGCCGCCCGCGAGCAGGCGGCCTACGTCACGAGCGGGATCGGCTTCGTCCAGTTCCCGCCCGATTCGGAGTTCGTCATTCGAACGGTCGGCGCGACCGTGATCTTCTTCTCGTGGTCGCCCGGGAACTCGCCGGACTCGCGAACCGCCACGATTGCCACGGCGCTCGAGACGATCGGAACGGGGATCCCGCTCCCACGCTAGGTCGATGGCACCCGGTCGTGCTACTGTGCAGTAGCATGTTTGCGGAGGCGCGGCCATGACGGCCATGACACATTCGCGCGACGCAGTCACCGGCGCGTTCGGGTTCACGGGGCGTGCGCTCGCGGAGGCCCTTCTGAGCGCCTCGCGCGAGGTCGTGACGCTGTCCCGCCGATCTGGTCGGGGTGATCCGCTCGCGCCGCGCCTTGCGGCCATCCAGCCGCTCGACTTCGGGCAGCCGGACCGGCTCGCCGAGGCCCTCGAGGGCGTCGACACGCTCTACAACACCTACTGGATGCGCTTTCCGCGTGGCGGCCGCACGTTCGACGATGTCGTTCGCGAGTCCGGGCTGCTCCTCGAGGCGGCCGCGCGCGCGGGCGTCCGGCGGCTCGTCCACGTCAGCGTCGTTGGCGCGGATGAGGCCGGCGAGACACCCTACGTCCGGGCGAAAGGCCGGTTGGAGGCGCTCGTCCGCTCGAGCGGCCTCGCGTTCACGATCGTCCGGCCCACGCTGACCTACGGCCCAGGCGACATCCTCATCAACAACCTTGCCTGGGCGCTCCGGCGCCTGCCCGTGTACGGGATCCCGGGGCGAGGGCGCTATCGCGTGCAGCCCGTCCATGTCGATGACGTCGCGAGGATCTGCCTCGAGGCGGCTGCCGAACCGCCGGGCGCGACGATCGACGCCGCCGGCCCCGAGACGCTCGAATACCGCGAGCTGGTCGCGCTCGTCCGGAGCGCGATCGGCAGCCGAGCCATCGTCCTCCCGATGCCGACCCCCGTCGTCCTTGCCGCCGCCAAGGCCCTCGGAGTGCTGGTGCGCGACGTCGTCCTGACCCGGGACGAGCTGCGCGAGCTCATGGGCAGCCTCCTGACATCGACGGGGACGCCGCGCGGCCGGATCCGGCTGAGCGAGTGGCTGCCCGAGCACGCCACCGAGCTTGGCCGGCGCTGGGCGAGCGAGCTCGCCCGGAACTACCGGGGAGTCGTGAGCGTGCGAGGGTAGGGCGTTTGCCGGGTTTGACCCTCAGTCGGGCGTGTGCCACACTCCGGCGTCCCTACGGGGTCCCTGGAGATACGGCCGGCCGCGGTCGCCAGGCGAGCAGACACGTGGCCGGAGGAGGTGAACCGGGAGTTGGCAGAAGTCCGAGTAGGCGAGAACGAGACGTTCGAGAGCGCCCTGCGCCGCTTCAACAAGAAGATCCAGCAGTCGGGCATCCTCGCTGAGGCTCGCCGTCGCGAGCACTACGAGAAGCCCTCTGTGAAGCGCAAGCGCAAGGAAGCGAAGCGCAAGAAGAACGCTCGAACGCCGCAGGGCTGATCGATCGGACGGCCGGGACCCGTCCGCTGATCTGGCCCCGCCGTTCGCCATCGACGCCCTGGGCGACCCGCCCGAGGTGCCATCACCGGTGACTCTTCGAGATCGGCTCCACGCCGACGTGACCGCGGCGATGCGGTCCGGCGACACGCTGCGCCGCGACACCCTGCGCATGGCCGAGAACGCGATCTACAACGCCGAGAAGCGGGATCGCCGCGCCTACAGCGACGACGAGGTCGCGGTCGTCCTCGGGCGCGAGGTCAAGACGCGGCGCGAGTCGATCGACGCCTTCGAGAAGGGTGGCCGTGCCGACCTTGCCGCCAAGGAGGCCGCCGAGATCGCGATCCTCCAGGGCTACCTGCCCGAGCCGCTGACCGAGGACGAAGTCGACGCGCTCGTCCGCGAAGCGATCGTCACCACCGCAGCGTCATCACCACGTGACATGGGCAAGGTGATGGGCTGGCTCTCGCCGAAGACGCGCGGCCGTGCCGACGGCCGGCTCGTCTCCGAGCTCGTGACGCGCGCTCTCGCGGACGCCGCGACTGGCTGACGAGCGACCGACGATGCTTGCCCACCGTACCGAAGAGACCGGCGGCCTCAATCGCGGCGACATTGGTCGCATCGCGCTCGTCGCGTTCGGCCTGATCGTCATGCTCGGCGCGATCCTCGGCGCGAACCTGGCGCCGGCGCCCGTTCGCCTCGAGCTCGGCGATCTCGTCCCTGGTGATATCCGCGCGCCACGGACCCAGACGTTCACGAGCGCCCTCCAGACCGAGGCCGCCCGAGCCGCAGCGCGCGACGGGGTCGAGCCGCAGTACGACTACACGTCAGAGCGAGCGATCGCGATCGCGGCCGAGCAGCTGGATGCGTTCCGCCGGAGCATCACGCCGCTCGAGACGGCGTTCGATCCGGAGACTGACGACGAAACCCGGCAGTCGCTCCTGCAGCTCGCCGTGCCGCAGCTCAGCGACGGGGTGCGCGAGACGCTCATGGCGCTGGCGCCCGATCGCTGGCCGGCCGTGCGCGACGAAGCCGCGCGGATCCTCGATGCCACCGAGCGCAGCGAGCTGCGGGACACGGATGTCGCGTTCGAGCGAACGCGGCTGGCCGATCGGATGGCCGGCGGCCTCGACATGCCCGAGCGGGCGCTGGCGGCAGAGATCATCGCGCCGCTGGTCGTTCCGAACTCGTCATTCAGCAGCCTCCTGACGGAGCAGGAGAAGGATCGCCGGGCTGCACTCGTCGTCCCGCTCGAGGAGCGGATCCTCCAGGGCGAGATCATCGTTCGCGGCGGCACGAAGCTGACCGAGCTCGATCTCGAGAAGATCGACGCGTTCGGTCTCGCCGACACCGTGCCGGACGTCGCCTCGCTCGGTGGCTGGTTCCTCCTGGCCGGCGTGCTCATTGCGGTGCCGCTCGGCTGGCTGTGGCGCTTCCGGCGCGCGCTCTGGCACCGCAACAACGTCATCGTCCTGCTCGGGCTGCTGATCATCTTCGCGGCGTTCGCCTTGAAGCTGACCGCGGGCCGTCCGGCATTGCCGTTCATCCTGCCGACCGCGGCGATCGGCATGCTCGTCGCGATCCTCCTCGACGCCGGGACGGCGACGATCACGATGATCGTCATCGGGCTCATCGCCGGCGCGGTCAACGGCCTGTCGCTCGAGCTCGCCACGTATACGTTCCTTGGCGGCTTCGCCGGCATCCTCGCGATTCGGCGCGGCGATCGCCTGCAGGCATTCCTTCAGGCCGGGCTCGCGGTCTTCGTCACGAATGCGCTGATCGTCACGACGTTCGGTCTGCTCGGCGAGCACGACCTGACGGGGCTCGTCCAGCTGCTTGGTGCCGCGGCGCTCGCGGCCGGCGGCTCGGCGATCGCGGCGGTCGGCAGCTTCGCGGTCCTCGGCAACCTCTTCGGCATCCTCACGATCTTCCAGCTGCTCGAGCTGGCGAACCCGTCGCAGCCGCTGTTGCGCCGCCTCCTGCTCGAGACGCCGGGCACGTATCACCACTCGCTCATGGTCGGCAATCTCGCCGAACGGGCGGCCACGGCGATCGGGGCGGACCCGCTCATCACCCGCGTCGCCGCCTACTACCACGACATCGGCAAGCTCGCGAACCCCCGGGCCTTCATCGAGAACCAGGCCGGCGGCGAGAACATCCACGACGAGCTTGAACCGGAGGCGTCTGCCCAGGTCCTGAAGGCCCACGTTGCCGAGGGCATCGACATCGCCTACCAGGCGCGACTGCCGAAGGTGCTGATCTCGTTCATCCCGCAGCACCACGGAACCTCGGTGATGAGCTTCTTCTTCGCCAAGGCGCGAGAGGCTGCCGCAGCGCCGTACGGCGGGCTCGGGTCGGCCGAGGGCCGCAAGGCAGCGGACGCCGTCGATGTCCGCCGCTTCCGACATGCAGGGCCGAAGCCGCAGACGCGCGAGGCCGCGATGATCATGCTTGCGGACGGTGTCGAGGCCGCCGTTCGGTCCCTCGACTCGCGGGACGAGGGCGCGATCCGGGCGATGGTCTCGCGGATCGTCAACGAGCGGATGGACGACGGCCAGTTCGATGAGTGCGACCTGACGCTCCGCGACGTCGAGAAGATCAAGTCGGCGTTCGTCGACCAGCTGCTCGGGATGTACCACCAGCGCGTGGCCTACCCGCAGAACAAGGTCGTCGAGCTGGAGGCGCGTCGCTCGGCGGCGGGCGGTGGGTCGCCGTCCGGTGGCCCGGGAAGTGGTTCCGGGCCGAGTGCCTGACGCGACCGCGGCGGTCCGCGTCGGCCGCTGGCGAATCGATCTCACCGTTCGCGAATCTGTCGAGCTCCCGATCCCGCGCGCCCGCCTGGCGCGTGCGATGGCGCGCGCGGCCGAGGCCGGCGGGGCGTCGCCACCGGCGTCGATCGCGCTCGTGCTGACCGACGACGCGGAGCTGGCGGAGCTGAACGCCGCGCACCTCGGCATGTCCGGGCCAACCGATGTGCTGTCCTTCCCGATGGCGCCCGAGGCGGCGCCGTTTCCGGGTCCGCCCGGGAGACTGCCGCATCTCGGCGACGTGGCGGTGTCCGTCGAGCGAGCGATCGCGCAGGCCCACGAGGGTCGCGGCGGCCAGACGGGCGACGTCCGCTCGTCAGCCGCCGACGAGCTGCTGCTGCTCGTCACCCACGGGACGCTGCACATCTGCGGCTGGGATCACGACGAGCCCGCCGCGGAAGCGGCGATGCGAGCGCTGGAGCGGCAGCTCCTCGATTCCTGAGGGAACGAAGCCGCCGGCGGCATTTGGAGCTGCCGCCGGCGGAGAGGGAGTCGCGACGTGGGCCGCCCGATGGGTCAGCCCTTGACGTACCAGTCGACGGCGTTCCATGTCGGGCCGGCCTGGGTCGGGTTCGCGAAGAAGTTCCCGACGTTCGGCGCGACGAGGTCGACCTGCTTGCGGTAGTACAGCGGGATCTCGACGGTCTTCTCGGCGTAGATCTGCTGGAAGTTGACCATCGCGTCCTTGATGACGCCGAAGTCGACGCTGTCCTTGACGGCGTCAAGGGCCGCATCGATGCCGTCGTCGACGACCTGTGCGTCGTTGACGCCGTTCGGCTCGAACTGGCTGCTGTGGTAGCTGAAGTAGCTGCCCAGCGGGTCGATCGATGACGTGAACGCGTGCTCGGCGAGGTCGAAGTTGCTCTTCGACAGCGCGCATGGGGTGTCGACCGTGGCCTCGTTGTAGTCGGCGAAGATGTCCGCCGCCGGAACGGGGTTCGGGATCGCTTCGAAGCCGACATCGGCGAGCCAGTCTGCGACCAGGCCCAGCGTGTCGATCCGGACCTGCCGGGTCGTCGTGCAGAGCTCGATCTTGAGCTTGGTGCCGTCCTTCTCACGGACCCCGTCGCCGTCGGAATCCTTCCAGCCGGCGTCTTCGAGAAGCTGCTTTGCCTTCTCGGGATCGAACGTCGCCGGAGGCTGGTCGGCGTAGAACCAGGCATTCGGGGTGATCGAGGTGTTGGCGATCTGGACGAGGCCGCCGAGGAGTCGCTCGTTGATCTCGTCCTTGTCGATCGCGTAGGCGATGGACGCGCGGACCGCCGGGTCCGACATCGGGCAGCCGGCGCCGCGGTCCTGGACGACCGGGTTGCGCGAGCAGCCCCCGGTGTTGAAGTTCGGGTCGTTGGCGTCCGTGATGAACGGGCCGTCCGACCAGTTCGGCCGAAGGAACTCGTAGGTCAATGCCGGGATCGCGCTGACCTGCTCGGGTGGCAGGTTCGCGAGCTTCGGCAGATCCGAATCCTGGAGATCGGTCGCGAAGTCGATCTCACCGGCCGAAAAGCCGGCGATCATGAGGTCGGCATCGCCGTACCACTTCCAGATGAGGGTGTCGAGGTGGGCCGGCTTGCCGGTCGCGAAGCTCGTGTAATTCGGGTTCTTGACGAGGCGCAGCTCGGCGAGCGGCGTCACGGACTCGAACTTGAACGCGCCGGAAACCGGCAGGTCGGCGACTTCGGTGGCCCGGAAGCCGGCACCGTTGACCTGGTCGGCCATCGGGATCGCCTCGAGGTAGTGGCGCGGCAGCGGCGCGACATTCAGCAGGATGTAGCCCTCGAAGATTTCCGAGAAGTGCTGCACGAACGTCGTGTCGGACAGGCATTCCGGGGTCGAGACGTCGTAGCCGGCGGTCACGACGCCGACGTTCTCCGGGTCGAGCACCCACTCCTGGGCGTACTTGAAGTCGTCGCAGGTGAGCGGCTCGCCGTCCGACCACTTGAGCCCTGAACGAAGCTCCCAGGTCACGGTCATGGCGTCGCCGTTGTCGCCCGGGACCGTGACGCCGCCGTTCTCGAGCGTCGGCACCTCGGTGGCGAGGTCGGGCGCGTACTTGAGATCCGGCGTCAGGACGACGAGGCTCGCCCACGCGGCCGATGCCACGTTCGCCTCGGTCACCTGGCCGAGGTAGAACGGGTTGAACTGGTTGGCCTCCTGCCAGTCACCGATGATGATCTGACCGCCGTCCGCTCCTTCGTCGGGCGAGTAGGTCGTATGGAAGAGGTCGAACCCGGCCGCGGTCGGGCTCGGCGACGGGTTGCTGCTGGGACTGCCCGTCGATGGCTCGGGCGTGATCGTGCCGGACCCACACGCGGTCGCGATGACCGCGAACAGGCCGAGCACGGCGAGTGATCGCTTGTGCATGGAATGAACAACCTCCGCACGCGCATAGCGCGGCCGGTGACGCGCCAGCGACGGCCGGGAGCGGGCGCGACTCGGCCCATGCGGTTGGCCGGGCCGCGCCCGTCGGCGACCGGGAGGACCGGCAGGCCTCCTGCCTCAGGCTCGCCCGGGGCCGGTTCTCCGGCCAGACACACGCCGGGATCGGGCGGCGGGCTGGTCTGCTCGGGCGGCGAGTGGTCTGCAGACCACTGGCTCGAAATTGGCAGCTCGCGTCAGCGCAGCGCGGCCGCCGTGGCGTAGGAATGCGTCGTCCGAGGCTCGCCGAGGCCGCGCCGGACGCCCACCGCGATCAGCCGCAGCGCCGCGCTGAGATCGGCCGGTTCGTGGCGGCTGACGTCGAGGAGCAGCTCGCGGTCGAGTCCGGGTGCAGCACGCCAGCCAGCCAGCGGCTCGATGGCGACGCCCATCGCGTCGGCCGCGAGAGCGACCCTGGTGGCCGTCCACGCGGGATCTTCGATCGTGAGGACCAGCCTGGAGCCGCCGGCCGGCGCGGCCGTGCGGAGCAGCCAGCCGAGCTCGCGATCCGCGGCCGCCAGCGCCGCCTCGTGCCGCTCGGCGAGCGCGCGGCGGAGGCGGATGAGGTGGCGGGCCAGCTGGCCGTCGGCCAGGAACCGGGCGAGCGCACGCTGCTGGACTGGCGTGGCGCCGGGATCGAGCGCGCCGAGGGTTCCGAGCAGCGGTTCGACGAGGTCCGGCGGTGCGACGAGATAGCCCATCCGGAGGCCGCCGTGGAGCAGCCCGTCGAACGTCCCGAGGTGGACGACGCGGCGGTCCTCGTCGAGACCCTGGAGGCTCTTGATGGGAGGCGCAAGGCGAAGATCCTCGAGGCGAGCGTCCTCGAGGACGATCGCCCCCGCGGCCCGTGCCCACGCGAGGAGCCGGATTCGACGTGCCAGCGGCGCGTCGGCGCCATCGAACGGGCGAATGGAGACGCTCGTCGCGATGAGGGCGGCGGGTCCGCGGTCCGGCTCGAGGAGCGGCCCACCGCCGTCCGAAGCGAGGGCTTCGATCTCCGCTCCGGTCAATGCGAGCGACGCCCGAAGGCGCGGCTCGCCCGGGTCGTCGACGAACGCTCGCCGCTCCGGCCCAAGCCACAGGCGTGCCGCCGCCGCCGCCCCGACGAGCGGGCCGCTGACGACGATGACCTGGCTCGGCTCGCAGCGCGCGCCGCGCGTCGTGGTGACGTGCGCGGCGATCTCCGCGCGAAGGACCGGATCGCCGGCCGGGTCCGCGGTGCCGGCGGCGAGCCCGCCCGAGAGGTCGTGCCAGGCGTCGCGGAGCATCCGCTCGAACGACGCGCCGACCGTGACCGCGGGGATCGCCGGACCCGAGGCCCGCAGGTCGTAGCGGGGCATCGAGGTCAGCCCTCGACGCAGCGGCAGGCCGCTGCGCCAGCCGCCGAGCAGCGTCGGACGCGCGGTCGAGATCGGGCGGACCGGTGCCGGCGCCGGCGCCGCGCCCGGAGGCTCCGCCGCCAGCCCATCAGCGGGTCGGTCCGCAACGATGGTCCCGACCCCGGTCCGAGCCCGCGTCCAGCCGTCCGCCGCGAGGTTGTCGTATGCCGTCAGGACGGTGAGGCGAGCGACGCCCAGCTGCCCCGCAAGACCGCGGACGCTCGGCAGCCGCATTCCGGCCTGAAGGCGGCCTTCAGCGATGAGGTCGCGGATCGAGGTCTCGATCTGGCGGTGGAGTGGGGCTGTCGCATCTCGGTCGACGGCAATGCCAAGGCGAGGGGACATGGGTTCGAGGGCTCTCCAATCGCGCTCTTCTGCCTGTCCATAGCCCTCGAAGGCGCGATCGGGTTCACCGCGATCCGACCGGGTACCATCCTGCGCAAGCCCCGGGTTCATGCCCTCGGGGCCGTTTTGGCGTGTCGCGGGCGGGCGTTCGAGCCGGTCGCGCGAACGGGAGAGCGGTGAAGATCGTCGTCGGCCTGGGCAATCCGGGCGAGCAATACGCGAAGACGCGGCACAACATCGGCTGGCTGGTCCTCGACGAGGTCGCGGACCGCGCCGGCTGGTCCGGACGTGGCCGGAATCGCGATGCCTCGTCCATCGTCCAGGGACGCTTCCGTGGCCTCGACGTCGTCCTCGCCAAGCCGCTGACCTACATGAACGAGTCCGGACTGGCGGTTCGCAAGCTCCTGGCGCGGGAACGTGCGCCGCTCACCGAGATGCTCGTCGTGGTCGACGACTTCGCGCTCCCGTTCGGCAAGCTGCGCTTCCGCGAGGGCGGGGGACCGGGTGGCCACAACGGCCTGGGCTCGATCATCGACGAGCTCGGCACCGAGGGCTTCAGCCGCCTGCGCGTTGGCATCGGGGCGCCCGATCGGAGCTTCATCGACCACGTCCTGTCGCGGTTCGACGTCGAGGAGACGGCGCGCCTGCCCGAGCTCATCGACGCGGCGGCCGATGCCGTCGAAGCCTGGGCGCGCGACGGCACGAACAAGGCCGCGAACCGGTTCAACATGTTCGAGCTTCGGCCGGCCGACTCCGACCTGCTCGCCCCGCCCGGCGAGGTCGACGGCCCACCTGGGCCTGACGGCGTGCGGCGGACCCGAACGGGCTGGCGCAAGGTCCTGCCGCCCGAGACGAAGCCGTGACGGAGCACGCGACGCGGCCGGCGACCCTGCGCGGACCGGTGATGCGCGGCCGGCGTGGGCGGGACCGCCACATCGCCGAAGTCCACGAAACGGCGACCCTCGCGGGTCCGAGCCGACGGCCGCCGGATCTCTCGGGGTTGCCGCCGCTCCTCGCGGCAAGCGGCGCGTTCGCGTCGCTGCGCGAGCGGATCGGCGAGGCGGGTATGCCGCCGCACAGCGCGTCCGGGCGCCACGCCGGGGTCTCCACCGTGCCCCACGGTGCGAAGACGTACCTGGCCGCGGCGCTGGCGATCGGGGCGGGGGAGCGGATCCTGTGGCTCGCCCGGGACGCCGAGATCGGCGATCGCGTCGCCGAGGAGCTGGCGGCATGGCTCGGCGATGCGAGCGCGGTCGCGATCCTCGAGCCACGGACGGCCCTCGCCTACGAACGCAGCGAGCTCGTCCCGGACGAGACGGCGGC
>DASRJS010000056.1:0-53962 GCA_035649355.1 Candidatus Polarisedimenticolia bacterium
GGCGGCGCTCCTTGGCGTGCCGGAGACCATGCTCGAGACGCATGGCGCCGTCAGCGCCCAGGTCGCCCGGGCGATGGCGAGTGGCGCCCGCGAGCGATTCGGCGCAGACCTTGCCGTGTCGGCAACGGGGATTGCCGGTCCGGACGGCGGGACGCCGGCGAAGCCGGTCGGGTTGACGTACCTGGGCCTCGCCGATGCCCAGGGCGTCGACGTCCGGCGGCTCAATCTGGACGGTGACCGGGCGGCCAACCGCGAAGCTGCCGCTGCCGCTGCGCTCGCGTGGCTCCTCGAGCGGGCGGAGCGATGACCCGCTCCGCGGCCGACGTTGGAGCGGGACTCGAGCCACCGCGACCGCCTCGCCCGATCCGCCCAGGTGAGCGGATCCACGTCGTCGGTGCTGCCGGAGCGGGAGCCTCGGCCGCAGCGCTCCACGCGCACTGGGCGGGCGCGGTGGTCAGCGGCTGCGACCCCGGTGGGGCGTCGCCATACAGCGTCGCTCTCAAGAGCGCCGGCATCGAGCTCGCCTGGCGCCATGATCCGGCGCACATCGCCGCTGACCGACCGGAGCGCCTCGCGGTCACAAAGGCGCTGACGGCGATCGCCCCGGATGAGCCGGAGCTCGTGGCGGCCCGCTCGGCCGGCATCCCGGTCCAGGCCTGGCAGCAGGTCGTCGCGGACGCCGCGGTCGGCCGGACGCTGGTCGCCGTCGCCGGCACGCACGGCAAGAGCACCTCGGCGGGCTGGTTGACGCACCTGCTCGTCGATGCCGGACGCGACCCGGCCGCGTTCGTCGGAGCCCTGTTGCCCGTCGCGCTGACCGGTGGGGCCCCGGCAACCGCGCGCCAGGGCAGGGGAGGAGCCTTCGTCGTCGAAGCGGACGAGTACGCCGGGAACTTCGATGCATTCCTCCCGGAGATCGCGATCGTCACGTCGGTCGACTGGGATCACCCGGACGTCTTCGCGGACCTCGACGGCGTCGTGGAGGCGGTCGCCCGGTGGCTCGAGCGTGCCGCGGCGGCCGCAACCCAACCCCCGACGCTCGTTGCCAACGTGGCCGACGCCGGCGTCGAGCGGCTCATCGACCGGCTCGCGGCATGGCCTGGACGACTCATCGCGACCGCGCTCGTCGACGTCGCGCCGCAGCGCCTCGGCGGCTACGGGCGCGGGATCGCAGAGCGCTTCCACACGGCTGGCGGCGCGACGCGAACGCTCATCGGCCGACCTCATCGACTTGACCCTGACGGGTCAACCCTGGAGATCCGCGGCCTGGGTGATTCGGAGGAACCGCACGAGGCCCGCGTCCAGACCGCCGGACGCCACAACGCCGCGAATGCGCTGGGCGTGGCCGGAGCTGCGCTGGCCCTCGGCCTGGAGGCTGACGAGATCGTCCGAGGGCTCGCAACGTTCGCCGGAGTCGGCCGTCGGCTCGAACGACTCGGAGAGCGTGGCGGGGTCGTCGTCTACGACGACTACGGGCATCACCCCACGGCGATCCACGAGACGATCCGGGCGACCCGGCAGCGCGAACCTGGCCGTCGACTGTGGGCGGTCCTCGAGCCACTGACCTATCACCGCACCGCGGCGCTCAAGAACGAGCTCGGAGCGGCGCTCGCAACGGCGGACGCGGTCGTGGTCGCAGACATCTGGCCGGGCCGCGACCCCGACCGGACGATCGCCTCGCCGCAGGACGTCGCCGGCGCCGCAGCCCGTGTGAACGCAGGCATCCCGATCGCCACGCCGGGCTCGGTGGAAGCCACCGCGAGCTGGCTGGCGGGCGAGGTCCACCCGAACGACGTGGTGCTCGTCATGGGTGGCGGCCGCAGCTACAAGATCGCCGAGCTCCTGTTGCACGCGCTCGACACCCGCTGAGCGTTCGAAGCTCACTCGGTCCTCGACCGGGTATCATCGCCCGGCGCGACCGCCCGTCGCGCTTCGATATCTCTGGAGGCACACCCCGCCCATGGCCGGTGAGGTCTCGTTCGACGTCGTCAGCGAGTTCGATGTCCAGGAGCTCCGGAACGCACTTGACCAGGTGCGCCGGGAGGTCGCTCAGCGCTACGACTTTCGTGGCGCGACGGTCCAGCTCGACCAGGGCAAGGACGCCCTCGAGCTGCTGACGGACGATGAGTTCCGGGCGAAGGCCGTCCGCGACCTCCTCGAGTCGAAGGCCGTCCGGCGCGGCCTGTCGCTGAAGATCTTCGACTGGGGCAAGCTCGAGGAGTCGGGCGGGAACAAGGTTCGCCAGACGATCGGCCTGCGCAAGGGCCTGCCCGAGGACCTCGCGAAGAAGATCGCCAAGCTGATCCGCGACGAGTTTCCCAAGGCCCACGGCCAGATCCAGGGCGACGCCGTGCGCGTCTCGTCGAAGAGCAAGGACGAGCTCCAGAAGGTCATGGCGCGGCTGCGCGGGCTGGACGAGGTCGTACCCCTCCAGTTCGGCAACTACCGCTAGGCCGCGCGAATCGTGGACGAGCTGACTCGCCCCGCATCGAACGAACCGGACGTCGAGCTCGAAGCCGAAGCCGCTGCCGCCCCGGAAGCCGTCGAGGCATCCGAACCTGAGGCGATCGAAGCCAACGCCGCCGCGGAGCTCGATGAAGCGCCCGCCGCCGACGACAGCGTCGAATCGGAAGAACCGACCGAGCCCGACGTTGCCACCGAGCCCGACGTTGCCACCGAGCCCGAGGTCGCCACCGAACCCGAGGTCGCCACCGAACCCGAGCCGGCCCCACCGGCCGGACCCCGAACCGTCGCACAGGCCGTCGCCGCTGCGCTCCGAGCCGCCGGTGTGCGATGGGCCTACGGCGTCCCCGGAGAGAGCTTCCTGCCCCTTCTCGACGCCCTGGCCGAGGCCGGGATCCACGTCGTCGCGACCCGACACGAAGGCGCCGCGGCCTTCATGGCCGACGCCCACGGTCAGCTGACCGGCCGGCCCGCGATCTGCATGGGCACACGCGCAGTTGGCGCGTCAAACCTCGCGATTGGCATTCACACCGCTCGCGCAAATTCGAGCCCGATGTTCGCCCTGGTCGGGCAGGTCGACTCGAGCCGTCGCGGGCGCGAGGCGTTCCAGGAGGTCGACCTCGCCGGCACGATCGGCGGCCTTGCCAAGTTCGCCGCCGAGCCGACCGACGCCCGCGAGGCCGCCGATGCCATCGTCGAGGCCGTTCGGCAGGCGCTCGGCGGCCGTCCGGGGCCAGCGCTCCTCTCGCTGCGCGAAGACCTGCTCGACAGCGAGCTGCCCGAGGGCGTCACTGCCTCACCGCCGCGGATCACGGCGGCTCGCCCCGACGATGCCGATGTTCGCGCCGTTCTGCACCTGCTCGCCTCGTCCGAGCGGCCCGTGATCCTTGCCGGCGCCGGGGTGCTGCGGGCGCGAACCTCAAACGACCTCGTCCGCCTCGCCGAGCTCCTGCGCGTGCCGATCGTCGCCTCGTGGCGTCGCGGCGACGTCATCTCGAACGACCATCCGCTGTATCTCGGGATGAGCGGCTACTACGCGTCGCCGACCGTCCGGCCACGGCTGGAGGCGGCGGACGCGATGCTCGTCATCGGCTGTCGCCTGAACGAGATCACCTCGTTTGGCTGGACCGTGCCGGGTCCGGCCACGCGCTGGGCCCACGTGGACGTGGAGCCCGTGCGGCCGAGCGCCGAGCTTCAAGCCGCGGACATCACGGTCGCGGCCGACGCCCGGCTGTTCGTGAAAGCCGCGGTCGCGAGGCTCGAGGGCAACGGTGTCCTCGACGCTGCGATCGCCGACCGACGTAGCGCCGCGAACGCCGAGGATCGCGCCGCCTTCGAAGCCGCCACGACGGTCGACGACGCTCCGTGGAGCGGACCGGGCGTCCATCCCGGTCGGGTTATCGCGACCCTTCGGCGCGTGCTGCCCGACGATGCGATCGTGGCGACGGACGCCGGCAACTTCAGCGGCTGGCTGTCACGCGGCTTCCGATTCCGAAGGCCCGGGACGTTCCTTGGTCCGACCTCCGGCGCCATGGGGGCGGGCCTGCCCGCGGCCATTGCGGCCGCGCTTGTCCATCGCGACCGGGCGGTGGTCGCGCTCGTCGGCGACGGTGGGCTCGGGATGGCCCTCGCCGAGCTCGAGACCGCGGTCCGCGAGCATGCCAAGGTCGTCGTTCTCGTCTTCGACAACGAACGCTACGGGACGATCCGGATGCACCAGGATCGTGAAGGCCACGAGCCGATCGCAACGGACCTCGGCCCCTTCGACTTCGCGGCCGTGGCGCGTGCCGCCGGAGCGCGTGGAGTTCGTGTCGACGACGACGCGGCATTTGAACCGGCGCTCCGCCAGGCGCTCGTGTCGGATCGCACGACGCTCATCCATCTCGGCCTCGACCGCGCCTGGGTCGATGCCGACAGCCGTCCCGGAGGGACCTCGGCCGCGAGCTAGCCGCTCAGCGTCCCGGCGGGCGTCCCGATGAGCCCGAGGCCGCGCTCGCCGTTCGCGACATGGAGCGTGAGCGAATTCGCATCGAGCGACCACACCGGATCGCCGTTGAGCGTCGCCATGACGGCCGCCTCGAGCTGCCCGGCATCGCCCTCGCAAGCCCGTTTGGTCATGGCGAGGTCGCTGAAGTGGATCAGGGCGCCGTCCACGACGTATCGCCCGCCGCCCTGATTGCAACCCGTGTTGAACGTGATCTGACCGGTGGTGTTGAAGACGAGCGTCGCCGTGACATCCGACATGCCCATGCCTGCATCTGATGCAACGAAGACGGTGGTCACGGTCCAGAGCGTGCCCACGAGCGGCAGGTCCGGTTCGGCGATCTCACGGTCGAGGAGCGTGATCACGGTGTCGCCCGAGCGCAGGATGAGCTCGTTGCCGGCGACGGAGATCGTTGGAGCACCTCCGAGGAAACCGAACAACCAGTCGTCCTGTGCCATCCGATCCGGGTCACAGCCCATCTCGGTCATCCCGCCGCCGTCGATCCGGAGGACCGCACCGTCGAGACGGTACGTGCCGCCGAAGCTGTTACAGCCGGCCTGAGCGCCGATCGAGCCGTCCTTGGTGAAGCTCAGGCGGATCTGGGTGCCTGCGACGAGAACCATCGGAGCGCCCGCGACCGTGACACCGGTCGAGAGGAACGTGCGGCCCTCCACGCTCGATGCGCTGCCGCCGCCGAGGAGACCGCAGCCGGCGAGCGCCAGCCCGAGGGCGACGAGTGAGAGGCGGATCATCGTGTTCACGGCCCTCTGACGATCGCCGGGCCCTGTTCGGTTCCACGCCGCCATCCGGCGGCCGCATGCTACGTTCCCCGGCACCGATGGCGCAGCCAGTCGACCCCGCCAAGCTCAAGCGCGAGAGCGCCGGCCGGTACCGGACCGCCGATGGTCGGTTCGGCATCGAACAGTCCTCCGGCGGCTGGATGGTCGTCGACGACGAGCAGACGAACGAGCTCGGCCTCGCGCTCGTTCGAGGCCCGTTCGGCTCGCTCGACCTGGCTCGTGCGGCCATCGAGGACGCTCGAACGGGTCCCGCGCCGACCTCCAATCTGGCGACGCGCATGGCTGCGCTCCCAAAGACGACGAAGCCCGCCCCGAAGCCCGAGCCGAAGAAGCCGCCCGAGCCGCCGCCGGTCGAGATCCGGGTCATGCGCGCCGCCGATGGCGACGCTCTTCGAGCGCTCTGGAAGGGGGCCGGCTTCAAGTCCGTCGGCGACGACGACCGGTCGCTGGCACGTTTCCTGGAGCGAAACCCACGACTGCTCCTCGTGGCGGCCGCCGGAGACGAGCTCATCGGTTCCGCACTGGGCGCGTGGGACGGCCGTCGTGGCTGGATCTACCACGTGGCCACGGCATCGACGCACCGCCGGACCGGGGTCGGGAAGCGCCTCGTCCGGGAGGTTGAGCGGCGCCTCCTCGATCTCGGCGCCCCGCGGGTCAACGTCATGGTCCGCGACGACGCCCCGGATGCCCCCGAGTTCTGGACCGCGCTCGGCTACAAGGCGGCGCCGACGCAGCAATACGGCAAAGACCTCGGCTGATGCTCCGCCGGGCCGCGCCGTGGCTGGCCGCCGGCATCCTGGTCGTCGGCGGCATCGCCTTCCTCGCACCGAAGCTCGGCGGAGTGAGTGGCCTGCTGCTGGGCTCCTCGCGCCAGTTCTCCTTCGCGGGGATGGCGATGACAATCCCGGCCGAGTGGTCGATAAACTCGACCGGCTGGCCCAGCAGGGGCGGTGGTTCGATGTGGGCGATCGTTGGGACGCTGCCGTGGGGCCCGTGCGCCGCGTCCGACATCAACTGCCATTACGAGCAGCGCCTGTCGGCCGGCCAGATCGAGATCGGGTTCGGTTCGGTTGGTGGCATCGAGGACTTCTGCCTCATCGGCGCGACCCGGAGCGATCTTGCGGGTCGGGGCCCGGACGATCCCATCGCAAGCGGGCGGCTCATGCGGGTCGATGGGCGGCCAACGATCCAGACCGACTATGCCGTCGGCCGGGGCGACTACTACCGCTCGGACGAATGGCGTCGTTGGCTGATCGCGAATCCAGATTCGCTCGGTTCCGCATACACGATCGATGCGAAATACCAGGGCCCTGACGTTGTTCGCTTTCGGACCCAGCTCGACGCGATGATCGCGAGCGTGCACGTCACTGAGCAGACCCGCGCCGGGGATCCGGCGACCGACTGCGGACCGCCGTTCCCGCCATGAGCCACATGCAGATCCACCAACTGACCCTCATCGAGCTCGCCGGGGCGATCCAACGCCGCGAGCTATCGTCCCGCGAGATCGTCGACGCACTGCTGCGCCGGATCGGTGAGGTCAATCCACGGCTGAACGCCGTCGTCACGCTGGCCGACGATGCCCTCGATCGAGCACGCGCGGCGGACGCCGAGCTCGATCACGGCACGGTCCGAGGGCCGCTCCATGGTGTTCCGATCACGCTCAAGGACTCGATCGACACGGCCGGCCTTCGAACCACCGCCGGGACGGCGGGCTGGCGCGACCGCGTCCCCGAGCGCGATGCGACCGTGGCTGCGCGCCTGAAGGCCGCGGGCGCGATCGTGATCGGGAAGACGAACACGCCCGAGTTCACGTGGTCCGATCGCACCGACAACGATGTCTTCGGCCGAACGAACAACCCGTGGGACCTCGAGCGCTCACCCGGCGGCAGCAGCGGCGGCTCGGCCGCGATCGTCGCGGCCGGTGGGTCGCCGCTCGACATCGGCAGCGACACGGCCGACAGCATCCGCATCCCGTCGCACTACTGCGGTGTCGCCGGGATCAAGCCGACGCAGGGACGGGTCTCGCGGTTCGGGCACAATCCGGCGTTCCACGGGATCGTCGGCTCGTGGACGCAGCTCGGGCCGATCGCCCGGTCCGTGGACGATCTGGTCCTCGCGCTCTCGATCATCGCCGGACCCGACGGCGAGGACCCGCACCTCCAGCCGATGGAGCTGCGCGACCCGACGAATGTCACCAGCCGCGACCTCCGCGTCGTCTTCTTCACCGACAACGGGATCAGGATTCCAACGCCGGCGACGATCGAGACCGTTCGTTCGGCCGCGCGCGCGCTTGCGGATGACGGCGCGGCGGTCGCGGAGCGCCTGCCGCCCGGCATCGTCGAGCTCGCGCAGCTGTGGTGGCCGATCATCCTCGCCGATGGCCACGCCTGGCTGCGGCGCCTGATCACGGCCGCCGGGACGCCGGGCACGGGCTGGTACACGTGGCTCGACGACGAGCCGCCAGTCCCGAGCGCGGAGCTCACCGCGATGCTCGAACGGGTCGACGTCACCCGCGCCGCGCTGACGCGCTTCATGCGTGACGTCGACGTGACCGTGTCGCCCGCCGGGCCGTTGCCGCCGTTCCGCCACGACGAGGCCCACACCGAGAACAACGCCGATTCCTACTGCGAGGCCCACAACGTCAGCGGCTACCCGTCGGTCGTCGTCCCGGGCGGCGTCGCGGACGGCTTCCCGATCGGCGTCCAGGTCGTCGCCCGGCCCTGGCGCGAGGATCAGGCGTTCGCGGCCGCGAAGGTCATCGAACACGCGCTCGGCGGCTGGCAGCCACCGCCGATCTGAGGCTCGCCGCCGTCATGGTCCCGACACAGGCCGCGCCTAGGATTCAGCCATGACCGAGACCAAGCCAACCACCACCGTCACGAAGTCCGACGCCGAGTGGCGCGACCAGCTCACGCCGCAGCAGTACCACGTCCTCCGCGAGAAGGGCACCGAGCGCGCCTTCACCGGCCACCTCTGGAACGAGCACCGGGCGGGGACGTACCGCTGTGCCGGCTGCAGTGCTCCGCTCTTCCGATCCGAGACGAAGTATGAGTCCGGGACCGGGTGGCCGAGCTTCTACGCCCCGGCCACCCCGGACGCCGTGGCGACCGAGACCGATCGCTCCTGGTTCATGAGCCGGACCGAGGCGATGTGCGCCGCGTGCGGTGGCCACCTCGGCCACGTCTTCGAGGACGGTCCCGCACCGACGGGCCTCCGCTATTGCATGAACTCCGCGTCGCTGGAGCTCGATCCCGAGGGCTAGAAGAGCCGGATCCGGCGCGGCTGGACACGGAGCGCGACCGAGAAGGCGCGCGCCGTGTCGCCCTCGTCCATGCCCCAGTGCGCGAGCGGATCCACGTACTTCGCCCGGTACGCGGGATGAACGTCTGACCGGGCGACGGTCGGGTCCACGACGGCCGTGCCCTCGATGACGAGCGCGTGGTCGCCGTACCCGTCCGACTGCACGTGAAATCCCACGAGCGGAGATCGGGCGATGTTCCGGAGCTTCGGAGTCTCCGGCTCGCTGTAGATCAAGATCGAGTCACCCTCCCAGAGGAAGCTCACGACCGACGTCTGAGGCGTTCCGTCGTCGGCCACGGTCGTCAGCCAGCCCACGACGTCACGCTCGAGACGCTCGCGCGCCCACGCTCCGGTGGCGTCGTGGGGAATCTCGGCGAGGGACTTGATGATCACGCGCTGATCTCGATCTGGGACCGTCTGCAAGACTCATATCCAGCGCCGACGGTAGGCTCACGGTAGCGAAAGCGAGGTGCCCGTGAACGTCCGACGATGGCTCCGCCGGTCCTGTCCCAGCGCGCGCTGAATCGAGCGTTGCTCGAGCGGCAGCTACTGCTCGAGCGTTCGTCGCTCTCGATCACGGACGCGATCGAGCAGGTCGGTGGGCTGCAGACCCAGTACGCGCCGTCCGGGTACGTCGGGCTCTGGACACGACTGCGGGACTTCAGGCGAGATGACCTGACGCGCGCGCTGGAGGACCGCAGCGTTGTCCAGGCCACGCTGCTCCGGGGCACGATCCACATGGTCTCGCGGGCCGACTTCTGGCCGTATGCCGAGGCGATCCGCCGGTCGCGCCAGGAGTGGGCGGCGCGGGCAGCGGTGATGCCACCGGCCGCGGAGCTGCGCGCGAAGGCGGACGCGCTCCGGCAGGCCCTCGCCAACGGGCCGAGGACGGTGAAGGAGCTCGGCGAGATGGGTCGCGGGTTCGTCGGGAACCTCGGGCTCTGGGTTGACATCGTGCGCGTGCCGCCATCCGGCACCTGGGAACGTCGTCGCGCCGACCGGCTCGCGCTCGCCGAGGCCTGGATCGGCACGGCCGGCGTGACCGAGACCGAGGGCCTCACGCACATCGTCCGGGCGTACCTGCGCGGCTTCGCGCCCGCGTCATGGAGGGACGTTGCGAGCTGGGCCGGGATCTCCGTGCAGGATGCGAAGCGGGCAGGGGAGGCCCTCGAGCTCAAGGTCTACCGCGACGACGCGGGCAAGGAGCTCTTCGACCTGGCCGGCCTGTCGATCCCGGATGAGCGCGAGCCCGCCCCGGTCCGCTTCCTCCCGCACTGGGACAACAACCTGCTCGTCCATGCCCGGCGGACCGGGATCCTGCCGGAGGCGCACCGGGGCAAGGTCTTCTCGACGAAGAACCCGTTCTCCGTTGGCGTCGCGCTCGTCGACGGGCGGGCCGTCGCCGGCTGGACCCCGCGCGAGGGCCGGATCGAGCTGGAGCCGTACGAGGAGCTGTCGCCGAAGGACGCCCGCGCCGTCGAACGGGAGCGAGAGGCGCTCGAAGCCTTCCACGCCTGACCGCGGCGGACCGCTAGGCGCTCACCGGGTCAGCAAGATCCACGGCCAGTCGAGATTCCCGTCAGCGACATCGCGTCATGATTGTGGGGATGGCGCTCGGATCGCTCGACTTCCTCTATACGCCGAGCCATGACGTCGCTGGCGACATGCGCTACTTCCGTGACGTCCTCGGTGGCAGCGTCGTGTTCGCGCTCGATCGCGAAGGCATCCGAGTGGCGATGGTGCGCCTCGGCAGTGGGCCGGCGATCCTGCTGACCGACCATCTCAAGGGGGATCGGCCGATCCTCGTCTACCGCGTGGAGCGTCTCGCCCACGCCCTCGGTGAGCTGCAGGCCCACGGCTGGACGCGCGAGGCGACGATCGAGCTGCCGCCCGGACCAGCCTGCTCGTTCCGCACCCCGGGCGGCCACCGGATCGCGATCTACGAGCCGACGCGACCCGGGGTCGTGGACTCGTTCGCCGGCCAGTTCGACTTCGAGTAGCCGGCCTCGCTATCGTGGACGTTCAATGGCTGTGACCTACCGAGTCCCAGGCGCCCTGCTGACCGAGCGCGAGCACACCGTGCCGCTCGATCATGCGAAACCCAAAGGCCCGTCGATCAGCGTCTTCACGCGCGAGGTCACGGCGCCCGACGGAGACAAGAAGCCCTACCTGCTGTTCCTGCAGGGCGGGCCGGGGTTCGAGGCGACGCGCCCGGTGAGCCCGCCAACAGGTTGGATGAAGCGCGCGCTCGCGGACTACCGCGTCCTGCTCATCGACCAGCGCGGCACGGGTCGGTCGACGCCGGTCGGCAGCGTCATTCCCGGTGAGACGCCGGCCGACCAGGCGCGCTACCTGACCCACTTCCGGGCCGACTCGATCGTCCGCGACGCCGAGCTGGTCCGCCAGGAGCTTGGTGGCGGGCCGTGGAGCGTCCTCGGCCAGAGCTTCGGCGGCTTCACGTCGATGACGTATCTCTCGATCGCGCCCGAGGGTCTCCGCGAGGCCTATCTGACCGGCGGCCTCTCGCCGATCGGTCGCCCGGTCGACGATGTCTATGCGGCGACGTACCGGCGCGTGATCGCAAAGAACCGCTGGTATTTCGAGCGGTACCCCGACGATCGCGCGCGCGTCGCCGAGATTCACCGCCGACTTGACGCGGAGGACGTCCGGCTGCCGTCCGGCGATCGGCTGACCAGCCGGCGCTTCCAGCAGCTCGGGATGTGGCTCGGTGACGACCACGGCTTCGAGCTCCTGCACCACGTGCTCGAGCTGCCGTTCGGCTCGCTGGCGTTCGTGCACGATGCCCAGGATGCCTCGCGCTTCACGCGCGACCCGATCTACGCAACGCTCCACGAGTCCTCCTACGCGGACGGTGTCGCGACCCGCTGGTCCGCGGCGAGGCTCCTGCCGGATGAAGTCGCCTCGGAGCGCCTGTTCGTGGCGGAACACATCTTCCCCTGGATGTGGGAGGACTACGGGCTGCTCCGCGACCACCGCGAAGCGGCCGAGATCCTCGCCGAGCATCCGTGGCCGCGCCTCTACGACGCGGCGCGACTCGCCCATAACGACGTCCCCGTCGTCGCGACGATCTACAGCAACGACCTCTACGTCGAGAGTGCGTTCGCCGAGGAAACCGCTGCAGCGATCCGCGGACTGAAGCCATGGATCACGAACGAATACGAGCACAGCGCGCTCCGCTCGGACGGCGAGCGCCTCTTCGGGCGGATGATCGACATCATGCGCGACCGGGTGTTCATCTCGATGGCCTAAGCATGACGCCGTGAAACCGTCGCCGGAGATCGACGCCTACCTCGCTCCACTGCCCGAGGCACAACGGGCGGCCCTCCAGCACCTCCGGGAGGTCATCGCAGCGGCCGCGCCCGAGGCTGAGGAGTCCATCAGCTACGCCATGCCGGCCCTCCGCTACCGCGGCCGACCGGTGGTCTCGTACCTCGCGGCCAGGAAGCACCTCTCGCTCTTCCCGATGGGCTACCACACCGAGCTGGCGAAGGAGCTGGAACCGTTCAAGGCACTGAAGGGCACGCTTCGCTTCACGCCGGAGCGACCGATTCCCGACGACGTGCTCACGCGGCTCGTGAAGGGCCGGATCGCGGAGCTCGACCAGAAGCCGGTCGTTCGCCGCCGCTGAGGCACGGCCCGGCCGCTCGTGGCATAGTTGCGGGTGCAACAACACCGCAGCGGGGAGCGAGCATCATGGCCGACTGGGATCCCGAAGCCTTCGAGAACAGCGTCCTCGCGGACATGCGAGCCCACGGCGGCCAGGTCACCGAGGGCTGGATGAAGGGCGAGCCGGTCCTGTTCCTGACCTCGACCGGCGCGAAGACCGGACTGGCGCGCCGCAACATCCTCAATTTCTCGCGCGACGGCGAGGCCTACGTCGTCGCCGGTACCGCCGGAGGCGCGCCCACGGATCCGAAGTGGGTCGCCAACGTTCGTGCGAATCCGACGGTGTCTGTCGAAGCCGACGGCCGCGTGTTCGAGGGCCAGGCGGCCGTCGCCGAGGGCGATTCGAACCCGGAGCGAGAGCGACTCTGGGACCAGCACGTCGCGACGATCCCGAGGTTCGCCGGCTATCCCGAGCAGACCGGGCGGGCGATTCCGATGGTGCGGATCACGCCGAAGACCTGACGGCGCCTCGGCGCCGAATTCGCTCAGATCACGCGCTTGAGGATCACGAACCCCAGGAACAGGATGACGACGAGCACGAGCAGCTCGACCGGCGAAAGGGTCGAGAGCGTGTGGATGCTGTCGTTGACGAAGTGGCCGACCGCGGCGCCGACGTCCGTGTTGCCGTCAGCGAACGGGTTCGTACCGCCTGCCGGCCCACCGCCACCGCCGCCAACCTGACCCGCAGGCCCATCGCCGATCCCGACACCGTACTCGCCCATGGCCGCATCATCGCACCGCGCGCAAGAGCGCGCCGTTGCCCCTGGAAACGGGAGGCGCCGGCTGCGAGATCTGCCGCAGCCGGCGCCGGGAAGACGGGGGAGGGAGAGGCTCAGCCAGCGAACCGCCAGCGCGTTGCGCCATACGGCTCTTCGGTGGCGACGCCAAAGACTGTCGAGTAGCGGATCCGCCAGACGTGCCAGGGCGGCGGTCCAGCGCTCGGCGCGCTGAAGGGGGCTATGAACGCGCCGTTCTCGACCGTGGCGGGCCAGCCACCGCGGTTGAAGATCTTGACGAGCTCGTTGAGGGTCGCCTCGTCGCCAACGAGGTCGGCCGTGCCTTCGAAGACCAGGTCGATGCCCGGCAGACGCGCCGAGATCGTGCACTCCGGGTTCGCCGCGAGGTGACGCGCCTTCTGTGTGTCGAGATTTGCGGTGAAGTAGAGGTCACCCTGGAACCAGACGGCACCGACGCCCGCCGCGTGCGGGCGGCCTGACGGCGAGACCGTGCCGAGGAACCACGTGACTTCGGGTCCCTGGGTGCCACCCTCGAGGACGCGGTGAGGCCGGCTCCACGGCAGCTCCGGGAACCCGTACCGATCGAGGTTGGTCGTCTCGACCGGCGCGTACTCCGACATCACGTTGTTCATTGCCCTCACCGGCCAACAGGAACCGCGAGCTGGGCGAGCAGCTCGTCGAGGCGCTCGTAGCCCTCGTTCACGCCTTCCGCCATGCCGGCCTGGACCATCGCATCGCGGGCTTCGACCGACTGGTACACGGAGTGGTTCCGAATCCGCGTTCGACCGTTTCCGAGGTCCTCGAAGACGACCTTCTCGAGCGAGACATGGCCGGGTGCGCCGTCGAACTCGAAGGTCTGGACCATGTTGTCCGGCGCGATGCTGTGGAAGACGCCGTGGAAGCCGTATGCATTGCCGGCATCGTCGCGATGGACGTATCGCCAGGCACCGCCGTCGCGAACGTCCCAGCGGTCGACGACCATCTCGTACTTTCGCGGGCCCAGCCACTGCTTCAGCAGCTCCGGATCGGTGTACGCGCGGTAGACGAGCGCGCGCGGCGCCGCGACCTCGCGGGTGATCTCAATGAAGGGCGTGCCCTCCGGCACGGTGATCTCGGTCGTACCCATCGTCGATGTCCGTCCTTTCCGTGGTTCCAGAGTCGTCAATTCGGGGGCTGCTGGAGGCGCTTGAGGAGCTCGTCGAGCCGGTCGAAGCGCTCGTCCCAGAAGGCCTTGTAGCGGGCCAGCCAGGTCGTTGCCTCGAGGAGCGGCTCGGCTTCGAGGTGGCTCAGCCGGGCGGTCTTCCGCCTGCTGCGCGAGATGAGGCCGGCGCTTTCGAGCACCTTGAGGTGGCGCGAGATTGCCGGCTGCGAGACAGTGAAGGGGGCGCGAAGCTCGGACACCGTGAGGTCGCCGTCTGCGAGACGCGCCAGGATGGCGCGCCGCGTGGGGTCGGCGAGGGCGCCGAACACGTTGCTGAGCTGGTCGACGGTCATGGCATAACCATTACGTTATGAAACAATGTGGTTATTAAAGCCGTCGGTCAGTCGCTTGTCAAGCCCCCTTGCGGGCCTTCGAGAAGCTCGACTCCTTGATGACCTTGCCGGAGCGGTCGAAGGTGCGCCAGATCCCGACCTGCTGGCCCCGTTCGAAGGCCCCGCTCCGCATCAGGCTGCCGTCCTTGCGGAAGAACTGCCAGGCGCCGTGCATCTCGCCGTCGAGGTTCTGGCCACGGAAACGAATGTTCCCGTTCTCGTAGTGGTCGAGTGCGGGGACCGGGTCGTTCGGCTTCGTCATCGGCGCGCTACCAGGAGTTCGTCACCATCTCGAGCTTGAGCGACCTGCGAACGGGCTCGGCGACCTTCGCGATCTCGTCCCACGCGACTTCCTTGCGGAGGTACTCGAGATCCGCGTCGGTCAGCCGGATGTGAAGGTGGGCCGCCGCGTTCTCAGGGTCGTCGCGGAGCCAATTGAAGAACTCGTGATCGACGAGGGCGTGCGACGCGAGCAGCTTGAACGCCAGCTCACGCTCCATGAACCCGTACGGCTCGTGCTCGCCGGTGTTGCCGTTGTCGTCCTTCATGTTCGAACCTCCTGCGTGGGGCGGCCGACAAGGCCACCGAAGAAGATCTGTGCGGCTGTCGTCGCCGCCATCCGGTAGTGCGCGTCGAGGGCTTCGCCCTGGCGACTCGCACGGGATGCGTAATCCAAGAGGAATGCCGCCAGCGGTGCGCAGCCGAGCCTCCCGGCCAGGTGGGCGGCGGCGGCCGAATCCGTCGCAACCAGCTCAAGCTCCGTGCGCGCCGCTCCCCGCGTCATGAGCGCCGCCAGAACGGCCGAGCGATTCGCCGCGCGGTGCTCCGGGTCGTGCGGCCGATCGACCAGCGACGCGACGAACGCGTTCCAGCGACCGGCCTCGAGATCCGCCTCCCAATCACACACCTGGTCGTAGCGAACGAGGGCGGCCAGGGCGTGATCGAGGCAGGCCTTGAGGCCCGAGCGGGCATACGAGCGACCCGAGAGGAGGCACACGGCAAACGCGCCGATCCGTAACGGCGCTGCCCGCCCGCCAAGGCGTCGCGCATGCAGCGCTCGACCGTCGGAGGCGTGGCGGAACTCCGCCATCGCTCGGTCGAGGAACGGCCAGATCGGCGACGTTGGCTGGAACCGATCGCGATACGCGTCGAGCGCGGCGTCGAACAGCACGGTGCTCACCCGCCGGGCACCCTCAACGTCGTCCCTTGGCACCTCGCCGTCGTCGAGGTCGTCGCGAAGGCGGATCGCCACGAGCCCGAGGACGTTTCCGACGACCAGTGCTTCCGCGACCTCGGGTTCGAGCTCCCAGGCGCGCCCGAGCCACCACGGCAGCTGCCATTCGAGGGCCCAGCGCGCCGGCGGCAGGCGACGCAGGGTTCGGATGGCGAGCGCCAGGTCATCACCGCAGGTCGCGGCCGCGCGCGCCTCGACGGCGGCGGTGATGGAAGCGACGTCCAGATCGGGCACGTCCATTCGCATCGAAGCCCGGCCATCGTAGAGGGTCGGGCGGCGTCGGACGCGGGCTACAATCCGCGCCGAACGAGATCGACCAGCAGGGGAGTGGTCGTGGCCGAGTCGTCGATCGGAGAGCCCGCGAAGCGTGCCGAACGCGGCGGACGCGTGCCCCCCGTGCTTCGGCGCCTCGAATCGCGCTGGTCCGTCGAGAACGCAAACGTCGTCGCAGTCGCTGCGGTCGTCCTGACGGCGTTGGGCCAGCTCGCCGAGGACCTCGCCGACACCGAGCCCCTCCAGCTCCTGGAGCCGGCTGCCGCTGTCCGACGCTGGACGGTCATCGCCGCCGTGCTCTACCTCGTCGCGATCTCGCGCTTCGTCGACGTGTTCATCGAGCGTTCGCTCGATGACCTGAAGGCCGTCATGGACATCGACGCTCGGAAGTTCGGGCGCTACGCGCGGAGGCTCGGTCCGCTCCGGCTGCTGATCGACGCCACGGTGCTTGGCGGGGCGGCGCTCGTCGTCGTCGGCCTGTTCGTGGGCCTCGGCTCCGAGCTGCCGATCGACGATCCGGTGACCGGGCTCCCGATGCCGCTACCGGGCACGGCGCTTGGTCGAGTCGCTGTCCTGGCCGGTTACACGATCGTCGGCTGGGCGGCGGTCAGCCTCGTGGTGTCGACGATCCGCCGCGCGATCGCGCTTGGACGGTTATCGCGCGAGGAGCTGAAGGTCGACGTCTTCGACACGACGAACCTGCTGCCGTTCGGCAACATCGCGCTCGCGACCGCGCTCGCGCCGGCCGGTTTGATCGTGATCCTGCTCATCGGCTTCGGACGCCCGAGCGCGCCGGTCAGCTGGAGCATCCTCCTGCTCGCGACCGCGGCGAGCCTCGTTGCGTTGATCCTGCCCCTGCGCGGCGTCCATCGCCAGATGGAGCGCACGAAGGAGCAGGTCCTCGCGGGCCTGAACGCCAAGCTCCGCGCCATCTACGAGCGGGACCTGGGCAGCGCCGAGACCAGCGACACCGAGGCGGCCCACTTGAACAACCGCGCATCGACGCTGACGGCCCTCCGGAAGGTGGTCGGCGAGATGACGACGTGGCCCTTCCAGGACACGCTCGCGTTCGGCCGAGCGGTCCTGATCGCCATGGCGCCGCTGATCTATACGATCGCGAGCGAGCTCATCAAAGTCTGGTTCATCAACCCGCTGATCACGTAGCGCGGCGGCCGATGATGGCATCGGAAGACCGAATCCGATGACCGGCGTAGGCTGGTCGCGACCCCGCGCCCTGATGCGTCCATCGACTTGTTCGAAGGAGGCTTCGATGAGCGACCCCCAACGCCCCGCGCTCCGCACCCCCCGGCTGGGACGCCGCACGTTCCTCAAGGGATCGATCGCAACCGGGGCCGCGCTGGCCGGCGGCGGACTGTGGACGACCGCGATCCAGCCGCGGCCCGTGAAGGCCGCCGACACGCCGATCGAGCACATCGTCGTCGCGATGCAGGAGAACCGCTCGTTCGACCACTACTTCGGATACGCGCCGTCCGTCCAGGCCGCCGGTTTCGGGCCGCCGCCCGGCTATAGCCAGCCGAACCCAGGCGGCACGCCGGATCCGGTGGAGCCGTATCGCTTCACCGAGCTCCAGACGCAGGACGTGCCCCACGACTGGGACTCCGTCCATGGACAGATGAACGGCGGAGCGATGAACGGGTTCATGACCCACTCAGGGATCTGGGCCATGGGCTACTACACGGACCAGGAGCTGCCGTTCTACTACTCGCTGCTCGAGGACTCGACGCTCTGCGCGAACTTCTTCTGTTCCCTGGCGGGCCCAACGTGGCCGAACCGCTTCTACCTGATGGCCGGGACATCGGGCGGCATCACGACGAACGGCATGTGGGGCTACGGGATTTTCGACCACCCGATGATCCTCGACCTCCTCGACGCCGCCGGCGTGACCTGGAAGATCTACAACCTCGGCTGGGACAGCGTGCCCTACGGCAACACCGATAACGTCGCGGTCTTCTGGAAGAACTACGCCCACGACATGCGGACGCGCGGCAGCCGCGGCGCCTACCTGAACGACGTTCGCAAGGGCCGTCTGCCTCAGGTCTCGTTCGTCATCCCGAGCTACGCCCGCGGCTGGGATGAGCATCCGCCGGCCGACGTCCAGGTCGGCATGAACCTGCAGGCCGACAACGTGAATGCGCTGCGCGAGTCGGAGCTCTGGGACAGCTCGGTCTACATCATCACGTACGACGAGCATGGCGGGTATTTCGACCACGTGAGCCCACCGGTCGTGGATGCATTCGGGCTCGGGGTCCGCGTGCCGACCTGGGTGATCTCGCCCTGGGCGAAGCCAGGGCACCTCGAGGGCCAGACCTACGAGTTCGCCTCGATCCTGCGGTTCATCGAGAAGACGTTCGGCCTGCCGACGCTGGCTTCGGTGAACCACGTGTTCGACTCGGGGACGCCGGTCGGCGGCAACTACCAGGCAGCCGCACCCGGCGCGATCGCCGGGCCACCCGCGCCACCGCGCGACGGCATTGAGTCGCTCGGCGATCTTTCGGAGTGCTTCACGTTCTGAGCTACGGTCGCCAATCGTGGCCGACCGACGCCTGAATACCGATCGGAGGTGGCGACATGCCCCGACTCTCGAAGATCAGCCCGTGCCTGTGGTTCGACGGTGACGCAGAAGCCGCCGCGAAGCTCTACACGTCGATCTTCCCGGACAGCCGGATCCTGAGCGTCGATCGCTCGCCGGCGGAGACGCCGAGCGGCCCGAAGGACATGGTCCTGACCGTGAACTTCGAGCTGTTCGGCCAGTCGTACATCGGCCTGAACGGCGGTCCGGACTTCCAGTTCAGCGAGGCGGTCTCGTTCTCGATCGACTGCGAGGACCAGGCCGAGGTCGATCGCTATTGGGACGCGCTCCTGTCCGGCGGCGGCCAGGAGAGCGTCTGCGGCTGGCTGAAGGACCGCTTCGGTGTCTCCTGGCAGGTCATCCCGCGACAGCTGCCAGAAATGCTCTCGAGCCCTGATCGCGAAGCCGCCGGCCGCGCGATGGAGGCGATGCTGAAGATGGTCAAGATCGACGTCGCGGAGCTCGAGCGCGCGTTCGGGGCGGTCCCGGCCGGCCGCTGATTCCGGCGTACCGGCCGTCGGCTACGCGCTCAGAGCGCGAACAGTTGGCGCGCGTTCTCGCTCCGAACCGCGTCTCGCTGGTCGGGCGGCAGCGCGCCCGTATTCGCGAGTGACCCGGCGACATCGTGAACCTGGTGCGGCCAATCGGTCCCGAAGAGCACGCGTTCGGGGCCGGCGACCGAGATGAGGTAGCGGAGGGCGCCTGCGTCGTATGTCAGGCAGTCGTACCAGAACCGGCGCAGGTATTCGGTCGGCGACGCGGTCATCCGGCGCCGCTCCGGCAGCTCGACGGCGTCGCCCTTCTCGAAGCGACCGATGAGATAGGGCAGGGCGCCGCCACCGTGGGCAGCGATGAGCTTCACGTTCGGATGCCGATCGAGGAAGCCGTCGAAGATCATCCGGGTCAGCGCGAGGGTCGTGTCGAACATGAAGCCCACCGACCAGGAGAGGTCGTAGCTGCCCATGTCCATGAGATCGCTCCCGGGCGGCTCGCCCGGATGGACGAGCACCGGCAGGCCGCGCCGGTCGATCTCGGCCCACACGGGTTCGAACCTGGGGTCCGTCAGGCTCATGCCGGCGACGTTGGCGATGACCATGACGCCAACCGCGCCCTCGTCGCACGAGCGCGCGAGCTCCGCGATCGCGCGTACGGGGAACTGCCAGGGCAGGGACGCGAGCCACCGTATTCGATCGCCGTGCGTCGCCTGCGCCGCCGCCATCGAGGCGTTCGAGGAGCGCGCCGCATCGGCGCTGACGGCTTCGCCGCCCCAGTAGACGTTCGGGCACGTTAGCGAGACGATCGAGATGTCGATTCCGGCGGCGTGCATGGCCTTCAGCCGCAGGTCGTAGTCGAAATGCCCCGGCTGCGGAAAGACGACGGGTGTGTCGCCTCGGAAGATCTCGTCCCGGCCGTCCGGCCGAACCTGGATCCGGTACGGAGCGCCGTGCGCAACGAGCAGCTCCAGCCAGGCCCGCGTGAACATGTGCGTGTGGACGTCGATGATCACGGCGATCAGCTGCTCCTCATGCGTTGCCGCGATTGTGCGTGAATTCCCCGACGTCTCGGAGTCGCATCCGCCAGGTCATCGCAGTGCGCCTGTCCCGTAACGAACTGAAACGCGGTTGAAACGTCGCGATCCGGGCCGCTCGGATCCGGCCCATGCGTGCAGGCGTAGGTTCAGGTATCGAACCCGTGCAGGGCGCCCGGCCCCGGCCGGCGCCTGTCGCCTAGGAGGACC
This sequence comes from Candidatus Polarisedimenticolia bacterium, assembly GCA_035649355.1. Lineage (GTDB taxonomy): Bacteria > Chloroflexota > Limnocylindria > Limnocylindrales > CSP1-4 > UBA5189. The sequence continues at coordinate 20,340 of DASRJS010000056.1, forward strand.
CGCCCCATGCGTCGCTGGCTTTCCCCGTTCGCCGCGCTCATTGCGGTGGCCATCACGGCTGCGCCGTCCCTCGCGGCAGCCCCGTTCCCTGCGCAGATCGACCTGCCCGACGGCTGGAGCCCCGAAGGGATCACCGTGGGCCGCGGCCTGACCGCATACGTCGGCTCGCTCGCCGATGGCGGGATCGCGCAGATCAACCTTCGAACGGGCGACGTCAACGAGGACTTCGTCGAGAGTGCATCCGGGCCGGCGGTCGGCATCGACTACGAGGCCGGGGCGGACCGCCTTTGGGTTGCGGGCGGGCCGAGCGGTCAGGTACGCGCCTACGATGCGTCCAGCGGCCAGCTCCTCGAGACCTACATCTTCTCATCGGGCTTCATCAACGACGTGGCGGTGACGAACGACGCCGTGTACGCGACCGACTCGTTCATCCCACAGGTCCTGGTGATCCCGCTGGCTGCGGGTGGCGGATTGCCGGACCCGGCCGACGCCTTCACGGTCGACATCCAGCCGCCATTCACCTACGTCGGCGGCTTCAACGCGAACGGCATCGTCGCCTTTGGGGGCTGGCTCATCATCCCGAACTCAACGACCGGCCAGCTCTTCGCCGTGGACCCGACGTCCGGCCGCAGCGTGGAGCTGCTGCCTGCAGGCTCGGTCACGTTTGCCGATGGCCTGGAGCTGGTGGGCAGCTCGTTGTTCGTGGTGCGCAACCAGCTTGCCCAGATCGACCTCTACTCGATCCGTGGCGGCGCCGTGCCGTTCGTGGCGACGCTCGATACGAACGATCTCAACCTCGAAATCCCGACGACCGCGGCGTTTGCGGGCGGTCAGCTGTGGGTCGTCAACGCCCGCTTCGGCGCCACCGACGGCAAATACTGGATCACGCGGGTGCCGATGGGCTGAGGCCCGCGCCGAGATCATCCAAGGATCTCAGCCGAGTGATCCGGACGGCAAGGTAGGGGAGGCTGCCGGCGAGCAGGCCGATCCCAGATAGGACGAGCGCCGCACGGAGGCCCAACGCCTCCGCGACGAGTCCGCCGATGACCGTGCCGACGGGGATCGCGCCGAAGATCACGAGGCGGAACACGGCCGCAACCCGCGCCCGCAGGTGATCCGGCGTGAGTGTCTGCCGGAGCGTCACCTGGTTGACGTTGTGAACGGCGATCCCGAAGCCGTTTGCAAAGAACATCGCGCTGAACGTCCAACCGATGAGGTCTTGCGGGGCGACCGCAAATAGCAGCATCGACGGTCCGAACAAGCCGACGCCGAGCTGCATCGTGCGCCCCATACCGAGGCGGACTGACATTGCCCGGGCGACAGCAGCGCCGGCGAGGTATCCGGTGCTTCCAACTGCAAACGCAAGCCCGACCTCTGCTGGCGACAGCCCGCCGACATCGACCAGGTAGAGGACCGCGATGCCCATCGCGATCGCCCGGGCGAGGTTGTTGATACCCGCGGTCGCGGTAATCGCGCGAACGATCGGCTGTCTCATGACGAATCGCAGGCCGGCGGCGAGCTCGGTGCGATTCGACCGGCGCGCCTGAGGGCTCGGCTGCGGGGGTTCGAGCGCCCGGATGGAAGCGACGACCAACGCCGAGAGGACGAAGGACAGGGCATCACCGACAAGCGCGATGGGCGCCGTCAAGGCCGCGACGAGGGCACCGCCGAGGGCTGGCCCGACGACCAAGGCGGACGAGCGCGCAAGTTCGATCCTCGCATTTGCCCGGTGCAGCGCGTCGCCGGCCAGCAGGCGCGGGAGCCAGCCTGCGTATGCCAGGTCGAAGAACGTGCCGGCCGCGCTGACGAGCAGGCCAACGAGGGCGAGCAGCGGAATGCTGAGAAGGTCGAGCACGGCCAGCACCGGGATCGATCCCACCAGCGAGGCCCGCGCGAGATCGGCCGTCACGAGCAACGGCCAGCGCCGGGATTGCCGATCGACCCAAGCTCCGGTCGGAAGGCTTAGCACAAGAATCGGCAGCGCCTGCGCCGCGCCGATTAGAGCAAGCTCAGCCGGGGACGCGTGAAGGACGAGGACCGCGGTGAGCGGCAACGCGACGACCGAAATCGCATCGCCCACGCGGCTGACGGCCTCCGCGAGGAACGTCCGCGAGACGACGCGCTCGGCCGGCCGGTCGCCCTGGGGCGGGGCCGGTTGCATTGGCGGCAGCGTACCGCGTCGCTCAGGCTCCGTGACGAACAGAGAGCGCCGGCGCGCGGCGGATCGAACGGCCCGTGAGCCTCAGCGCCAGTCCGGAATTCCGCCCAGCGCCTGGCTGATCCCTTCGGCGTGGAGCTCGAGTCGCCCGGTGCCGTCGACGCGAACGACGAACAGCGCGTGGCCCGAGATCAGGAGGTACCGGCTGTCGGGCGACCACGCAACGAACTGGCCGATCTCGGGCGTGACTCGGCGCTCGTTGGACCCGTCCGCGTCGATAACCCAGATGTCGTGATGCGGCCCATCCCGACCGGCGTCCCAGCACTCCAGGTCCGTCGAGAAGGTGCAATCATCGCGCTCGGTCGTGAACGCGATCATCGAGCCATCGGGTGACCAGGCGGCCCAGCTGTCGTCACCCGGCGCGTCATTGAGCGACGTGACTGCGCCAGTCGCGATGTCGGCAATGAAGAGCCCGTAGGTCGGGCCGTCCGCGGCCTCGAAGACGACGCGCTTGCCGTCAGGCGAGAAGGACGGGTACTCCAGCCAGCCATCGTGGTCGATCTGGCGGAGGTTCGAACCGTCCGGGTCCATCAGGAAGCCGCGAAGCTTGCCACCGTCGCGATCGGAGTTGAAGGCGATCGTCGAGCCGTCCGGGGACCAGTCCGGGCCCCAGTCGTTGGCCGGGTTGTTCGTGAGGTTCCGCGCGTCAGTACCGTCCGCGCGAACGACATAGATCTCGTCGTCGACGTTCATCCCCCGAGTCGAGTCGCGATAGACCACCCACTCGCCGTCGGGTGACCAGGCCCCGTCGAACTCGTCACCCGCGGGATCGCCAGCCACCTTGACGACATTCGAACCATCGACGTCCATGACGTACACGTCTTCGAAGTCGTCGAACACGATCTCCCCGGACAGATCCGAGATCTCGATCGGGTCGCCCACGAGGATGCCGGCCTTGCTGAGGTGCTCGATCCGAGTCGGGGACGGCGCCGGCGTCGGTGTCGGGCCAGAGCAGGCAAGCACGACGAGGGCAAAGAGAGCGCTCACGATCGGTCGCATGGGACTTCTACGCCCGTCGACCGGTCGGGGTTCCGCGGCCTAGCGACCGGCCGAACGTGCCTCTGCTTCCGCAAGGCGTCCGAAGTCCTCGAGCTCACCGCGGAAGCTGCCCCTGTACGACCCGCGTGACCAGATCCACGACGTGATCGCTGGGACGATGCCCTCGGTCTGGAAGACCTGGGTCAGCTTCGTGCCGGTGCCGGTCGGCTCGAGCGTCGCGCGGTTGCGGCCCCGCAGATACCAGTTCCCGAACTTCGTTGCGAAGACCTTCGGCCGGTCGACCTCGATGACCTCGGTCCAGCTCCTCACGGGCCCGAAGCGGACGAGGTATCGCGACCCGACGGCGTCTACCGACCCGGTCCGCTCCTCGACGCCGGTCATGCCCTGGATCCACTCCTGCATCCGGTCGAGGTTCGTCCAGAGGTCGAACACAACCTCAGGTGGGGCGGCGATGTCGATTTCGAACGTGTAGCGGGCCACGGCGCAACACTACGCCGCCGAAGATTGAGTCGTCAGGCCCTCATTGACGCCCGTACCGTTCGGACATGGATGCCGAACTCGTGATTCGAGCGCAGCGTGGCGATGAGGAGGCCTTCGCGAGCCTCAGCGTCGCGTGCGGCGATCGGCTCCATGCGGTGGCGCACAGGATCCTGCGCGACATCGAGCTTGCCGAGGATGCGACGCAGCGGGCGCTGCTGAGCATCTGGCAGGACCTTCCGCAGCTTCGCGACCCGGCGCACTTTGACGCCTGGTCGTACCGGCTCCTCGTGCGCGCCTGCTACGCCGAGGCCCGCCGGACCCGGCAATGGACCCCGAACCTCCGACTGCTACCGGACGACGATCCGTCGGCAGGCGAAGGTCTGAGCGACGTCGTGGATCGCGACCAGCTCGAGCGCGGGTTTCGCCGGCTGTCCATCGACCATCGCGCGGTCGTGGTCCTGCACCACTACCTCGACCTTCCGCTCGAGGGGATCGCCGAAGCTCTCGGCGTGCCCCTCGGCACGGTTCGATCACGTCTCCATTACGCGATGCGCGCCCTTCGCGCGGCCCTCGAGGCCGACGCCAGACCGACAGCTCAAGAGGCGACCCGGTGAAGACCGAACGCGAAACGACCCGCATCGTCCGCTCGTGGCTGGAGGTGGGCGCGGACCGGCTCCCGGACCGCGTCCTCGACTCCGTCCTCGATCAACTGCCGCTCTATCACCAGCGTCGGCGGAAGTCGCCGGTGCGGAGGTTGCCAACAATGTTTACGCCATTTCGCGTGGCGGCCGCCGCTGTGGCAGTCGTCCTCCTGACGGCGACCGCGATCGCCACCCTGCGCCCGGAAGACAACGTCGGCAAGACGCCGACCCCCTCGACCTCGCTTCTCGCCTCGACATCGACTCCAGCCGCGGCGGCACCAGGGTGGACAAGCACCGGGATCATGAACCAGGCCCGCGCCGACCACACGGCCTCGCTGCTCCCCAACGGTCGAGGGCTGGTGGCTGGCGGCGGCGTCTACCTCCGCACGCTTGCGTCCGCAGAGGTCTACGACCCGGACAGCGGGAATTGGACGGCCACCGACAGCATGATCGAGGACCGCTCCCATCACACGGCCACCCTGCTGCCCGGTGGCACGGTGCTCGTGGCAGGCGGCCGCATGGCCACCCGCGACGGCCAGCTCTACGGATTTAAGGAGGGCCTCGCTTCCGCGGAGCTGTATGACCCCCGGACCGGGACCTGGTCCGCCACTGAGGGCATGATCGAGGGCCGCTCCCATCACACGGCCACCCTGCTGCCCAATGGCACGGTGCTCGTGGCCGGCGGTCGCAGCAGCAGCGATGGCGGCCTGGCTTCCGCCGAGCTGTACGATCCTCGGACCGGCACCTGGGCCGCCACCGGGAGCATGATGGGCGCTCGGGAGGGTCACACCGCCACGCTTCTGCCCGATGGCACCGTGCTCGTGGCCAGCGGCGATACCGCCGAGCTATACGACCCGAGCACCGGGTCCTGGACCCCCATCGCAAGCATGATCGGGACTCGCTACTCCCACACAGCCACCCTCCTGGGTAACGGCACGGTCCTGGTGGCGGGCGGCTATCGCGGCAGCGGCCTTCACTCTGATTCATCGTCTTCGGCGGAGCTATACGACCCGGTGAGCCGCCGCTGGACGACGACCGCGAGCATGCTCGTGCCAGATGCCTACAAGGCAGCCACCCTCCTGGCCGATGGCAGGGTGCTCGTTGTCGGCGGCTTCATGCTCGGATATGGGGGATCGGGATCTGGGTCCTCAGCGGAGGTGTATGACCCGCGCACCGGGTCGTGGACCGACGTCGCCTTCGCGTCGGGCAGCGGTACCACGGCCACCCTGTTGCTCGACGGCACCGTCCTCGTGGCTGGCGCGAGCTTCCCTAGAGCCCACCTGTACAACCCTTGATAGCGATCGCATTCACCCTGAGTCCAACGCTGCGCGGCTAGGGCGGGGTAACGCTCGCCGTCACCGATCTGTCGCCGGCGGGGTCTCGCCTCGCCGGCGATCCGCTGCTTCCCGCCCGGGGACCATACGCGGCTCCGACGATTGAACGCTCCCGGGGCTCGCCTCCTCTGGAGTAGTGGAACGCGTCCCCGCTGGACGCCACACTTGGGGCGGTGGTTGTGGATAGTGATCTCGTCGAGCAGGCGCAGCGCGGCGACAGGGAGGCCTTTGCCATCCTGGCTCGCTCGCACGGCGAGCGGCTCATCGGGATCGCACATCGCGGGCGTCCGCCGGTCCATGGCGGCCGCTCGACGCCACGGTTTCGACGGCCCCGGGTCGCCGGGGGAGTTCGATCGTTCCCGCATCGAATCGGGTATCTGTCTTCGGACGGGCCTGACAGAATCCGGATGAGGGAGAGCCGCATGCCGAAGCCACGCTTCACGATGGTCGTCCTACTCGTGGAGGACATCGCACGTTCGCTGGCGTTCTACCGGCGACTCGGAGTCGAGTTCAAGCCGGGCGACGACGAAAAGCGTGACGTGGGCGTGAACATCGGAGACGGCCGAACGATCATCTGGTCGACGACATTCGACAAGAACGACCCGAATCGCGAGGCGCCCGTCGGTGGATCGCGGATCATGCTCGAGTTCTTCGTCGAGGGCAACGACGCCGTCGACGCGAAGTGGGCCGAGCTGATCGAGGCCGGGTATCACGGCCGCCGGGCGCCCTGGCTGACGAACTTCGACGCCTACATGTGTCTCGTCGATGATCCGGACGGCAACACCGTGTTGGTGACCGCCGGCTAGCCCTATCCTCCGGCCGGTGCGCTTCCTGCCCGGCCGCATCCTCGACGTCATCGCCCCGCAGCGGCTCGGGCGGAGCTTCCGCTGGCTGCTCTCCGCCGCGCTGATCAATAACGTCGGCGACGGCGTCGTGATCGCTGCCGGCCCGCTCCTCATCGCCTCACAGACCCGCGACCCGTTCCTCGTGTCCCTCGCCCTGATGATGGAGTACCTGCCGGTCTTCCTCTTCGGGTTCATCGGTGGGACGTTCGCGGACCGCTTCGATCGCAAGCGGATGGTCATCTTCTCGAATGCCGGCCGCGCACTCGTGCTCGCAGTCCTCGTCGCGACGATTGCCACCGGCAGCGTCAACATCGTCGTCGTCCTGGTCGCTCTGTTTGCGATGGGCACGGCCGAAACCTTCGCCGACTCCGCGAGCAGCACGCTCATCCCGGGCCTCGTCGCCAAGAGCGATCTCGGCATCGCGAACTCGCGCATGCAGGGCGCGTTCCTGCTGACGAACCAGCTGCTGACGCCACCGATCGGGGCCTTCCTGTTCGCCGTCGGGATGGCCCTGCCGTTCGCGACGAACGCCGCGTGCTATGCGCTCGGCGCCGTGCTGATCTCGCGGGTCGTCACCGCGCCGCGCGAGCCGGCGGGGCAGGGGAGCAGCTTCGTGGCCGACCTCGTCGAAGGGTTCCGCTGGCTGATGGCCCACCCGCCGATGCGGACGCTGAGCCTGACGATCCTGGCCTTCAACGTCACGTTCGGAGCTGCGTGGTCAGTGCTGGTGCTCTACGCGACGGACCGGCTCGGGATGAGCGAGGTCGGGTTCGGTCTCCTGACGACCGCGATCGCGATCGGCGGCGTCGCCGGGACCGTCCTCTACGGCCCGCTCGAGCGGCGATTCTCGCTCGCCGACATCATGCGCGTCGGGCTCGTCATCGAAACCTTGACGCACCTGATCCTCGCCCTGACGACGTCGCAAGAGCTCGTCCTGGCCACGTTCGTCGTCTTCGGTGCCCACGCCTTCATCTGGGGTACGACGTCCACGGTCGTCCGGCAGCGCGCGGTGCCGGATGAGCTCCTTGGACGGGTCGGCGGGGTCTACCGCGTCGCGATCGTCGGTGGCATGGTCATCGGCACGCCGCTCGGCGGCTTGATCGCGAAGGGCTTCGGCCTCACAACGCCGTTCTGGTTCGGGTTCGCTGGCTCTGCGCTGCTCGTCATCGTGCTGTGGCGCCAGTTCGAGCACATCGTCCACGCCGGCGACTCGGTGAGCTCAACGTCCTGACGGCGGTGCCACTGAGGCCCAATCGAGGGCGACCGGAGTAGGCTTCGAGGTCCAGCGCACGCGTACGCGAGGAGGACGCGATGAGCACACGCCAGACGCTCGCAGAAGCGATGCACCTCCCAGGCGACAGCGACACGATGTCGTGGCTCCACGAGCATGGCGTCGCGGTCACGGATGAGGACACCATGAGTCGCGCGATCCACGATATCTACTGCGGGATCACCGCCGACCACCTCGAGCCGAACGAGAAGGACCGGAACCAGGCACGCGACATGATCGCGGCCCTGCAGAAGCACTCGACCTAGGCAAACCCAGCTCTGAACCGTCGCCGGCGCGGGCCTACTCAGCCTGGCCGCGATCGTCGCCGCGGACCGTCTGACGGAGGGTGGTTGCGCGTGACCGGAGGTCGCGGAAGAAGTCCGTGTCCGTGATCTCGGACACGCGCTTGGCCTGGCGCGCCTGGTCGATCTCGATCCGCAGCTCTCGAACCTCGGCCTTGAGCCGCTCCTCGCGGGCCTTGACCTCGGCGGCCATCGTGGCGAAGCGCCGGGCGAGCACGCCGAGCGCGTCCGTGCGCGCGGCAACCTCGGCCAGCCCATCGGCGGCGAAGGTGCCGGCTTCGAGGGCCTCCGCGGCGCCCGTCACTCGCGACACCTGCTCGAGGTACTCGAGCTCGAGGTCCCGCAGCCGCTTCGCCGCAAGCGACGACTCCAGGCGCGCGCGGAGGATCGCGGGTTCGAACGGCTTCGTGAGGTAGTCCGTCGCGCCCATCTCAATGCAGCGCACGACGCTCTCGAGCTCGTCGACGCCCGAGATGATGATGACCGGGATATGGTCGAGCGCGGGATCGGCCTTGATCGCAGCCAGGGTGGCGTAGCCGTCGAGCTCGGGCATCACGATGTCGAGGAGCACGACGTCGTACGGCTCCTCGCGGAGCCGGCCCAGGGCGGCCCGGCCGTCCGGAGCCTCGCTGACGTCGCGACCCTCAGCCTCCAGCGCCCGCCGCAGCAGCATCCGATTGAGCCGCTCGTCGTCGACGACAAGGACCCGCCCGGCACCGTCGGTCATCGCGCCGCCTGCAGCGCGGCGAGCTCGGCTCGGACTCGATCGAACTCCCGCGCCGCCTCGGCGACACGGTCAGCCGCCGCGTCCACGACTCCGCCGCGGGCGTCGGTCTCGAGGCTCCGGCACAGCTCGGCCAGCCGCTCCGCGCCCATGTTGGCGCTGTTGCTCTTGAGCGAGTGCGCGGGCCGGACGAGGTCCTCGACCGCGCCGCTTCCAGCAGCGGCGCGCATCGCGTCGAGCTGCACGACCGCGTCCTCGAGGAAGGTCTGCACCAGCTCATCGAGGAACTCGGGATCGCCGCCGGTCATGTCGAGGAGACGATCGAGAGCGGCTGGGTCCACCGACCGAACGTTGTCTGTCACGCGCCGCCCTCCGTCGCGCCTGTCAGCGCCGGCGTCGCCGCGAGGGCCGCGGCCAGCAGGTCCGGCCGGATGGGCTTCGAGAGGTAGTCATTCATGCCCGCCGCAAGACACGTTTCCCGGTCGCCCTCCATCGCATTCGCGGTCATGGCGACGATCCTGACGGGACGCTCGGGCATCTGCTGGCGGATCCGACGCGTCGCCTCGAGCCCGTCCATGTCCGGCATCTGGACGTCCATCAAGACGAGGTCGTAGGTCTGCCGCTCGAGCGCCTCGAGCACCTTGAACCCGTCAATTGCGAGGTCGGCCTCGTAGCCCATGCCCTTCAGGAGGCGCAGCGCGAGCTTCTGATTGACGGCGTTATCCTCCGCGAGCAGCACTCGAAGTGGATGTCGAAGGCCAAGGTCGGCGTCCGCAACGAACTTCGTCGTGGCGGTCCTCGACCGACCGTCGCGTTCGCCCAGGACGCGGACCAGCATCTCGCGCAACGCGGCCGGCTTGACGGGCTTGGCGAGCCACGCACCGGCGGATTCGGCCTCGTGCTCGCGATGTCCCAGCGAGGACACGATGATCACGCGCGGCGGGTCGTCGGGACGGGCTGCCCGGATCGCCGCGGCAAGCTCGATGCCGTCCAGCGCCGGCATCTGGAGATCGGTCAGCAGGACGTCGTAGTGACGCTGCGCGGCCAGGTCACGCGCCTCGGTCGGTGACGTCGTTGCGGTCACGTCGAGCTCCAGCCGCTCGAGGAGCGCGACGAGGATTCGCAGGTTCGTGGCGTTGTCGTCCACGGCCAACGCGGTGCGGCCGGCCAGCACCACCTCCGCAGCTCGAGCGCCGCTGCCGTCCCCTTCGGACTCGGGCGCCTGACTCTCGGGCAGACGGAGCGTCAACGTGAATGTGCTTCCCTCGCCGGGCAACCCGCTGCTCTCGGCCACGAGGCTCCCGCCCATGAGCTCGGCCAGGCGACGGCTGATCGCGAGCCCGAGGCCGGTGCCGCCATAGCGGCGCGAGATCGACGCGTCGGCCTGGCTGAACGAGCGGAACAGCCGGTCCATTTGATCGCCCGGAATGCCGATCCCGGAGTCGGCGATCGACAGCGACAGGTCCCAGCTCGGCGAGCCGCCGCCGCGAACACGCTGACCGCCGATGGCAACGCCGATCTCGCCGGCGTCTGTGAACTTCATGGCGTTCGACAGGAGGTTCAGCATGATCTGACGCAGCCGTCCGGCATCACCCATGAACCAGCGCGGCAGGTCCGGCTCGATCGAGTAGGTGAGCTCGAGGCCCTTGCCGGCGGCGATCGGCTCCACGACGTCAAGGGCGCCCTCGATCGTTGCCGCCAGATCGAAGCGGTGGATGTCGAGGTCCAGGCGACCAGCTTCGATCTTCGAGAAGTCGAGGATGTCGTTGATGATCGTGAGCAGTGCCTCGCCGGATGTGCGGATCGTCTCGGCGAAGTCGCGCTGCTCGTCATTGAGGTCCGTGTCCACCAGCAGGCCGCTCATGCCGATGATCGCGTTCATCGGCGTCCGGATCTCGTGGCTCATCGACGCGAGGAACGTGCTCTTCGCCGCATTCGCCGCATCCGCCTCGCGGCGCGCCGCCTGGAGCTCTGTGATGTCGTGGTAGATCGCGTAGTAGCCGGTGTGGACGCCGTCGACGATCAGGGGCACGATCACGATCTCGACGTCGACGGCCGCGCCGTCCTTACGACGACGCTGCCCGATCAGCTGGGCTCGGCCGGTCTCGTCAGCCAGTCGCGTGGGCGCTTCGCCTTCATCGCGCTCTTCGGGCAGGAACAGGAGGTCGTAGATCGAGCGCCCGATCGCCTCCTCGGCGCGGTAGCCGAAGAGCCGGGCTGCTGCGGGGTTCCAGTCTGAGACGACCTCGTTTCGGTCCATCGTTACGATCGCCACCGGGCTGATCTCGATGAGCGCCTCGAGGTATTGCTTGCGGCGCCGGATCTCCGCAGCGGCCTCAACCTGCGCGGTGATGTCCAGCATGAAGCCCTGCACATGCATCGGCTTCCCGTCCTCATCTCGCACGATCCACGAGTCGTCACGAATCCAGACGATCCGACCATCGGCGGCGATCATCCGGTACTCGTAGGACGACTTCTGGTCGCCTCCGACGAGATTCGATCGCACCTCCCTGACGATCGCATCGCGGTCGTCGGGATGAATGACCTTCGTGAAGAAGGCCGGCTCGAGCCACTGTTCGATCGAGTAGCCGAACATCCCGACAATTCCGGGGCTGACGTACTTCGAGGTCGAGCTCTCATCCGGGTAGTCGGTGTAGATCGCGAGCGGCAGCTCCTCGACGAGCCGGCGGTATTGCTCCTCGCTCTCCTTCTGGGCAAGCACGAGGCGCGCGTTTTCGATGCCGACACCGAGGCTCGAGGCGAGCGTCGACAGGAAGCGGCGATGGCCCTCGTCGAACGCACGCGGGTCGCTCGAGCCGATCGCGAAGACACCGATCGCGCGATCGCCCGACGGGATCGGCACGCCGAGGTACGACTCGGTGCCGCCAACGGCGTACGGCATGCCTTGCCGTGCCGCCTCGTCGGCGGACTGGATAAGGAGGGGCTTGTTCGTCCGGAGGATCTCGGTGGAAAGCGGGTCGCTGAGGAGCGAGCCCTCCATGGCTGAGTTCCGGATGCCGCCATCGATCCAGTACAGGAAGCGGAACTCGCCCGTCTTCGGGTCGAGGAGGCAGATCGACAGGCCGCGCACGCCGAGCGCCTCGACGGCCCGGTCGCCAACCGCCTCGACGACGCCCTGCAGGTCCCGCTGCGTGACGAGCGAGTTGCTGATCTCGTTGACGACCGCGAGCTCGGCGTTGCGCTGCGCTGTCTCGGAAAGGAGGCGCTTCGCTTCGTCGAAGAGCCGGGCGTTCTCGAGTGCGACGCCCATGCTCGAGGCGAGGGTCGACAGGAAGCGGACATGGCCCTCGTCGAACGCGTTCTTTTCGGTCGAACCGATGGCGAACACACCGATCGCGCGATCGCCCGCTGGAATCGGGACGCCGAGGTAGGCCTCTGTGCCCCCGACCGCGAATGGCGTCCCCCGCGCGGCGGCCTCTTCCGCGGACCTGAGGAGCAGCGGCTCCTTGGTCCTGAGGATCTGGGCGGAAAGAGGGTCGCCGAGGACCATGCCTTCGCGGCTCGAGTTCCGGACACCCTCGTCGATCCAGTACAGGAATCGGAGCTCGTCGGTCTTCGGGTCGATGAGGCAGATCGAGAGGCCGCGCACCCCCAGCGCCTCGACGGCCCGGTCGCCCACGGCCTCGAGGACGCCCTGCAGGTCGCGCTGCATGACGAGCGCGGTGCCGATTTCGTTGACGACCGCGAGCTCGGCGTTGCGCTGCTCGGTCTCGGCCAGGAGGCGCTTCGTATCGTCGAACAGCCGCGCGTTGTCGAGCGCCACCCCCATGCTCTGGGCGAGCGTCGAGAGCAGGCGAGCGTCTCCGCCGTCGAACGCGTGGCGCTCGAGGCTCTCGAGGTCGATGACGCCGATGACCTTGTCGGCGGCGAAGATCGGCACGCCAAGGAACGATTCGTGCTTCACGTCGCCGAGGAAGACCACGCCCTTGGTCTCGCTCTCCGCGAGCGTCCCGACGATGACGGGCCCGCGAGTCTCGTAGACCAGCCGCGTGAGGCCGGTGTCGATCGGCTGCGGGTCGCTGTAGATCCGCCGGCCCTCCTCGAGCGCGAAGGCCCAGTCCGTCAGCCGAGCGGCCGGATCGAGCAGGCCGATCGAGATCGAACGGACGTCGAAGATGTCGCGGATCTTCCGGCCAACGAGCTCGAGGATGGCTTCGAAGTCGAGCTGCTTCGAGAGCGCGAGACCGATCTCGCTGATCACCGCGAGCTCGGCGTTCCGCTGGCGAACCTCGTCGATGCCGCGGAACCGGATCAGCGCGGTGGCGACGTGCTGGCCCACGAAGTTGAGCAGTCGGAGATCGTCGTCCGAATAGCGCTCGCCAGCCCGATAGGTCTGGACGACGAGCACGCCGAGCACGCGGCCCTCGGCCCTGAGCGGGATCCCAAGCCAGTCCTCGCCCTGCGACCCGACGAGCTGGATCTCGCCGGCCTGGATGAGCTGGTTCCAGCGTTCGACCGGCACGTGCTGGGGCTGGCCGGTTCGGAGGACGTAGCCGGTGAGGCCGCTGCCGAAGTGTGTGCCGAGCGGGTCCCACTGCGATGGCTCCGGCCAGTCGGTATCGACTGAATCGCGGTAGTACGGGAAGCTCAGCATGCTGCGCTCGTCGTCATAGAGTGCGATGTAGAAGTTCTCGCCGGACATCAAGCTCGAAACGATCTCGTGGATCGTCGCGTAGAAGGCGTCGATATCCGGGACGGCGCTGGCCGCGTCCGCGATCCGGTACAGCGCGGCCTGGACCTGCTGACTGCGCCTGAGGCGCTCCTGGTCGGCCTCGAGCTCGATGATCCTCTTCTGGGCGGCTTCGAACTCCGCCCGCGGATCGGTCACGCGGTCGCCGTCGTTTCATGCTGCGCCGCTGCCCCACCGAGCGCGGTCGCAAGCGCCTCGGGCCGGATCGGCTTGCTGAGGTAGTCGTCCATGCCGGCCGCGAGGCAGGCTTCGCGATCGCCTTCCATCGCATTCGCGGTCATGGCAATGATCCGCGGCCGATGGGCGGGTCCGGCCGCCCGGATCTGGCGCGTGGCTTCCAGGCCGTCCATCTCGGGCATCTGGACGTCCATGAGGATCACGTCGTATGGCGTGCGCTCAACCGCGGCGAGGGCCTCCAGTCCATTGACGGCCAGGTCCGCGCTGAGCCCCATCTTCTCGAGCAGGCGCATCGCCAGCTTCTGGTTCATCGCGTTGTCCTCGGCGAGGAGGATCCTCATCGGCCGACCACCGTTGACGGCCGCGGCAACCTGACGCCCGTCACCGGCGCTTGCGGCCTTGAGCGTTTCCGCCGCGGCGGCATCCGCGGCGAACGACAGGTCGAAGCGGCTGCCCTCGCCGGGAATCCCGGCACTCTCCGCCGTGAGCGAGCCGCCCATCAGCTCGGCCAGCCGCCGGCTGATCACGAGGCCGAGCCCGGTTCCGCCATAACGCCGCGCGATCGACGCGTCGGCCTGGCTGAACGACTGGAACAGGCGGCCCATCCCGCCGGGCGTGATGCCGATGCCGGTGTCCTTCACCGAGATGCTCACCTGCCAGCGGCCGTCGAGCGGCGTCGCCTCGATCGTCAGATCGATCCGCCCATGCTCCGTGAACTTGAGGGCGTTCGACAGGAGGTTGAGGACGATCTGCCGGATGCGGCCGGCATCACCGAGGAGCTGCGGCGGAGCCTCGCCGAGCTCGTGGATCTGCAGCTCGAGCCCTTTCGTCGCGGCGTTCGGACGGATCAGGTCAGCAGCCGCCCGGACGGTTCGACGGAGGTCGAATGGGACCGATTCGAGCTCGAATCGGCCGGCCTCGATCTTCGAGAAGTCGAGGATGTCATTGATGATCGTGAGCAGCGCCTCGCCCGAGATGCTGATGCTCTCGGCGTAGTCACGCTGCTCCTCGTTCAGTGTCGTGTCGAGGAGCAGGCCGCTCATGCCGATGACCGCGTTCATCGGGGTCCGGATCTCGTGGCTCATCGCCGCCAGGAACGCGCTCTTCGCCTGGTTCGCCGAGTCCGCTTCGCGACGCGCGGCCTGCAGCTCCGTGATGTCGTGGTAGATCGCATAGAAGCCGATGTGCTCGCCGTCCACGATCAGCGGGACCATGACGATCTCGACGTCCATCGCCGATCCTTCCTTGCGCATCCGCTGGCTGATCAGGTGCGAGCGGCCGGTCTCCGTCGCCGCACGGCTGAGGTCGTGGCCTTCCTGACGAAGCTCGTCCGAGCCGAGGATGAGGTCATCGATCGTCTTGCCGATCGCCTCCGTCGGCGTGTAGCCGAAGAGCGTCGTCGCGGCCGGATTCCAGGCGGAAACGCGTTCATCGCGGTCCATCGTCACGATCGCGACCGGGCTGACCTCGACGAGCGCCTCGAAATACTGCTTCTGGCGACTGATCTCGGCCGTCCGCTCGACGACCCGTCGCTCGAGGGTCGCGACGTTCTCGCGCAGCTCGGCGGTCATGTCGTCGAACGCCGTGGCGAGCACGCCGACCTCGTCGTCCGAGCGGAAGCCTGACGTTGCCTCGAGATCGCCGCCCTGGACGCGGCTCGCGGTTGCAGCCAGCGACAGGATCGGCCGCGTGACGCGCCGCGCGACGACCCAGATGCCGGCCGCCAGGAGCAGCGCCGATGCGAGCCCCACGATGCCGATGACGAGCGCGAGCTGGCGCGCCGAACCGAACGCCTCGTCCTGGCTCATCTCGGCGATCAGCCCGGCGTTCCGGTCCTCGATCCACGAGTAGACCCCGATGACGGGCGTGCCGTCCGGGTTCGTGTAGAGGCCGCGGCCGCTCTGACCGGCAACGATCGCGTCCACGGCCGTCGAGTGAAGCGGCCCGGTCACGCCACCGGTTCCCTGGATGGGCACGCCGTCGGTGCCCACGAGGTAGGCCTGGCCAGTCGCCCCGAGCCCCGTGCGGTCCAGCACGATCCGATCGACCCGCTGGAGGCTGAGGTGTGCCGCGACGATCGCCACCCGCTGGCCCTTGCCGTCCTGGTCGAAGAGCGGTGTCGCGACAGTGATCGTCGGCCGTCCGGTCAGGCTCGAGCGATAGGCGTTCTGGACGTTCGTGTGCGATGAACCGGTGATGAAGAAGTCTTCGTCGGCGAGCGAGAGCCCTTCGTGGTCGGCCAGCGTGGACATGCGGATCGTGCCGTCGAGGTCGAGGATCAGGATCTCCTCGGCATCGGCCGTCTGCGACACGACGGTCGCGAGGATCTCGCGGAGGCTCGCCTCGGCCGCCGTGCGAGCCGCGGCGCCGGATGTCGAGTCGAGGAACACGCGGGCGTCATCGCCGACGCCGGGCATGACCCCGACGAACACGACGTTCCGGCTCTGCTCGTCGATCCAGCGGTCGAGCGCGTCGGCTTTCAGACCGGCGACGGCGTCGAGGCGCTCGTAGACGGACGCCGTGAGGTCACCCGTCGCTCGCCAGTAGACGATGGCGCCGACGACAAGAACGGTGA
Source organism: Candidatus Polarisedimenticolia bacterium (assembly GCA_035649355.1). Lineage (GTDB taxonomy): Bacteria > Chloroflexota > Limnocylindria > Limnocylindrales > CSP1-4 > UBA5189. The sequence goes on from DASRJS010000056.1 coordinate 36,616, forward strand.
TCGTCGAGAGCGCGAGGAAATAGCCGACGAGCCGGGCCCGGAGGCTGCGGCGGAATGGCCCGAGGACCCGGCTCGTGAGGCTCATCGGCGCTCTACGGCACCACCTGCCCGACCGCAGACAGGTCAAACGCTGCGGCCGGCGTCGTGTAGTCCGCGTCGAAGAACTGCAGCGAGAGCGCCTTGAGCTTGCCGTTCGCGTGGAGATCCTTGACCGCGGCGTCGATCGCCGCAAGGAAGGCCTTCGGCTCGAGCGTCAGGTCGCGATCGACGTAGCCCGTCTTCTGGGTGAAGTAGGCGACCTCCTCGAGCTCGCGTAGCGGATCGCCGTTCGCGATCGCCGCCCGGCCCACGGTCGCGCTGCACAGGAACGCGTCGATGTCTCCGGCAACGACGGCCTCGAGGCCCGGCACCTCGGTGTTGAACGTGACGATCACGGGATCGTCGACGAGCCAGACCATGTCGACGCCGGGCAGCTCGAGCTCTCGCTTGAGGTATGACTCGTGGGTGCAGCCGGCGCAGGACCCGATCTCCTTGCCGCTGAGCTCGGACGGCTTCGTGATCGCCGAATCCTCCCGGACGAAGAACGACGCAGGCGTGGAGTAATACGGCTGCGTGACGTACAGCTTCTCCATCCGGCCGACCGTCAGCGCGCCGGACGCCCAGGCGACGTCGTAGCGATCGCCCCAGCTGCCCGCGATCATCGAATCGAATGGCGTCGCGACGAAGCACGGCTCAACGCCGAGCGCCGCGGCCACGAGCTTGCCGGTCTCCGCGTCGTAGCCCGAGATCTCCGGCGCCGTCATCTCGTTCGGCGCGCACTTCGAGCCGGCGAGACGCGTTGCACCCTCGACAGCGAACGACTGCGGGGCGTAGTCCGGATCGGTCCACAGGACAAGCGTCCCGCGCGCCTGGACCTGGGCCAGCTTGTCCGTCGAAGGATTGAGGCTCGGCGACTGCGAGGCGGCCGGGCCCGAGCAGGCCGCGATGAGGACCGCGATCGCGGCGCCAGCGACGCGACGAGAGACGTTCACGTGATGCACTCCTACTCGACGTGCTGTTCGAGCAGGTCGAGATCGAATTCGCCTGCCGGGGTGGTGTAATCGGTCTTGAACCATTCCATCGAGAGCGCCTTCATTCGGCCGTCCGCGTGCGCCGCCTCGATGATCGCGTTGACGCGGTCGTAGAACGCCTTCGTCGATAGCCCCGATCCCTTGTCCACGAAGCCAGTCGGGTACATCGAGAAGGCAGGCTCTTCGAGAATTCGGAGGGCGAGGCCCTGGGCGATCGCCTCCTTCGCGACCGGCTCGGCGACGAGGAACGCGTCGATCTTGCCCGCGGCGAGCTCTTCGATGCCCGGAAACTCGGTCTCGTAACCGGCGAGGACCGGGTCCTTGACCTTCTGGATCAGCTCGACGCCCGGAATCACGAGCGTGCCCTGCAGGTAGGCCTCGACCGTGCAGCTCGTGCACGTCCCGATCGTCTTCCCGTCCAGATCCGATGGAACCTGCGCCGTCGAGTCCTTCGGGACGAGGAAGACCTGCGGGATGTAGTAGTACGGCTGCGTCATCCAGAGGACTTCCATCCGCCGGGCGTTGATCGCGCCGGAGGCGTAGGCGATGTCCCAGCGGTCGCCCCAGTTGCCTGCGGTGACCTCGCCGAACGTCGGCGACACGAAGCACGGTTCAACGCCGAGCTCCTTCGCGACAAGCTTGTGCGTCTCGATGTCGAAGCCGGTGACCTCGGCCCCGGTCATTTGGTTGCTGAGGCACTTCGTCGGGTTCGTTCGCGTTGCGCCCTCGACCTTGACCGACTGCGGCGGGTAGTCCAGCTCTGCGTAGCCCACGAGCGTGCCGCGAGCCAGAATCTGGGCAAGCTTGTCGGTCGTCGGATTGGCACTCGGGGTCGGCGAGGCGCCACCCGGCGTCGCTCCACAGCCGACCAGGATCGCGATGACGGCGGCGAGCGCGCCGAGTCTGCCCACGCGGCGAGCGCCTCGCGCAGCCCTCCCGTTCGTCCCGTCCAACTCCGGCCTCCCTCTCCCCGCTACGTGCTGACTGAGCCTGGTGACATCGAAAGTGTCAGCGTGGTCGGATTGTCAGCGGCCGGGACGATGAGCTCGTCGACCGTGCCAACGAAACGAATGGCAGGCTCCGCACCAACGGCGACGTCGATCGCGCCGTTTGTCGCGGTGGAGCTGCCGTCCGGCGTCACCGCGTGGAGCCACAGCGTCAGCTCTGGGGCCACGGACGGCGGCAGGTCCACCCGCAGGCTCCGCAATCCCGTGGGCGACGCGACGAGGCCAATGGGTCCACTGAGGGTCCGCTCACCCGCGAAATCCGACGCCCGAATCGCGGTCGGAACCGCCTTGCCGGCGGAAACCACGGAGACGACGCCCAGCTCCGGCGGACCGGACTCGACGCGATACTCCACGACGGTGCGCGGCGTGAACGCGCCGCGACGCACGCTGACGATCGTGAGGACGACGATCGACACGCCGATCCCGATGGCTGCGGCTCTCTCCAGCGGACCCTCCCAGATCCACAGCCCGAAGACGACGACGCCGGCCAGGAAGAGGCCGCCCACGACGAGGGCGACGATGGGCCAGCCGATCGGCCCGAGCACCAGCGCCGGGACGCGCTCGCCGCGCCGCCGCGCCGCGACGAGGATGAGCATCGGAAAGACGCCCCCGAGCAACGGCAGCGTCAGCGCGCCGATGATCGCGAGCGGGTCGGTGAACGAGATTGAGCCGGACGTCAGGAGGACGACCACGATGGCGAAGATCACGACGAGCGGAGCGCCCCGGAAGAGAAACTCCGCGAGGTGGCCGCCGCGATGGAGGGCACCGCGCAGCGTCGACGAGGCGTGGGCCAGCTCGCCCATCTGGTTGTAGATCCCGAACGCGACGTACGTCGAGCCGAGGCCGACCGTCAGCAGGAGGTAGATCGTGCCGATCACGTCTGCCGCGGGACCGGCGCGCTCGGCAAGCGGCGTCAGTGCGGTGCCCTCGTAGCCGGACAGGGCGTCGCCCCCCACCGCGGTCGTCACCGCGACGACGAACAGCACGTACAGGGCCATCGCGCTGAGCATTGCGGCGACGTTGCCGGCGAGGAACTGCCGGCCGCCGGGATCGCGGGTCAGCACGACCTTCGCGGCATGGCCGGCTGAGGTGTGGCCGAAGTAGGCGACGAGCGCGACGCCGAAGATCAGCTCGAGGACCGATGCGTTCAGCGCAAGCTCGATCGGCGGGTGGGTGGGGGCGGGGGCCCGGACCGACATCGCGATGAGCGAGAGCACGATCAGCAGGACCAGGTTGACCAGCCCGATCATGACCGCGAGGGCGACCGTCACGTTGAGCGAGTCACGCCAGATCAGCAGGGCATTGACCGCAAACAGTGCTGCCGCGCAGGCAACGACCGGAAGGCCCGTCGCCGCCGCGATCGTCGTGCCGAAGCCGACCAGCAGGATGCAGAAGCCAACGGCATCGAGGGCGAAGAGGGCCGGCATCGCGACGGCGTTTCCAGGTCGGCCGAGGTAGTCGCCGATGAGGCGGCCGAAGAACGCCGTGCCGTAGCGCATGTTCCCGTTGCGGGTGATCGCTTCGACGAGCGCAGCGATCGTCAGCGTGTTGACGAGGCCGAACACGACGAGCAGCACGGTCGCGCCAACGGGTCCGAAGCCCGCGAAGGCGATCGGCAGCGCCAGGACACCGCCGCCGACGGTCTCGGTCAGCGTCAGCGCATAGGCGAGCCAGAACGGCGGCAGCGACTCGATCCGCCTCGAGAGCGACGCGCGCAGCCAGCGCAGGCGCTCGCGGCGGGGCAGCGGAGCAACCCCGAGATCCGTGATCACCCGGCCCGTCTGTCGTTGAAAGGCATCCATGACCTCCGGGTCCTCGGCGCCGAGCGCCGCCCGGATCGCGCGCGCCTGCGGCGGCAGGCCGTACTTCTCGTCGATCCGGCCGATGAGCGCCGCCCGCAGGCCGGGGTCGGGCGGGACGAGGTCGCGCCATTCGCTGGCGTGCCGGTCGATGTCCTGGATCGTGGCCTTCGCCGGCACCGCGCGGCCCTCAGCCAATGCGCCGAGGAACAGCTGCTCGCGCTCCGCGACCGTCCGCTCGGTCTCCCAGCGCGCCATCGCCTTGCGGGCGCGGGCCGCCAGCAGTGCGCTCCGATTCTCGATCGCGAAGAGCAGCGTGCTGGCGCGCCGGGCCGGCATTCCGGCCATGACGCCTTCGCGTGTGAACGCCGGGGGCGGCGAGGGTGGTCGCTCGTCCTCAGGCGGCATCGTCGACCAGGCTGGTCGCGATCTGGGCGTAGAGGCCGGACAGCTCGTGGTCCGGGTATCGAGCGACGAAGATGCCCTCGCTCGCGAGACGCATCAGCTCGTCGGAGTGGGGGAGCACGGCCGCCACCGGGCAGCCGTAGGTCTCCGCGACCCGTTTCGCGACCGCGTCGCGATCGAGGCTGTCGGGGCACTTGTTCACGGCGATCCGGATCCGGGGCACCTGGAGCTCCTGGGCGACGCGCGCGGTGATCCCCGTGCCCTCGTAGTCCTGGCGGTCCGGGCGCATGACGATCAGCAGGCTGTCGGACAGCACCAGCGAGAGGAGCGTCTCCTCGTTGAGACCCGGGTGGGTGTCGATGAGGAGCACATCCAGCGAAAGCTCATCAACGAGCTGGCGCAGGCCCTCGGTGAGCCGTTGCGCGTCATAGCCCTCGCGCAGGATTCGGGCGATCTCGCCCGGCTGCATGCTCGACGGGATCAGGTGGATCCGGCCCGGCACGTCGATCCCGATCCCGCCCGTGACGTCCTGGGCGACCTCGGCGATGGCACGGCCGTGCCACAGGAAGTCGTTCAGCGAGGCGGTGACCTCGTCGCCGGCAAGCCCGAACAGGACGTGGATGCCGGGCGACTGGATATCCGTGTCGATGACGCCGACGCGCTTCCCGCGTTGGGCGTAGATGACAGCGAGATTCGCCGTGGTGTTCGACTTTCCGGTTCCACCACGGAACGAGTGGACGCTGAGAATCGTCGCCACGGCCCCTCCGGCCCCGCCAGCCCACTCCGCTCGGTCGAATCAACTCGGCAAGGCCATCGCCGCGCGGACAGAGCGACGAGTGCGGCCGAACCGGTTGCGCACTCGCGCAGTCCCTCGTATGCGCGAACCTCTCGGCTCCGGCGGGCAGCATCATACGTGACGCATCAGCGTCGGCGGCCGAAAACGTGACACGGACTGGCCCGCCCAGACCTCACACTCTGCGGGTGAATCGCTATCTCGCCCTGCTCCGGAAGCGCGACTTCGCGCTGCTCTGGACCGGCGCCACGGTGTCCGCGCTCGGCGACGGGATGTCGTTCGTCGCGCTGCTGTGGCTGCTCATCGAGCGCGGCGGCACACCGACGGAGGTCGGCTGGCTCGCGGCCATCCACACGGCGCCGGTGATCATCGGCGGCATCGCCGCCGGCGTCATCCTCGACCAGTACGACCCGCGCAAGGTCATTGCGGCGGACAACGTGATCCGTGGCCTGGCCGTCGCGAGCGTTCCGATCGCGTCCGCGCTCGGCGTGCTCTCTACGGCCCAGCTCTTCGTCGTCGCCGCGATCTACGGCCTGCTCTTCATGACGAGCGCGGCCGGCATCCCGAGCATGATCACGCGGCTCGTCCCGAAGGAGGACCTGACGACGGCGAATGCGATGGAGTCCTTGTCGTTCGGCATCTCGGGGCTCATCGGACCCGGGCTCGCGGGCCTGATCATCGCCGGCTTCGATGCGCCCCTCGTGCTCGCGATCGATGCGGTCACCTACTTCGTGTTCGTCGGCTGCCTCCTCGGGATCCGCGAGGGCCGGGGAGCGGGCGTCGACCAGGTCGACCGGTCGGCGGTTCCGCCGTCCACGTCGCGCGGCCTCGGGCCGGCCATCCGGTTCATCCTCGGCGCGCCGGCGATCGTGGCGATCACGCTGTTCTACATGTCGGTGAACATCGCGGGCGGCATCGTCACGGTTGTCATCCCGCTCTACGTGCGCGACGTTCTCCATGCGGGTTCCGAGACGTTCGGCCTCCTGCTCAGCGTCCTGACGGCGGGCGACCTCGCCGGACTGCTCATCGTCGGCGCCGTCAACTGGCGCTGGCCGCTGGGGCGCTCGATCGCGTGGTCACTGCTCTCGAGCGGCCTGGTCTTGCTCCTCTGGTTGCTCGAGCCGCCGGTCGTCGCGCTCTGCGTCATCCTTGCGGTCTGGGGCGCGCTGTCCTCGTCACTGACGCCGTGGGCGCAGACGATCCGGATGCGCCTCATCCCGCCAGAGATGCGCGGCCGCGTGTTCGCACTCCTCCGAACGAGCATGCAGTCGACGCGCCCGATCGGCGCGGTCGTCGCCGGTCTCCTCCTCGCGAACGGCAGCCTGACGATCGCGATCGTGGCGATGGCGCTGCTGTTCGGGATCCCGGGCCTGATCGGAGTCTGGCTGCCGGCGCTGGGTCGCGGACCGACCGCGGAGCCCTAGGCCGAGGCGCGGATCACGAATGACCCGGCACAAGACGTTCGCCGGCCTCGACCCGAACCGGCAGCCGATTCTCGGCCGGCGTCAGCGGGCATGAGAACTTCGGGTCGTACACGCAGAGCGGGTGGTAGGCAAGGTTGAAGTCGAGCGCATACGTGCCGTCGTGCTCGCGCTCGAGATCGAGATAGCGGCCGGCACCATAAGTCTCGGTCCCGGAGGTGCGATCGAGGAACGGCACGAACACTGAGCTCTTGTCGAACCCGTCAGCTTCGAAGACGTACGCCGTAAGGCTGGCGGGCGTCCCGTCGAGCTCGAAGTGGAAGGCGCCCGCGCGTCGAGCACTGCGGAGCTGGCCGGTTGTCGTCGGGATCTCGAAGTCGGCCGGCTCGTCGCCGCTGTATGGCTCCAGCGCCAAGCCCTCGAAACGCAGTGCCTCATCGACCTCGAAGTAGGGCAGGCCCGTGAACGCGGCTCGGTCGCCGACGGGGATCGGACTGCCGGCATTGCTCCGGAACATCTCGTCCCGGTCTGCCCGGTAGTTGCGAACCGCATCGGGATAGCTGACGTGCTCGTGATGGTGATGCTCGTGTTCGTCGGTCATGTCGTGCCAAGGGTAACCTCGGCACGAGGACCCACGATCTGGCCCTGGAGGGAGATGGCCCGTCATGACCCAGACCGCCGCCCTGGCACGCCACCACCTCGATCGTTTCCGTGACGCGTTTGGCGGCGAGGTCATCGGCCCCGCCGACGACGGCTACGACGACGCGCGACGCGTCTGGAATGCCGTCTTCGACCGCCGCCCGGCGGCGATCGCTCGCCCGGACAGCGTCGGGAGTGTCGCGAGCGCAATCCGTTTCGGCCGCGAGCGTGACCTCGAGATCGCGGTTCGCGGCGGCGGCCACAGCGCCTCTGGGCACTCGACCTGCGACGGCGGCCTCGTCATCGACCTCTCGGCGATGCCGGGCGTCACGGTTGACCCGGAGCGGCGCAGCGCTCGGGCGAATGGTGGCGCGCTCCTCGGCGAGCTCGACATCGCCGCCCAGGCGCACGGCCTCGTGTGCCCTGTCGGCGTCATCGGCCACACCGGCGTCGCCGGGCTGACGCTCGGCGGTGGCGTCGGCCGGCTCCAGCGGAACTTCGGGCTGACGATCGACAGTCTTCGAGCCGTCGAGCTGGTCACGGCCGACGGACGGACCGTCCGGGCCAGCGCGATCGAGGAACCCGAGCTGTTCTGGGGGATCCGCGGCGCGGGCTGGAACTTCGGGCTCGCGACGGCGTTCGAATTCGGGCTCCACGAGTTTGGGCCGCTGCTCCATCGGAGCGCGCGGATCTACCCTGCCTCACAGGCGCACGACGTCTGGGCGACGTTCCGCGACTTCGCGGACTCCGCGCCCGATGCGGTCTCGATGATCTACACGATCGGGCGCGCGGTCCCCGAGGGCGACTATCCCGATTCGGTGGCCGGCCAGCCGATCGTGATCGTGTCCTACAACCACAGTGGCCGTGCCGAGGATGTCGATCGCGACGTCGCGCCGCTGACCGCGGGACCCGCGCCCGTCTCCGTGACGTCGGGCAGCGCGAAGTATCTCGAGGTCCAGACCTCGAACGACCTCGCGATGGCCTGGGGCGGTCGCTCGTTCATCCTGAGCGGTTATGCGAATGACCTCTCGGCCGCCGTCCTCGACGCGCTGATCGAGCACGTCCGCGGAGGGCCGGACGAGGGATCGGTCTCGGTGACGGCGCAGGGCGGTGCGATCCGCAGGGTCCCGGCAGAGTCGACGGCCTTCGTCGGTCGGCAGGCGAGATTCGACGTCAGCGCCGATGTCGGCTGGCCCGACGCGACCGGCGATGAAGCTGGCCCTGCCTGGGTTCGGCGGGCGATGGCCATCGTCTCACCGGACGCGCTTCCCGGTGGCTATTCGAACGGCAACTCCGATGCCGGACCGGCGCAGACCCGAGCGCTCTACGGCGACGAAACGGTCGGCCGCCTGGCCGCGTTGAAACGGGTTTGGGACCCCGACAACGTCTTCCATCTGAACCACAACGTTGCGCCGTAGCGCGCCCGAGAAGCCGCCCTACGAGCCCGCGATCATCCGCGCCGCGATGGTCTCCGCAAGCGCGATCGTGATGATGTGCGGGAACCCGGCCGTCGGCTGCGGGATGATCGAGGCGTCGACGACGTAGAGCCCATCAACGCCGTGGACCCGGGCGGCGGCGTTCACGACGGCACCAGCGTCGCCTGCCGGCCCCATGGCGCACGTCCCAACCACGTGCGGCACCGAATACGAGTTCGAGGCGACGTACGACCGCAGCTCGCCGTCGATGCCCGGCAGAGGCGACGACGGCCGGGCACCCCTCCGCCGCAGGGCATCACCGTTCATGACATCCCAGCCGCGCCGGTAGGCCTCGGACAGGCGCGCGACGTCCCGGGCGTCACTCAGTCCGGGAAGCTCGATTCGCGGCGCGGCTGCGGGATCGGCCGAGCGCAGGCGCACGCGTCCACGCGAGCGCGGCTTGAGGAGGAGGGCGTCGATTTCGAAGCTTGCGGGATCACCGCGTGGATCTGTGGTCCAGAGCATGAGATCCGGCGGATCGGAGGCCTCCGCGCTCTCACTGCGGAAGGTCGCCATCGAGTGGAGGAGTGGCGCGTCCCGGGCGACACCCTGCCAGTCGGTCGTGACGTCGACGCTGGGGTGATCGGCCAGGTTCGCACCCACGCCGGCCAGATCGACGAGCACCGGGATACCCAGCTCGCGGAGGTGCTGGGCCGGGCCAACGCCCGAGCGCATGAGGATCGCCGGGCTGCCGTACGTGCCGGACGCGAGAATGACCCGCTCGGAAGGGATGGAGGTGCCATCGGCGAGTCGGACGCCAATCGCGCGGCCGCGTTCGACCTCGACCTTCGCCACGGGCGAGTCACTCCGCATCGAGAGGTAGCCTGCGGGTGCGAGAGGCAGGTAGGCATCCGCGGTGCTGGCCCGGACGCCACTCCGCGAGCTCATCGGGATCCGTCCGATGCCGACCGCGGCGGGCGCGTTGTGATCGTCCACCGCCTCGAACCCCACCGCGATCGCGGCCTCGACCGACGCGGCGTGGATGTCTGCGAGCTCATGCTCGGGATATCGGGTGATCGGGATCGGTCCGGACGCCCCATGCCACGGACGGTCACCGAAGTCGAGGTCGGATTCGAGCTGCCGGAATGACGGCAGGAGCTCGTCAAACGACCAGCCAACGTTTCCGGCGGCTGCCCAGGCGTCGAAATCGGCGGCCGCACCACGGACGGCGAAGCGCGTCAGCCACGACGAACCACCGACGCCGCGGCCACGCCGCAGCGGTTCGGTGTTGCCCGCAGCGTCAGCCTCGGACTCGAAGCCCCAATCCGGCGGCTTGGGCAGCGTCCAGCCGGCGCGGAGTTCTGCGCCCGACGCGCGGAGGTCTGGGCCAGCCTCGAGCAGCACGACGGACCGCCCGGCCTGGGCCAGCCGGGTCGCGAGGACGCACCCGGCAGCGCCGGCGCCGACGATCAGGAACTCGGCGCCATCGGATCGATGAGCCACGGGCGCGCTTCAGCCTTGCGGCTGCATGGGCGTCGTGAGCTGGAAGTAGTTGCCGTCGGGATCGGCGAGGGTCGCAATCAGGTAGCCGGGCGCCTCTTCGAAGCTGTACGGCTCCCGGATCACGACCGCTCCGGCGGCCTTGAACCGGTCGAAGTCAGCCTGGACGTCGTCCGTCTCGACGTTCCAGATCAGGCGCCCGGGTTGCGTGTTGCTGCCGTGGACCTCGCTGTGCGGTCCGACGTTGACCGCTCCAGAACCGAGCATCCAGCCCGTGTAGCCGCCCTCGATCCAGGTCGGCTCGCCGAACAGCCCTGTGTAGAACGCGGCCAGACGCTCGGCGTTGTCCGAGCCGATGAGAATGTTGTTGAAGTTCATGGCATCTCCTTTCCCGCGATTCTGACCCAATCGGCGCCCGATCGCCGCAGCCTAGGATTCGGCGATGCCGTGGCCACTGAGCGACGTCGTCGAGATCCAGCTGACACGGGTCAAGGCCGACCTGATCGTCGAGCCCGAGCTGTCGCTCATCGACTGCGGCCACCCCGGCTCGAGCCCGAGAATCAACCGCGCAATCAGCGCGGCCGGCCGCCAACCCGGGGAGCTGCGCCGCGTCGTCATCACGCACGGCCACCCCGATCACGCCGGCAGCGCTCGCGAGCTCGCAGAAGCCGGCGCCACGATCCTCATCCATCCTGCCGACGCCGCCTCTCTCCGAACGACCTGGCGAGATGTCGTCCAGCAGCCCACGAGGGGCAAGGTCTTCGCCGCGATGACGCCGGAGCCGCCAGCGTTCGAGCCGATCGAGGACGGCGATGTCCTGCCGCTGCTCGGCGGACTGCGCGTCATCCACACGCCGGGCCACACACCGGGCAGCATCTGCCTCTACGGCGCCCGTGACCGGGTCCTGTTCGTCGGCGATTCGCTCCAGCGGCGCTTCGGACGAGTCTCGTACGCGAGCGGTCTCTACAGCGACGATCATGCGGCCGCAAAGCGATCGATGAAACAGCTGGCCCAGCTGGACGTCGAAACGGTAGTGTTCAGCCACTTCGCCGCACTCACGGAGGGGGCGACGGAGATCCTCGGAGCGCTCGCAAGCCGAGCTGGCTGAACGCGCTCGAGAGAGGCGCCCGCGCATGGAAACACTGGTCGACCTCGTCCAGACCGGGGCAACACGTTTCGACAAACTGCCCGCCCTGATGATCCGGCCGTTCTTCCGCTCGCGCGTGTGGCGCTATCGCGACATCGGACGCGTCGTCCCGCGCGCGGCGAGCCTGCTGCGCGACGCCGGCGTGGGGGAAGGCGACCGCGTCATCCTCTGGGCGGTCAACCGGCCGGAGTGGGGGATCGCCTTCTTCGCGGTTGCGCATCGGGGCGCGGTCAGCGTCCCGCTTGACGTCCGCCACACGGTCGACTTCGGCAAGAAGATCGTTGCCCAGACCGAGGCGAAGCTCGTCATCGCCAGCCGCCAGACCGAGGCCTCGGCGCGGGAGCTCGGCCTGCCGATCCTCTTCGTGGAGACGCTGCCGGACCTCGCCCGGCGAGCCCAACCGATCGAACCCGCGCCGGTCACGAAGGACAGCCTCGCGGAGATCGTCTTCACGAGCGGCACGACCGGCGAGCCGAAGGGCGCGATGCTGAGTCACGGCAACCTGCTCGCCAGCGCGCTGACGATGATGGGCGTGCTCCAGTTCGGCCCGAAGGACCGGCTCCTCTCCGTCCTGCCGCTCTCTCACCTCTACGAACAGGTCCTCGGGTTCATGGCGCCCCTGAGCGTCGGCGCGAGCGTCGTCTACCCCGTGAGCCGCCAACCCGCGGTCCTCATCCGAACGTTCAAGGACTTCAAGGTCACGGTGCTCCTTATCGTCCCGCAGGGTCTCCGACTCCTGAACGGTGCGATCGAGCGCAAGGTCGACCAGGCCGGACGCCGCGAGATCTTCGAACGCCTGCATCGGATCGCGAAGCGCGTCCCGCGGCCGATCAAGCGGCTCCTCTTCGGGTCCGTCCTGCGTGAGTTCGGCGGCAGGCTGCACACGATCGGCGTCGGCGCGTCAGCCCTTGACGTCGACGTCGCCGAGCGCTGGACCGACATGGGCGTCCAGATCCTGCAGGGCTACGGCGCGACCGAGATGGGTCCTGTCGTCAGCTTCACGCGTCCGGACCGGAACATCCTCGGAACCGTGGGCGAGCCGATCCCCGGCGTCGAGGTGAAGATCGCCGAGGACGCCGAGATCTTCGCGCGTGGGCCGGGCCGCTTCGCCGGCTATTGGAAGAACGCCGAGGCGACCGCGGCCGCGATCGATGCCGAGGGCTGGTACCACACCGGCGACCTCGGAGCCTTCACCAAAGAGGGCATGCTGACCTTCAGGGGGCGGAAGAAGGACATGCTCGCGCTGCCCGACGGGCAGAAGGTCTACGCCGAGGACGTCGAGAACGCGATCAAGGAGGACAAGCGGGTCAAGGACGCCGCCGTCGTTGGCTGGCCCCTCGGCGCCAACCTCCGCGTCCACGCGGTGCTCCTGCTCGATGATCCGACCCTCGAGGAAACGATCATTCGCGAGGCCAACACCCGGCTCGCGCCGCATCAGCAGATCCGCGGCTCCACCGTCTGGCCGGACGAGGACCTGCCACGGACCCACACGCTGAAGGTTCGAAAGCCCGACATCCTCGCCCGCCTGGACGATCTGGAACGCCCGGCATCGGGGTCGATCCCCGCCGCAGCCTCGAAGCTCACCGCCGGCTTCCTCGACGCCGACATCGACCCGATCACGGTCATCATCGCCGGACTCGCGAACCGCCAGCCGTCAACGGTCGCAACGACCGCCCGGCTCTCGACCGACCTTGACCTCGACTCGCTCCAGCGGGTCGAGCTGCTGGGCGTTATCGAGGAAGAGACCGGGGTCTTTCTCGACGACGATGCGCTCCTGCCCGACACGACCGTCAGCGAGCTCATCGAGATGGTCGAAGCGGCCCGAAACGCGAAGCGCGGTGAGCGGGCCTGGAAGTGGCCGCTGTCGCCGCTCGTTCGAGCGGTGGGCCTCACGATCCAGGTGCTGCTGATCTACCCCTTCGTCCATCTCTTCTACAGGGTCCGCGTCACCGGCCTCGAGCGGCTCAACCCAGACGACGGGCCGTACCTGCTGACGCCGAACCACTGCCTCCATCTCGACAACGGGATCATCCTCACGCGGCTGCCGCTCGGGTTCCGCTGGAAGCTCTCGGTCGCCGCGGCAGCGGACACGATCTACGACAACCTGCTCCAGGGGATCCTCGCGTCCGTGCTCGCGAACGCGTTCCCGCTCCAGCGCGAGGGCGGCGTCCGCAAGAGCCTTGAGCTCCTCGGCTCGCGGATGGACAAGGGTTACAACATCCTCATCTACCCGGAGGGCAAGCTCACCGTCGGCGGACCGCTCCAGCCGTTCAAGGCCGGCGCCGGGCTCATCGCCGTCGAGGGCGGCTCACCGATCGTGCCGCTGAAGATCAAGATCCACTCGATGTCGATCATCGACCGGCGCCGCCTCCCGTCGGCCCTCCGCGGTGACGTCGAGCTCGTCGTTGGCGAGCCCATCTGGTTCGATTCGACGATGGACCACAACGCCGCCACCACGCAGCTCGAGGCCGCCGTCGCTGCCCTCTGAACGCGCTCACGGCGCGATCGCCATGACCAGCGAACGCGCAGAATTGACGTCATGGCCGACGACGCGAACCCGATTTCCGAAGCGGTCGCGAAGGCGAGTGCCTATCTGACCGAGCACCCGGAAGAGGCCCACTACCGCGACTCGTTCGCTCGGGCACACCTGGAGTCGGGTCTCGTGGTCGAGGTGACCGGCCCGGGCGGCGAGCGCCTCACGACGGACATGCCGCGCGGGATCGGAGGGTCAGCGAGCGCCACGAGCCCGGGTTGGCTGTTTCGGGCCGCAACAGCCTCGTGCGTGGCATCACTGATCGCGATCCGGGCCGCGGCGACGGGCGCGACCCTGCGCTCGGCCGACGTCGAGGTGGACAGCGAGTCGGACGACCGCGGGATCCTCGGGCTGGATTCGAGCATCCCGGCGGGCGCGCTCTCGATGAAGGTCGTTGTCGCGATTGACGCGCCCGGCCTGGGTCGTGCCGCGGTCGAAGCGCTCGCCACCTGGGCCTTCGAGCATTGCCCGGTCACGGATACGATCGGCCGAGCGGTTCCGATCTCGCTCGAGGTCCGCTAGCGCCGAATTCATCGCTGCTTCACAACCGGGCAGTAGGCTTCGGATGCATGAAGGCCGCGCTCCGATTCGGTTATGGATCGCCGGACGTCGTGGAGCTCCGGGACATCGAGAAACCCGCGCCGGGGCCCGGGCGCGTGCTCGTGCGCGTCGTGGCCGCATCCGTCAACCGTGGCGACCTCGACGGGATCATCGGCCGGCCGCGGTTCGTGCGCCTGTTCAGCGGTTGGCGGACGCCCCGCGATCCTCGGCTTGGGATCGACATGGCGGGCGTCGTCGAAGCCGTCGGCGAGGGGACGACCCGGTTCAAGCCCGGCGATCAGGTGTTCGGAGACGGCTTCCGGTTCGGGACCACCGCGTTCTCGGAGTACGTCACGCCGCGCGAGACCGTCATCGAGACGATCCCTGCCGGGATGTCGCTCGAGGAGGCGTCAACGCTGCCGCACGGTGCGGTTCTCGCCCTCCAGGGCCTCCGCCATCGCGACGGCCGCACGTTCGGGCCGGGCGCGAAGGTCCTGATCGACGGCGCATCCGGCAGCGTCGGGCCGTTCGCGGTCCAGATCGCGAAGTCGAGGGGCGCCGAGGTGACCGGTGTCTGCCGAACCGAAAAGGTCGAGTTCGTTCGCTCGCTCGGCGCGGACCACGTCATCGACTACACGAAGGTCGACTACACGAAGGCGAACGAGCGCTACGACTGGATCGTCGACACCGATTCGCACCATTCGATCTTCGCTGTCCGCCGTGCGCTCACGAAGAACGGGACCTACGTCACGCTTGGTGGCTGGGACTCGGCGATCTTCGCCGGCCTCCTGCTCGGGCCGCTGATCTCGCGATTCAGCAGCAAGTGGAGCGGCCTGATGCTGTGGTGGAAGCCATTCGACAAACCCGACGTGGACGAGATCAAGGCCCTGATTGCCGCCGGCAAGCTCAAGCCGGCGATCGACCGGCGGTTCCAGCTCAGCGAGATCGTTGAAGCCCTGCGCTACGTCGATGACGGCCACGCGAAGGGCAAGGTCATCATCACGATCTGAGTGCGGAACCGAAGAATGAACCGCTGAGCCCTGCTCTCCGCCGTAGCGTGTAGGTGACCAGATCGGTCGCCTCCACGCTGGGGAGCGAATCGTGCAGACGGAGCTCGTCGAGCTTGCGCGACGCGGAGACCGAGAGGCCTTCGGCGTGCTTGCGAACGGCGCCGTCGATCGGTTGTACGGGATCGCTCGCCTCATCCTTCGCGACACCGAACTCGCGGAAGATGCGACCCAGGATGCCCTGGTCCGGGCATGGCGCGACCTGCCGTCGCTGCGAGACGTCGAGCGCTTTGACGCCTGGCTGTATCGGCTGGTCGTCCGAGCCTGTGCCGACGTCGGACGCGACCGGCGGCGCTGGCGGACCGAGATGATCGTCCTGCCGAAGGAGCCGTCCGAACCCGATCGCACGTCGGAGCTCGCCGACCGCGACCAGCTCGAACGCGGGCTCCGTCGCCTGACGAACGCCCAACGCACGATTCTCGTCCTGAGCTTCCATCTCGGTCTGTCTCCGAGCGAGACGGCCGATGCCCTCGCGATCCCGGTCGGGACGGCGAAGTCCCGGCTGCACTACGCGATCGAAGCCCTTCGGGCGGCGCTGGCCGCCGACGAGCGGCCTTCGGTCGGCGCCCAGCGGAAGGACCGTCCGGCATGACTGCCAACCACGATCTCGAACGCCGGGTCGCCGATTACTACGCGAACGAATCGCCTCAGCGAGCCCCTGACCGGGTGCTCGTCGACGCGCTCAACACCATCGAATCCATTCCACAGCGGCGCGTGCTCGCGCTCGTGCCGTGGAGGTTCCGACCCATGAACATGTACGCGAAGCTGGCGATCGCAGCCGCGGCTGTCGTCGTCGTCGCGATCGTCGGCTACAACCTGCTGCCCGGACGTGGCGATGTCGGCGGCCCCTCGCCTTCGCCCACACAAACACCCGTGCCGATCGTTCTCGCGAACGTTGGTCATCTTCTCCAGAAGGACACGACCTACCGCGTCGGCATACCTTATGACCTGCCCTTCACGATTAGGTTTCCAGAGGCCTATCAGCTGCATCGTTTGGAGATCGGCGAAGTTCAATTCGAAAGCGTTACCGTGGGCAACGGTGCGGTCACGGTCGATCTCGTCGACGGCGTGTTCAGCGATCCGTGCCACACCGAGGGTGGCCCTCAGAAGGCGCCCGACCTGCCGATGACCGTCGACGGCGTCGTTGACGCCCTCACGAACCTGGTCGACTTCGACGCCGGGCCTGTGACCGACGCTACCATCGGCGGCCGCACCGGCAAGGCCGTGACGATCTCGAACTCGATCGACACCGAGACGGCCGCCTGCTCGGGCGGACCGATGCTCCCGTTGTGGACGTTCCGGAGCAACCCGGAGGGTTCGGCCACGAACGGTGGAACGACGCAATACCTCTGGGTCCTCGATGTCGACGGGACGGTCGTCATCGTGGCCGGCGAGGCGGCCCAGGTCGGGGACCTCGAGCCCGTTATCAAGGCGATCGTCTTCGAGTAGCCCGGCCTCCGGTAGTCGAACATCCAACGGACGCGGCGAGCCCGCCTCGGGCTCGCCGCGTCGATTCCTACCGCAGCGGGGAGCGTAGGATGTCGGCGCGATGAACGAGCACCCGGGTCAGCGTCCCGAGGACGACTGGGCCGCCACGATCTCCAACAAGAACGGCTGATCGGCCCCTTCCACAACAAGCGTCGAGGGAAGGGGCGGGACAGACGCGTGCCGCTGCAGCGAGGCTGAGCCTGCGCGCGCCGCGTCGACCCGCGTGATCACAAGGAGATCGCGATGCCGATGCCGCATCGAACCTTCGCCCAGCTGGCGAAGCGACGGCTCATAGGGAAAGAGGGCAGGGAACGGGTCCGCGAGGTCAATGCGCTGCTCGCGGAGCTGCCGGACTACAAGAACGGCCCGTATGCCGACCTGCGCAAGTCGCTCATGGCGGAGGTCGAGGAGTCGAGACAGCGTTCGAACGCCGTCCATCGCGATTCGATTGCCGTCCGTCGCGAGGGTGCCGCCCAGATCGCGCTCGTCGGGCCACCGAACGTCGGCAAGTCGTCGCTGCTCC
>DASRJS010000057.1:0-4389 GCA_035649355.1 Candidatus Polarisedimenticolia bacterium
GCAGCGGTCGTGGTCGCCAGCGAAGGCGCCGTCCGCGAGCACAATCTCACGCCGCTGGCCCGAGTCGTTGCGCACACGACGGCGGCCTGCGACCCGCTCTGGCTGTTCGATGCGCCCGTCGTGGCGATCGAGAAGCTGCTCAAGAAGACCGGCACGTCGCTCGACGACTACGACCTGATCGAGGTCAACGAGGCGTTCGCGGCGCAGATCCTGGCGAACGGCAAGTCGCTCGGCTGGGACTGGGATCGCGTCAACGTCAACGGCGGCGCCATCGCGCTCGGCCACCCGATCGGCGCGACCGGAGCGCGGATCGTGGTAACGTTGCTGCACGCGATGCAGCAGCGCGGCGTCAAGCGCGGGATGGCGGGACTTTGCCACGGCGGCGGCGGCGCGGTAGCGATGAGCTTCGAAATCGCGTAGTCGGTTAGGGGCGGCACCAGAGCACCAGGTTGCGGTGAGCGAGCTCGCGTTTGATAACCTTGAACACGCGCTCGATCCGCCGGATCCGGTCGTAGACGCGACGCTCGAAGAAGAGGTTGAAGATCACGAGGCCGCGCGGCTCGGCGAGCGTCCGCAGCCCGCGCAGGAACGGGCGGCCGACCACACCGTGCGCCAGGTGGTCGCCACGGTACAGGTCGACGGCGACGTAGTCGAAATGCTCGCCGGCCGAGGCGCTCTGCTCGACGTACGCGAAGGCGTCCCCGTGTTCGATCGACACGGAAGGAAGGTCGCGCAGCAGCTCGCGGGCGAAGTCGATGACGGCGGGATCGTCGTCTACGCCGACGATCGGGACCTCGCCGAAGCGCTCGTGCAGGAGGCGGGCAACGGTGCCGGCACCCAGCCCGAGCAGGAGAGCTCGACGTGGCCGGACGTCCGGCACCATCCTGACCCAGTAACCGTCTGGATCGTCGGCGAGGACGGACTGAACCGCACCGTTCACCAACAGGACCGGCCGGCCGTTGTCCTCGCCGAGGCGTACTTCTCCCAGCGCTACTCCACGCCAACCGGTGCTGGCAGCGGCACGCCGACGTCCTTCGAGAATGATTCGAGGCGCTCGACGACGTCTCGGTGGTACGGGATGCCCTTCAAGGTACGCTCCCGCTCGGCCTGGACCTCATTCTCGCCGTGGATCAGGACACCGGTCGAGCCATCGGCGGGCTCGGTTGCCTTGAGGTACGCGATCATGCGCTCCATGATCGCCTTGAATTCCGCTGGCGAGATGAAGGCGCCGATGGCGAGCGCGCCCTGGAAGTGGCAGGTGCCGCCCGACGACATCGACTCGCGGAGCTCGCCGGCGAAGCCGCCGCCGGAGAGCACGCCGGCCAGGATGTCGATCATGACGGAGAGGCCGTACCCTTTGTAGCCGCCCGTGGACGGCATCCCGCCGAGCGGTAGGATCGCGCCGCCCTTCCAGAAGTCGTTCGGGTCGGTCGTCGAGGCGCCGTTCGCGTCGACGATCCAGCCCTCCGGGACTGGCATCTCCTTCATGCGCGCCAGCTCGAGCTTGCCGGCCGCCACGACGCTCGTCGCGATGTCGAGGATGAATGGGTCCGACGAGTCGGCGGGCGCGGCGACGCTCATCGGGTTGATGCCGATGCGGCGGCCCTTGCCGCCCGTGGCGACCACGCCGAGGCCGCCGACGGTCATCGAGAAGCCGATCATGTCGTGGGGCAGCGCCATCATCGAGTAGTGGGAGGCCGCGCCGTAGTGGTTGCTTCCACGGATCGAGACGAAGCCGGCACCGGTCTCCTTCGCCTTGGCGATGGCGAGCTCCATCGCTACGGTGCTCGCGACCGGCCCGAGCCCGTTCTGACCGTCGATGACGGCGGTGGAGGCCGCTTCGTGGACGATCTCGGGAGATGCTTTGGCGTTGATTGCGCCAGACTTGAGGCCGCCAAAGTAATTCTGGTTGGTCGAGCGGTTGAGCCCGTGGGAGTCGATGCCCATCAGGTCGGCGTGGATGAGCGCGTCGGTGGTCATCCTGGCGTCGTCGGCCGGGGCGCCGAGCGTCATGAAGACGTCGCTCGTCCATTTCTTGATCTCGGTCGCGTCGAAGCGCGAGTAGTCGGCCATTGTTGAGTCCCCCTGTCGTCGTCCGTGATTGGCGATATGCGCGGGGAGGATACCAGCGCGAGGAGTCAGGAGTCAGATGGGGCTTGCCTCCGCTTGCCGGAGCGGTCATGATGCCGCAGCCGTCCGCGTGCCGATCGCCATGGAGATCGGCGGCGGACCTCGAAGGCCGGCTCGGAGGGAACCGTGGACGCCGTCGATCTTTGCTACACCTCGGCTCTCGACCTCGGAAAGTTGATTCGGGCGCGCGAGATCTCGCCGGTCGAGATCGCCACGACCGTCCTCGAACGGATCGACCGCCTGAACCCGACGCTGAACGCGTTTTTGACCGTCACGCCCGACCTTGCACTGGAGCAGGCCCGCGCGGCCGAGGCCAGGGCGCTGAAGGGCGAACTGCTGGGCCCGATCGACGGCATCCCGGTCTCGATCAAGGATCTGGAGCCGATGGCCGGGGTTCGCTGTACGTTTGGCTCGAAATGGACCGAGGAGAACGTCGCGACCGAGGATGGCGTCGCGACCGGTCGCATCCGGAAGGCTGGCGGCGTGCTGCTCGGCAAGACCAACACGCCGCACTTTGGCTACAAGGACATGTGCGACAACTTCCTGGGAGATCCGTGCAAGAATCCCTGGAAGCTGGACCGGACGTCCGGCGCATCCTCGGGCGGGGCCGGGGCGTCGGTGGCGGCCGGACTGGGGCCGCTCGCGCACGGCTCGGACGGGGCGGGATCCGTGCGCATCCCGGCCGCGCTTTGCGGCATCTTCGGGATGAAGCCGTCGTTCGGGCGTGTCCCGTACGCCCCGGCAGCCGACTACTGGGGCGGACGATCGCACGTCGGCCCGATGACGCGCACGGTCCGCGACGGCGCCGCGTTGCTGGGGATCATGGCCGGCCCGGACGACCGCGATCCGCTCTCGATCGACGGTCCGGTGCCGGACTTCCTGGCGGCATGCGACGGCGATCTCAAGGGGCTACGGGTCGTCTGGAGCCCGAATCTCCGGCATGGCCTGGTCGATCCAGAGGTGCGGCAGATCGCCGAGCGCGCGGCGAATGCGTTCGCCGACTTCGGCTGCACCGTCGAGGAAAGCAACCCTCCCTGGGACGACCCGTACGAGTGGCACAAGACGATGTACGAGGTCGGGGTCTCCGCGCGGGTGGACGAGCGGGCGCGGGAGCGTCCTGAGTGGATCGAGGCGACGATGATGCAGATGGTCGAGAACGCGCGCGGCGTTTCGGCGATCGCGTATCAGCAGGCGATCTTGCAGCGCACCGCGTTTTACAATGTC
Source organism: Candidatus Polarisedimenticolia bacterium (assembly GCA_035649355.1). GTDB lineage: Bacteria > Chloroflexota > Limnocylindria > Limnocylindrales > CSP1-4 > UBA5189. The sequence goes on from DASRJS010000057.1 coordinate 3,355, forward strand.
GCGCGTGCGTGGATCGAGGGGTTCGACCTGCTGTTGACGCCTCAGATGCCGGTCGGCGCATGGTCCCACGAGCCGGGGCCGAACGAGGGGCCGCGCGAAATCGGAGGTACGCCGACGCGGTCGATGTTTGATCGGCTGCCGTTTACCTATCCGTTCAACCTGACGAACCAGCCGGCCGCGACCGTACCGTGCGGATTTACGTCCGAGGGGCTGCCGGTGGGGCTTCAGATCGTCGGCAAGTGGCACGCCGACACGACCGTCCTGCGGGCTGCCGCCTGCTTCGAGGCCGCGCGGCCGTGGGCGGAGCACCGTCCGGAGCTCGCCTGAAACCGCACCGCGAGTCCCTCCTTCGTCGGGATAAACTCCGCGAGTCGGACCTTTCGCCGTGGGGTCCGACTCGCTCACGCTCGCGGTGCGGAACGACTGAGGCTAGCGGCCCTTGACGGGGGTGAATCCGGTCCGGGCGGTCGTGGTGCCGCCGCGGCCGCTACAGGTCACGTCGATGGGGATGTAGTGGCCGTAGGTCGTGCCGCGAGCGTCGAGGGTGAACGACCCGACGCCGCTAGCGTTCGTCCTGAACCCGCCGTTCGGCTGCTTCACCGTGTTGGTGCGATAGTAGATGGTCGCCATGCACGAGGCGCCTGCGAGGGGCGCGCCGCCCTGGGTCGCGCGGACGGAGATCGTCACGACGGCCTGCTCGGATATCGGATTGACGGGCGAGGCGCTGGCCGCGAGCGCGAAGGCGCCACCAGAAGGTGCCGCGGCCGGCGGAGCCTGAGGTCTGGGTGCCGGCGGTGGCGACTGAGGCTTCGGTGCCGGGGCCGGAGGGGCGGCAGCCGCGCGTTGGGCCTCTGCCGCCTGCTGCTCAGCAGACGAGGCCGGCGGACTGCTCGACTGCTCGCTGGGCGGCGGCGGAATCGGCTCAATCGGCGCCTGGCCGACCGGCTGCTGTGAGGGCGTCTCCTCGCGTGGCTTCGGCTCGGCAGCGGCCGGCTGCGGTGCAGGAGGGGCAGCGGCCTGAGGCTGGGCCGGGGC
>DASRJS010000058.1:0-4076 GCA_035649355.1 Candidatus Polarisedimenticolia bacterium
CTCTGCGAGCCGAAGTACGGGTCGATCCGGGTGTAGTCCTGGGTGTCGTAGCTGTGATCGGAGCCTGCGTCGAAGATCGGGTTGAAGTAGATCGCCGTCACCCCGATGGACGACAGGTAGTCGAGCTGCTGGTCGACGCCCTGAGGTCGCCGCCCATGTAGTCGCGTCCGCGCGGACCTTCCTTGAGCGGGCTCCAGTCGGGCGGCGTCGTGTCGAAGCGCCACGGGCACACGCCCGGGTCGCTGCCATTCGCGTAATTCCGGCAGTAGCCCTCGGGCAGCGTGCCCCACGGCAGCTTCAGGACCGGGTCGTCGTAGCGCGCGTCGCCGGTCTTCGGATCGTTGTCCTTCCGGCCGTTCCGGAAGCGGTCGGGGAAGATCTGGTAGATGACCGCGTCCTGGGCCCACGCGGGCGACGCGAAGTCGCCGACGTAGCGCATGAGCGCCCAGCTGTAGTCGACCGGATCGTCGGTCGTGGCGCCGAGGCCGCCGTCGAGGGCGGTCGTGTTGTCGCCGTAATAGTCGGTATCGGCGCCGTCGCTGACGATGAAGCGGTACCAGAAGTTGTCTGGCCCGGGCGCCGGCATGTCCGGCGGGATCGTGAGCTCCCAGAAGTCGCAGGTCTCCGCTTCGAGGCCGGGCTGGTAGCACGACACGTCGCCGGCGGCGATCGCCATCGGCCGGATGACCTGGCCACCGAGGTTGAGGCTGTAGATCCGCGCCTTCACGGACGTCACGTCGTTGTGGAACGTCCGGAAGCGGAGGCGCACGGTCGTGCCGTCCGCGACGGCGCCGCCCGGCGTTCGATACAGGAGGTCGCGCGAGTCGTGGCGCAGGCCGTCCCATTCGACGTTGCCGTCGGCGGCGTGGCCCGCGAGGATCGTGAGGACGTGTGTGGCGCTGTCGTAGGTGAACGTGACCTTCGCGCCCGTGACCGGCACCGTGAACGCGATGTTCGCCCCGTTCTGGACGCCGCCCTGGCCGTAGTTGACGTCCCAGCTCTCGTTGAGCGCGACCTTGCCCTCGTACGAGCCGGCGGGGAGCGCCGTCGTAACGAGTGAGTAGATTCCGTCGCCGTCGGGGTCCTGGAGCCACGAGCGCAGGCAGTCCGGCTGCCAGTCGCCGGAGCAGCCGAGCTCGGACTGGAAGCTGCCGGGCGCGACCGCGATGACCGAGTTGTGGTTGTCGGTGACCCAGTGGCTCTTGTGGTCGTAGTAGAACTTGACCGAGGTCGAGCCGGCCAGCGACAGCGGAATGTTCGCGCCGCCTGACTGTGCGTGAAGGCCGTAGTTCTCGTTCCAGCTGTCGTTGAGCGGGGCCTTGTACTCCCAGTTGCCGCTCGGGACGGTGAACGTGCGCTGCCAGACGTCGTCGCCGCCGTCGTACGTGAGATGCGTCGCCGCGCAGTCGGGCTGCCAGTCGCCGCTGCAGCCGAGCTCCTGCTGGAGATCTCCGGCGATCGTCACCGCGCTCGGGTTCGGCGTGTGGTTCGCGAGGGCAGACTCCGGCCGCAACGCGGCGATCGGTCCTGCGCCCGGGAGGAGCCCGAGGAGGATCGCCGCGACGGCGAGAAGGACGGCCAACCGGACGGCGAATCGGGAACGCATCGTCGAAACCTCCCGCGGACACTGCGGTGATCGTCGTGGCGTGCGCACGAAGCGCGATCGAGGGCGCGATCGGTTTGGCGACCTCGAGGCTCACCGGGTGCGAGATCGGGGCCGAAGTCGGGGGCCACGATCAGGTCCTGGCGAGCGCCCCAGTTCGAGGGGGCTAAACCGGTTTAGCGGAGCTGCGCTAGAGGATGCTCCGAACAACCCGGCGGTGTCAACGCACGATGCCCGTTTAGCTGCGTTTAGTCCAGCGCGGGCCCGATCCGCGCCAGGACCTGCGCCCCTCCGACCCTTAACGACCGCCTTGATCGTGTGATGTGCATTTGTGCGGTTAGGCGAGCCATAAGGCCGACCCACGGAGCCCCGGCGCTCTTCGGCCGAGGCGACACGTGCACGGGATCAGTGTGCCGGCGACCCATCCGGCCACGGTCACCGCCCTTGTGCGCCTCGTAGGCCTAGGTATGTTCATAAGACGGTCATGCGAAGCGCTAAGGGCTGCTGGCGGTTGACCGCGAGAAGGTCCGGTCGCGCGCCGCCCAATGCGCGCCGCGGGCGGCTTACAGGAACAGACGCGGGTTCTTGTACGTGCCCTGGAACTGGACCGCCCAGTGGAGGTGCGGCCCGGTCGTCCGCCCGGTCATGCCCTCGTAGCCGATGATCTGGCCGGCGGTGACCTGCTGGCCGACGCGGACGGGGATGTTCGTCTTCAGGTGGCCGTACCACGTGATCAGCTCGCTGCTGTGCGCGATCGCGACGAGCCACGCCCGGTTCGAGCCGGTTTCGTACGGGTTCGGGCCGGCGATGATCACGAGCCCGGCTCCGGCCGCGCGGACGGGTCGCCCGAGCGGCGCCGCGATGTCGATGCCCTTGTGGAAGTGTCGGCAGCTGCCGAGCGGCGGCTCCCAGGCAAAGCCCGTGCAGCCGAATTCCTGGGTCACGATCCCGGCCATCGGCCAGCGCAGCGAGCCGTTGTACTTCGAGGGGATCCGGCCGTTGCGTGATTGGAGGGCGACGAGTCGCGCGATCTCCTTGTCGAGGAGGCGGTCGGCGCGCTGTGCCGCCGCGAGCGAGGCCGAGATCTGCTTCTCTTGGCGGACCATCTGCGCATAGCTCGCCTGCTGGCTCGCGAGCAGCGCGGCCGTCTCGGCCTGGAGCTCCTTCAGCCGCACCTTCGCGGCTTCCATCTCCTTCAGGCTCGCGTCGAGCTGCGTCTTTTCCTGGGCCGCCGCGGTGCGCAGGAGGTCGCCCTGCTCGCGGGTCTGGGTGATCGACGAGCGGAGCGTGGTCAGCGTCTCCTCGTCCTGCATGATCTGCTCGGCGAGCGCCTGGTCCTCGCCCGCGACGTCGAGGTGGTAGCCGACCTCGGTCAGGACATCCGTGAACGACTCGCTCGAGAGGAACGCCTCGAGCAGCGGCGTCCGGTCGGTGTCGTAGGCGTTCCGAATTCGTTCGGCCAGGAGCTGCTTTCGAGCCCGCAGCTCCTCGGACTTGACGTCCTGCTTGACGAGGATCGTCGCAAGCTCGAGGTCGAGCTCCGCCGCCTGCGCTTCGATGCCGTGGATGCGGCCCTTGACGAGGGCGATGTCCTTGCCGAGCTGGTCGATCCGCGAGGCGACCGCAGTCAGATCCGCGTTGACGTCCGCGAGCGTGGCGCGGGTGTTCGCGATGCCGCGCTGGAGGCTCGCCTGGCTGCGGTTGAGCGCCGCCACCTGGGCGCGCTGGGCCCGGATCTGGGCCTCGATCCGACGCTGCCGGGCGATCGCCTGCGACAGGTCGTCACCGGACGCAGGGCCGACGGGCGCGGCCACGAAGACGGCGATCAGGAGGGCCAGGAGGGCGACGACGCCACGTCGACGCCGGGCGCGACCCGGTGGACGCCGAGGCGTCAACCAGGCCCGGTGGTCAGGCGTTCTCAGAGGCATGAGGCGCGGTCATCGTGCGAGCAGAGCTCCCGTCAAGTCGGCGAGGGGTCACGCCCGCCGGTATGGTCCGCCGCCCCGTTTGCTGGGCACCGCCCGGGACGACACCGGCTTTCCGTCCGGCACCATACCACGGGCGATCAACCCCCCGACCGGTCGGTCAGCGTCTTCGGTCAGCCTCTCCCGCCCACCGGTCCGAGGAGCGCCCAGAGGACACCGATGATCAGGAACGGGCCGTACGGGATGTAGGACTTCAGCGTGATCCGCCGGCCGACGAGGAGGACGAGGATGACGACGGCCGAGAGGATCGCCCCGAAGATGAGACCGATGACGGCCCGCTCCGCGCCGGCGAGGAAGCCGACGCTGACGAGCAGCTTCAGGTCGCCGATGCCGATCGCGCCGCGACCGAACGGGATCGACAGCAGGAACAAGCCCAGCGGCAGGCCGATCGCCGCCGCGAGGTCCAGGACGAACCCGGACTGGAAGCTCACGTACGGGCTGATCCCGAGCCACGCCCCGATGAGCGCGTACGGGATCATCGGCAGCGT
>DASRJS010000059.1:0-12342 GCA_035649355.1 Candidatus Polarisedimenticolia bacterium
AGAATCGCGAACGGCGCGCTCACGATCTGGACGAGCGCCCCGGCCAGGCCAGGCCCGCCGATCTCGGCGATCGACGAGCTCGTCGCGAGCTTGCTGTTGCCCTCGACGACGCGTTCCCGCCCAATGAGCGTCGGGACGTACGCGGGATACGCGGCGCTGAAGAGGGCGCCAAGGCAGGCCTCGACGAACATGACGACGTATAGCTGCTCGATCCGCAGCGCGTCCACGAAGTACGCGAGCGGGATCCAGGCCAGGAGCCCGGCCCGAACGATGTCCGCCCAGATGAGGAGCGGCCGCCGCCGGACGCGGTCGACCCAGGCCCCCGCGGCGAAGCCGACGAGCAGGACTCCGAGGCTCGCCGCAACGACCAGCAGCGCCATCTCGAACGGCCCGGCGCCGAGGACCAGCAGCGCGACGAGCGGAATCGCCGTGCGGGTCACGACGGACCCGAGCTCCGAGACGGTCTGACCGGCCCAGAGCTTCAAGAAGTCGCGGTGCCGCCAGAGCGAAGGGCTCGCCTCAGTTGTGGCCGGCGTCGGGCGCTCCTCGGGCAGGGTCACGCCGGCCGATGACGGGGGCGACCCACGCTAACCCGGCGAGCCACCGCCGACCGGCTTGTTGTCCTCGCCGTAGTCGTCCGCGGGATGGGACGATGGTTGAGGTGGCGCGGCCGGCGAGTCAGCGGGGAAGACGCCTTCGATGAGCTTCTGATCCTCGGTCGGCGGCGCGGGCGGCTTGCCGAATGGCACGCTCCCTGGCTCGCTCCCCCCGGGCGACTGTGGCGGAGCCGAGGGCGCAGGTGGCGCGGGCGGGGCTGGCAATGGGGGCGGGCTCGAACCCGGGCCGACGACACCGGGACCGCCGACCTCCTCGAGGAAGCTCGCCGTCTCGGGGTCGCCGGTTTCAGCCCGCTCCATGAACTTCCCGAAGTCCTGGCCGGTGCCTCCTTCCGACGGAGCCGCGGTCGGAGGCGCCGGAGCCGCAGGCGGTGGAGGCGCGGGAGGCGTTCCTCCCGTGCCCGTGGTCGGTGTTACGGGCGGCCTCGCTGTGGCGGCTGGAGGCGGCGCCACCGGGGCCCGGGCCGCTGCCAGCCGGCCCGCGACGAGGAAGCCCAGGAGCGCGCCGATGATGGCGATCGCCATCCCGATGTATGTCGTTGGCTGGAAGATCTCGAACTGCTCGGCGGCAAGGGCGAGACCGACGCCGGCGAGCCCACCGCCAAACGTGCCGATGATCTTCGTGAGGCAGCCCTGCCCGCGCGAACTGGCGAGCATGATCGCGAGGCCGACGACGGCGGCGGCGAGCCCGCCTCCGCCGAGGATCGTGAACAGCGCATCGACGTCATCGACGATGACCAGGATCTGGCCGTCGCAGCTGCCACCGTCACCGCTGGCATTCCCACCGACGACGAAGACCTTGCCGAGCTTCGACAGGGTCGACAGCTCGACGCCGCTGACGTCGCCCGAGGTCGAGCCGGTGCCCTGGCCGCGCGCGATCGGGATGAGGATCCCGAGGGCATAGGCGCCGACCTCCGAGTTCTGCATCAGACCCGGGGCCGAGCCCGAGCCGCCGGCGACATCGGTGGACTTCACGTGCCAGACGTCCTCGGTCGTGATGTCGACCGAGCTGCCGCTGGACGTGTGGCCCTCCGCGGTGCAGCCACCGTTGACGATGGCGGCGGCGGTGGCCGGCCAGGCCAGCACGAGGCCGACCAGAACCGCGAAGATGGCAAGACGACGCGCGAACGACTGAGCCATCGGTGACCCCTCCCTCTGGGCCGAAATGTACGCCGTCGCGGTGCGGCTCAGCCGGTTCCGGCCGCACGGGCCCTGTGGTGTAATGGCGGCTCTACCGGAGCGCAGGCGGCGCAACCGCGCCGCGCGAGGAGAGGCATGGCAATCGAGACCGGCGCGGCACCGATGACGAGCGACGAGATCGTCGCGCTCTCACGCGCACACACGTTCTTCTCGTGGTCCGTCCAGGGCCAGCTCGACCCGATCGCGATCGACCATGCCGAGGGCATCTACCTCTACACGCCCGAAGGCCAGCGGATCATCGACTTCAACAGCCAGCTGATGTCGGTGAACATCGGCCACGGCGACCGCCGCGTCATCGACGCGATCACCGCGCAGGCCACGAAGCTGCAGTACGTCATGCCCGGGTTCGTGACCGAGATTCGGGCACAGCTCGGAGCCAAGCTCGCCGAGATCCTGCCCGGCGACATGGACAAGGTCTTCTTCACGCTCGGTGGCGCAGAGGCGATCGAGAACGCGATCAAGCTCGCGCGCCACTACACCGGCCGCCACAAGGTCCTCGCGCGGTACCGCTCGTACCACGGGGCGACGTTCGGGGCGATGACGCTGACCGGCGACCCGCGACGCTGGCCGAACGAGCCTGGCCTCGTCGGCGTCGTCCGCCACCCCGACACGCATCGCTGGGGCGAGAAGGAGCCACGGCCGGTCGAGGAGACGCTGCGCGGCCTCGAAGACGTCATCCGCTACGAGGGTCCGCACACGATCGCCGCGATCTTCCTCGAGACCGTCGTTGGCACGAACGGCATCCTCGTCCCGCCGGACGGCTACATCCAGGGCGTCCGAGAGCTCTGCGACCGGTACGACATCCTGATGGTCGCCGACGAGGTCATGGCCGGCTTCGGCCGGACGGGCCATTGGTTCGCCGTCGACCACTGGGACGTGACGCCGGACCTGATGACGATGGCGAAGGGCCTGACGTCGTCGTATCTGCCGCTCGGCGGCGTGGCGATGCGCCACAAGATCGCCGAGAAGTTCGACACGATGTTCTACAGCGGCGGGCTCACGTACTCGTCGCACCCGGTCTCGCTCGCCGCCGCGCTGGCGACGATCCGGGTCTACGAGGAGGACGGCCTCCTCGAGAACGCCGCCCGGATGGGCGCGGTCATGAAGGCCTGGCACCAGAAGATGTACGACCGCCACCCAAGCGTCGGCACGTTCCGGGGTCTCGGCCTGTTCGGCGTCCTGGAGATCGTCCGCAGTCGCGAGCCGTTCACTCCGATGGCCGCGTACAACGCCACGAGCGACGAGATGAAGGCGATCGGGAAGTACTTCCGCGACCACGGCCTGTTCACGTTCGTGGCCAACCACATGATCCACACGAACCCGCCACTGTGCATCACCGAGGAGCAGATCGGGGAGGCCTTCGAGATCATCGACGGCGCCCTCGAGATCGCCGACCAGGCGGTCACCGGATAGCGGTCGCGGGTAGATGACCGCGGCGGTCGCGACCGCGCCGTCGATCGCCAACCCGACAGCGGCGCCGGGTCGCCGGCGCGTCGTCATGGCGTGGCTGGTCATCGTCATCGGGCTCGTCGTCGTCTGGGAAGGCGCGAAGTGGCTGTTCGGCGACCCGTGGCGGATCCACACGTCGCTCCTCGGCCTGCCCATCGACATCGAGCACATCCCACCGTTCAAATCCCGGATCGCCACGGACCTGTCGCTGCCCCACGTCTGGAAGGTCGTCGGCGCGTTCATCGAGCCGGCCCAGCGGAACGGGCCGCCGCTCGGGCTCATCCTCGCCGGCCAGGCGCTGTTCACGTTCCGCGAGGCGCTGATCGGCTTCGTGTTCGGCGGGCTGCTCGGGCTCCTGCTGGGCGTCGGGTTCGTCCACTCGAAGCTCGCGGAGCGGGCGTTCGTGCCCTATGTCGTCGCCTCCCAGACGGTGCCGATCCTCGCGATCTCACCGCTGATCGTCGTGGCGACGAAGGCCGGCTGGGTCTCGGTCGCGATCATTTCGGCCTACCTGACGTTCTTCCCCGTGACGATCGCGGCGCTGCGCGGCCTCCGAGCGGCGGATCCGCGCGCGTTCGAGCTCATGCGCTCGTACGCCGCGACGAAGCGGAACGTCCTCTGGAAGCTCCGCTTGCCGACGTCCGTCCCGTATCTCTTCTCGTCACTCCGGGTCGCCGCGGCCGCCTCGGTCATCGGCGCGATCATCGGGGAGCTGCCCTCAGGCATCCCGGACGGGCTCGGCAGTGCGCTCCTCAACTACAACCAGTACTACACCTCGGGCCCGGAGCGGCTGTGGGCGACGATCGTCATGTGCTCGATCGTTGGCCTCGGGTTCGTCGGGCTGGTCCGGCTCGGCGAGGTCCTGCTGACCAGGAACCGTTACCGACCCCAGGAATCACGATGAGGGCTCGAAGGCATGGCTGACCAGGATCCCGCCGGCGCCCTCGTCGTCGAGGCGACCGGCGTTGGCAAGACGTTCGGGGACGCGGAGACGAGCGTCACCGCGCTGCAGGACATCGACCTGTCGATCCGCTCGGGCGAGTTCGTCTCGCTCATCGGGCCGTCCGGCTGCGGAAAGTCGACGCTCCTGCGCCTGATCGGCGACCTGACGTCACCCAGCGGCGGATCGATCAAGGTCAACGGCAAGCCGGCGCAACGGGCGCGCCTAGACCGCGACTACGGCATGGTCTTCCAGGCGCCGGTGCTCATGGACTGGCGCACGGTCGCGAAGAACATCGAGCTGCCGCTCGAGATCATGGGCTACGCGGCAGCCGAGCGGGCGAAGCGCTCCGCCGAGCTCACGAAGCTCGTCGAGCTCGAGGGCTTCGAAGGCCGCCACCCGTGGCAGCTCTCGGGCGGGATGCAGCAGCGCGTGGCGATCGCCCGCGCGCTCGCCTTCGACCCGAAGCTCCTGCTCATGGACGAGCCGTTCGGCGCGCTCGACGAGATGACCCGTGAGCGGATGAACCTGGAGCTCATGCGGATCTGGAGCCGGACGAAGACGACGATCGTCTTCGTGACGCACTCGATCCCGGAGGCTGTCTTCCTGTCGACCCGCGTCGTCGTCATGTCGGCGCGGCCGGGCCGGATCTCGAAGATCGTCGACATCGACCTGCCGCAGCCTCGGAACGTGGACACGCGCGAGACGGAGCGCTACTTCGAGCTCGTCACCGAGGTTCGTGAGGCGCTCCGATCGCGCGAGCGAGAGGCGGCGGCGCCCGACGTCGACCGGATTCGGGCCGAAGGGCTCGCGTGACCGCGGCTCGCTCCTTCGCCCGCCGCTCCTCCGACTGGCTGCCGCCGGTCGTCGTGTTCGTCGCCGTCCTCGTGGTCTGGGAGGTCTCCTTCCTCGCCCTTCAGGTCAAGGCCTTCCTCATCCCGCGACCAACCGTCATCGCGGGTGCGCTTGTCGACCAGTGGCCGATCCTCTCGCGCGGCCTGCGCTACACGGGCTCGGAAGCGCTCTTCGGGCTCCTCACAGGCGTGGCCCTGGGCACGGCCGCAGGGCTCGCGACCGCGCGCTGGCCGACGGCTCGACAGGCGCTCATCCCGATCGGCACCGGCATGAGCACGATCCCGATCATCGCGTTCGCCCCGATCACTCTCAACTGGTTCGGCCTCGAGAGCCCGCTGCCGCGGATCACGATCGTCGCGCTCATGACGTTCTTCCCGGTCATGGTCAACACGATCCGTGGCTTGACCGAGGTCGATCCCGCCGCGCTGGAGCTCATGGCCTCGTACGCGGCCCCGGAGGGCGCGGTCATCCGGCGCCTTCGCATCCCGAATGCACTGCCGTACTGGTTCACGGCCCTCCGGATCGCGGTGACGCTGAGCGTCATCGGCGCGGTGGTCGGCGAATTCTTCGGCGGCCCGCAGTACTCGATCGGCAACTACGTCACGAACATGACCGGCCAGTTCAAGTACCCGAACGCCTGGGCCGCGATCATCATCGCCTGCGCGCTCGGGATCTCCCTGTACCTGGTCGCGGTCGCAGCCGAGCGCATCGTCATGCCGTGGCATCGCCGGCGCGAGGCACTCGGCCAGCAGTAGCGCTATCGTCCGGGGATCGAACCGGCGGCGCTGTCTTGGCCCGGTTCCTGTGGAGGAGGACCCCGTATGTCGTTGCCGAAGCGGCTGTCGGTGCTCGCCGTGGTGGCCGCTCTCGCAGTTGCGGTCGCTGCCTGCGGGACCGGTGGACCTGCGACGCTCACGAAGGTCAAGCTGCAGCTGCAGTGGGTGACCCAGGCCCAATTCGCGGGCTACTACGCCGCGCTGGACCAGAACTACTACAAGGACGCCGGGCTGGACGTCGAGATCCTGATCGGCGGACCCCAGGTCAACAACGTCCAGGTCGTCGCCTCGGGTGGCGCGGACCTCGGCGTCGCCTGGCTGCCGAACATGCTCCGCTCGCGCGAAGGCGACAGCGGCACGGACCTCGTCGCGATCTCCCAGATCTTTGCCCGGTCCGGCACGCGGATGGCGTCGTTCAAGGACGCCAACATCACGACCGCCGAGGACATGTGCGGCAAGAAGATCGGTTCGTGGCTCGGCGGCAATGAGCCCGAGCTCTTCGCCGCGCTGACCAAGGCCGGCTGCGATCCGACGAGCGAGAACATCATCCAGCAGAACTTCGACATGTCGGGCCTGCTGAGCGGCGATCTCGATGTCGCCCAGGCGATGATCTACAACGAGTACGCCCAGGTGCTCGAGGCAAAGAACCCCGACACCGGCGAGCTCTACACGGCCGACGACCTCAATGTCATCGACTTCAACGATCCGGCCGTCGGGACCGCAATGCTCCAGGACCAGGTCTTCGCATCGGCCGCATGGCTGGCGAAGTCCGGGAGCACGGACATCGCGACGAAGTTCCTCACGGCGACGTACAAGGGCTGGATCTACTGCCGAGACAACGCCCAGAAGTGCGTGGACCTCGTCCTCGCGAAGGGCTCACAGCTTGGGCCCAGCCACCAGGCCTGGCAGATGAACGAGATCAACGCCCTGATCTGGCCGTCGACCAACGGCATCGGCCAGTTCGACCAGGCGGCCTACGACCAGACGGTCGACATCGCCGTGACGTACGGCGTGCTCACGGCCGACCCCTCGGCCGACGCCACCCGCTCCGACCTCGCCGCCGCCGCGTATGCGGCACTCGGCTCCGGGGTTGACGGCAAGGGCGCCAGCTACACGAAGGGCACCGTCGAGCTCAAGGAGGGCGGCAACTAGCCGCGCTCACCCACCTCGAAGCCATCGATCGGCCGGTCCCGCGAGGGGCCGGCCGTTCGATTCCTGATCGCTGCGGGTGCCGGACCTTCCGCTCGGGCGCGACGCCGATAGCGTCATTCGCCCAGCAAGTGCCCGAACAAGGCACCTCCGGAAGCCCGTTGGTCGCCGATTCGCTCGCCCGCCGAGCTTGCGTGGTGCCGAAGCTCGCGCGATCCAGGCCTCGCGTGCGGCGGATTGCACGTAAGCGGTGGGTAAGCGCCGTGGATGACGATACCGACGTCATGAGGCGGTCGAAGCGATCGGCGGCGAGAATCGAGGCAAGCCTGGAGGCCGCCCGCATCGCCGTGACCCTGGGCCAGGGCCTGAAGCGGTACCGCAAAGAGCGCCGATGGACGCAGGATCGGCTCGCCGAGGCCGTGGGGGTTGGTCGCGTTCGCATCGGAGAGCTCGAGCGCGGGCTCGGGGCATCCGCGCCGCTCGCGAGGTGGGTCCTGATCGGTCAGAGGCTTGGTCGACCACTTGCTGTCGGGTTCAGTGCATCGATCGACTCGGGTGCTCGCCTCGCAGACGCCGGGCACCTGGACATGCAGGAAACGGTCCTGTGGATGGTTCAGCGACACGGGTGGCCGGGACGTTTCGAACTGCGGACTCGTGCCAGCGAGCATGCCGGCTCGATCGATGTCCTGGTCCGCGACGACGTCGGACGGCGGCTGCTCGTGATCGAGTGCTGGAACACCGTCCGCGATCTCGGCGCCGCGTCACGATCGACCGATCGGAAGCTGCTCGAAGCCGCCGACATCGCGGTTGCGATCGGCGCGGACCGGCCGTACACCGTCCACGGGTGCTGGGTCGTTCGACCGACGGCGGCCAACCGCAACCTCGTGCGCAGCTACCCACAGATCGTTCGGGCGCGTTTTCTGGGTTCGTCAGTTGCCTGGTGCCGGACGCTCAACGACGGAGCAGCGCCGCCCGCAGAGGTCGGGCTGGTGTGGCTCGACGTCGCCGCCCGGCGTGCCGTCGCGGTGCGGTTGGGTTAGCGGTCCCCGGCACCGTCGCTGTGCGGCTGTCCGGCTAGCCGCGCTTGCCGGTCCCGAACTGGCGGTCGCCGGCGTCGCCGAGGCCGGGCATGATGTAGCCCTTGTCGTTGAGCTGCCGGTCGAGCGCCGCGCAGTGGATTTCGACGTCCGGGTGGGCCGCGTACACGGCCTCGACACCCTCCGGGGCCGCAATCAGGTTGATGAGCTTGATCCGGACCGGCGTGACGGCACCCCAGCGCTTCAGGACCTCGATCGCGGCGGTCGCCGAGCCGCCGGTCGCGAGCATCGGGTCGAGGATCAGGCAGAGGTCGATGTTCGCCGAGTCGGGCAGCTTGTTGTAGTACTCGACCGGGCGGAGCGTCCGTTCGTCGCGGAACAGGCCGAGGTGCCAGACCTCGGCCGTCGGCATGAGCTCGAGCATCGCGTCGACCATGCCGAGGCCAGCGCGCAGGATCGGGATGAGGCCGATCCGTTCGCCGAGCTCGCTGCCGTCCATCTCCTCGAGCGGCGTCCGGACCTTCAGCGGTCGGACGCGGGCATCGGCAAGGGCCTCGTAGCCGAGCAGCCACGAGAGCTCTCGGACGACCTCTCGGAACTTCTTCGGCTCGGTCTTCTCGTCGCGCAGGATGCCGAGCTTGTGGAGGACGGCGGGATGCTGGGAGACGTGCAGGGTCGGAGCTGTCACCGGGACCTCCGGATGGAGCGAAAAGGGCACAAATTCGGGGTCGCGGCCATCGTACAACCGCCGATCGGGGGTATCCTCGCCTGCACCGCCCAGCCCCGCTCCCCAGGAGGCGCCTCAGCGCGTGGCCGCGCCTGCTACTGCGTCGAAACGCGCGTCGACGCAATCCACAGTCCGGACGCCCGCTCGAGCGCGCCGAGCGCTTCCGCCGCCGATCCTCGTCCGCCAGATCCGGAACGGGATCGAGGAGAGCGTGCACCGCGGCGACATCGTCGAGGTCGACGCATCAGGCGCGATCATCCGCGTCCTCGGCGACCCGGATCGGGTCGTGACCCTGCGGTCCTGCGTGAAGCCGTTCGGGGCCGCGGCGATCATCGAAGCCGGCGGCGCCGAGGCCTTCGACCTCGAGCCGGCCGAGATCGCGCTCATGGCCAGCAGCCACTCCGGCGAGGACGTCCACGTCCGGACGCTCCAGGCGCTCTATCGAAGAGTCGGGATCGCACAAGCGAGCCTGGCGACCGGCGTCGAGGGCATGCCGCTCGACGCGATCACCGCCGCGCGGCTGGCACGGGACGGCGAGACGCCGGGCCCGATCCGCCACATGTGCTCCGGTCAGCACTCGGTGTTCCTGCTGCTCTGCAAGCTCAAGGGCTGGAAGGTCGAGGACTATTGGCTCGAGGATCACCCCGTCCAGGTTGCCTACCGCACGGTCGTGGCACGGGCGTTCGGGACGACGCCGGAGAAGCTGAAGCTCGCGATCGACGGCTGCGGCGTTCCTACGTATGCGTTCCCGCTGCGCGACGTCGCCCGCGGGTATGCATTCCTCGCCGCACCTTCGGCGCTGCCCGCGAAGGACTCGCGGGCCTCGCTCGCACCGGCGCTGGAGCGCGTTCGGGACGCGATGCTCGCCCATCCCGACATGGTCGCCGGGACCCGCGACCGCCTCGACACGTCGGTCATGAAGGCGGAGCCGGGGCGCCTGGTTTCGAAAGGCGGGATGGAGGCCCTCCGAGGCCTCGCGATCCTGCCTGGTCGTGGCGGCGATGCCACTCGCGGCGCGACCGGCATGGCCGTCAAGATCGAAGACGGCGACGGCTACGACCGCGGGACATGGGCCGCCTCGGTCGAGGCGCTGCGCCAGGCCAATGCGTTGGGTTCGGCGGCCTTGCGCGCGCTCGCCCGCTACCACCGGCCGGTGTCCCTGGACCCGCACGGCCGCGTCGGGGCCGAGGCGATTCCGGACTTCGAGCTCGCGCCCCTCGGCGAGCTGTTGTTCTGACCGCGCCGCGGCGGCCGATGCCGTCTGGCGCGTACGCTCTCGAACGATGACGCTCGATCCATACGCCGTCCTCGGCATCGCGCCCGGCGCCTCGATGGCCGAGGTCAAGCGCGCATATCGGCGGATGGCCAAGGTCTTCCACCCGGACTCGGCGGGCGAGGCGGCGGTCCCGAAGTTCCTCGCGATCCATGAGGCGTACGAGGCGATCGTCGCGGGCCGCCCGATGCGGCCGACGGCGACGTCCACGCGACGAGCGTCGACCGCGTGGGCGGCCGACCCGACGCGGGCGCGGCAGACGCGGTCGAGCCGGCCGTCAAGCGCCGGCGCAGGCAGCTCGAGCGAAGGCGGCGCCGGCCGTGCGAATGCGGGAGCTGCCGATGGCGCGGGATCGACCCGCCGGAACGCCGGCCCACGATCAGCGGGCGACGGCTCCGCGCGGAAGCGTTCGACGCGCAAGGCGACGCTCGGCTCGACGTCGTACGACGATGCGATCAAGGAGCCGTTCGAGCCCGAATGGGCGGGTGCCTCGTGGTACGGCCGCGCAAGCGGCACGTACTGGACGATCAACCCGAAGGAGTACGCGGACCCGCGGAAGCACGGGCCCGAATACCAGGAGCGGGCTCGACGCGCGGCGCGCGCGGGCTCCGATGCCGCGGCCGCGGGCAGCGAAACCTGGTCGGAGGCCGCCTCGAGCTCATCGTCAGAGGCGGGTTCGGACGCTGATCCGGGCGCTGATCTCGGCGCCTCCGCCGCTCCCGAGCAGGCGCGCCAACGGGCAAGCGCCGAGGCGCGCCGTCGAGCCCGCTTCGACGCGACTGAAGCGGCGCACGCCGACGCCGCCGCCGAGGCCGCCGGCCGCGCCCGCATGGACGCGGCCGAGCGCAATCGTGGTCCGGGCGGCCCGCCAACGGCGCCGGGCGCCCGCGCCGAGGGCTGGCTCCGGGCCCTGTTCGCCGCAGGCGACGTGCGCACGCGGCTCCTGCTCGCGGCGATCGGCTGGCCGCCGCTCGGGGTCATCGCCGCCTCGGTGATCAGCCAGCTCACCGGCTGTGCCTCGTTCTCGGTCGCCTGCGAGCCACCGGACGACCTCCTGCCGCTGGCCGCCGGTGCGGTCCTGTACGCGCTCCTCGTGGCGGTGCCGATGCTCGCCCGCCTGTCGGCGGCCGGGACGATCGCGATCATCGTCACCGCCATCCCGGTCGCGGCGTTCGTCGTCCGGCCGGACGCGGGACAGGGCACGGCCGCCGATGCCGCGCTCGCGCTGGCGATCCTCCTGCTCGCCTGGCTCGTCGGGATGGTCGCGGTGCTTGTGGCCAGTCGCGGCCGGATCCTGCACGCGTGAGTGGAGACCGGCCGCGCCGGCCGCCGGCCGACCTCTCGAGCGCCGCGCAGGAATACCTCCTGGCGCTCCGCGTTGCCGGCGACGGCGGCCACGGCTCGGCGGCGATGGTCGCCCGGAAGCTCGGCGTCTCGACCCAGGCCGCAAGCGAGATGTTCAAGCGCCTCGTCGCCGACGGCCTCGTGAAGCACGGCGATGGTCGTGACCTCGTGCTCACCCCGGCTGGCCGGACGGCCGCAGATGGAATCTTCCGCCGGCACGCCCTCTGCGAGTGGCTGCTGACCGAGGTCATCGGCCTCGGCTGGGCCGAGTCGGATCGTGAGGCGGAGCGCCTCCAGGCCGCGATCTCGCCGCGCGTCGAGGCCAACCTGGACGCCATGCTCGGCCACCCCGAGACCTGCCCGCACGGCAACCCGATCGACCTCGAGACCGCTCGGCGGCGTCCGCCCGGGACGCCGCTGGCCGACATCGGGGCAGGGGAGCGGGCGACGATCTACCGGATCACGGAGGAGGCCGAGGAAGACGACGGCCTGCTCTCGTACCTAGAGGCCCGGGGACTGCGACCCGGCGCGCCGATCCACGTCCTCGCGCGCTCTGAATCGCTCGACTCGCTGACCCTCGACGGTCCGCTCGGCCGGGCGACGCTCGGCCTTCGACCGGCCGGCCTGGTTCGCGTCCTCCAGGGCGACGTCGACGGGCGCCTCTTCCACAAGGTCCCAACCGCTCGAACCTGACGGGTCCGCGCGGGCAGCGGGGTACGATTCGCGGCCCATGACAACCGACCCGGGCATCCGCGTCCGCATCGCGCCGAGCCCCACCGGGCCGCTCCACATCGGCACGGCCCGCACGGCGCTGTTCAACTACCTCTTCGCGCGGCGTCACGGCGGGACGTTCATCCTGCGACTCGAGGACACGGACGTCGCCCGAAGCTCGATCGCCTACGAGAAGGACATCCTCGACGGGCTGCACTGGCTCGGGATCACCTGGGACGAAGGCCCCGACGTCGCCGGCGGCGC
>DASRJS010000060.1:0-18228 GCA_035649355.1 Candidatus Polarisedimenticolia bacterium
GAGCGGTGGGAGATGACCGCGGTGAAGCGGGCCCGCTTGGCCATCTCCACCGCGTCCAGGGTCTCGCTGAGGGTGCCGATCTGGTTCAGCTTGACCAGGATGGAGTTGCAGGCTCGCTCCCGGATGGCGCGGGCCAGGCGCTCGGTGTTCGTCACCAGCAGGTCGTCCCCGACGAGCTGCACGCGGTCGCCGAGGCGGGCGCACAGGGCCTGCCAGCCGGCCCAGTCGTCCTCGGCCAGGCCGTCCTCGATCGAGACGATCGGGAAGCGGGCGACCCAGTCGGCCCAGAGATCGATCAGCTCGCCGGAATCGAGGGTCCGGCCTTCCTTGGCGAGGTTGTAGCGGGTGGTGCCGGAGCCGCTGCCCTCCTCGACCAGCTCCGTCGTCGCCGGGTCGAGTGCGATCGCGATGTCCTCGCCCGGCCGGTAGCCGGCCCGTTCGATCGCCCGCATGACGACCTCGACGGCCGCCTCGTTCGTCGGCAGCGACGGCGCAAATCCGCCCTCGTCGCCCTGGCCGGTCGAATGGCCCTCCTCGTGGAGGATCGCCTTGAGCGCGTGGAAGATCTCCGAGCCGGCGCGCAGGGCCTCGGCGAACGTGGTCGCGCCGACCGGCATGACCATGAACTCCTGGAAGTCCGTCGAGTCCGCCGCGTGCTTACCGCCGTTGAGGATGTTGAACATCGGCACGGGCAGCGTCCGCGCGCCGACGCCCCCGAGGTAGCGATACAGCGGCAGGTCCGCCGAGGCCGCGGCGGCCTGCGCCGCCGCAAGCGAGACGCCGAGGAGGGCGTTCGCCCCGAGCTTGGCCTTGTTCGGCGTCCCGTCGAGCTCGAGGAGGACGTCATCGAGCCCGGCCTGATCGGCGGCATCAAGGCCCGTGATCGCGGGCGCGATGACGTCCCGAACGCTCGCCACCGCCTTGAGGACACCCTTGCCGCCATAGCGCTTCGCGTCGCCGTCGCGCAGCTCGACCGCTTCATGGGCGCCCGTCGAGGCACCCGAGGGCACGGCCGCGCGGCCCACCGAGCGGTCCTCCAGCACGACGTCGACTTCGATCGTCGGGTTGCCGCGCGAATCGAGGATCTCGCGCGCGACGACCTGCTCGATGAGCGTGCTCATGGGCGCCGCTCCTCGCTCAGGCGACAGCGGCGCGGTCGCGCAGCACCGCGATGCCTGGCAGCTCGCGACCCTCGAGGAACTCGAGCGAGGCGCCGCCGCCGGTCGAGATGTGCGTGAATGCCGATGCGAGCCCCTGCTGCTGGATCGCGGCGACCGAATCGCCGCCGCCTGCAACGACCGTCGCGCCGGCTTGAGCGCGCTCGGCCAGGACCCGCGCAACGGCCTTCGTGCCGTGTGCGAACGACGGGATCTCGAAGACGCCGAGCGGGCCGTTCCAGAAGGCCGTCTTCACGTCCGCGAGCGCGCCTTCGATGAGCTCGATCGTGTCCTTCGCGATGTCGACGATGTGCCAGCTGGCCGGGATCTTCTCGGCGAGCAACGTCTTGTATTCGGTGCCGCGGGTGACCTCCTTCGCGACGATGACGTCAACCGGGAGGATGATCCGGACACCCCGCTTCTCGGCGTCGGCGAGGACGCGCCGTGCCTCGTCGACCATGTCGTGCTCGGCGAGGCTCTTGCCGATGGTCTTGCCCATCGCGAGGAGGAACGTGTTCGCGATGCCGCCGCCGAGGATCATGAGGTCGACCCGGGCCAGGAGGTTGTCGAGGACGCGGAGCTTGTCGGACACCTTCGCGCCGCCGACGATCGCCGCGAACGGGTGCTTCGGCGATTCGACGAGGTTCGAGAGCATCTCGATCTCGCGCTCCATGAGGAAGCCGGCGTAGGCCGGCAGGAGCATCGGCACGCCGACGGTCGAGGCGTGGGCGCGATGCGCGGTCCCGAACGCGTCGTTCACGTAGACATCGGCATAGGACGCGAGCGCGGCCGCGAACTCCGGGTCGTTCTTCTCCTCCGCGGCGTGGAACCGGAGGTTCTCGAGGAGCAGGACCTCACCGGCGCGGAGGCGCTTGACGGCATCGGACGTGCCGACGCCGAGCGCGTCGCCGGTGACCGGCACTGACCGGCGCATCAGCTGCGACAGTCGAGCCGCGACCGGTCGCAGGCGAAGCCCGTCCTGGACGCGGCCGTCTGGCCGGCCGAGATGGCTCGCGAGGATGACTCGAGCCCCCTGGTTCAGCAGGTGCTGGATCGTCGGGATCGCGGCCCGGATGCGCGAGTCGTCGGTGACCTTGCCGTCGGCGAGCGGGACGTTGAAGTCGACGCGGACGAAGACGCGCTGGCCCGTGACGTCCGCGTCGCGAATGCTCTGGATCTTCATCCGTCAGGCCGTCGCGGCCACAGGCAGCCGCTCGGCAACGAAGCGCGCGAGGTCGGCGACGCGGCAGCTGTAGCCCCACTCGTTGTCGTACCAGGCGATGACCTTGACCATCGTCCCGCCGATGACCATCGTGCTGTCGGCGTCGATGATCGAGGAGCGGCTGTCGCCCCGGAAGTCCGACGAAACAAGCGGATCGGTCGAAACGCCGAGGATGCCCTGCATCGGGCCCTCGGCCGCGGCCGTGAACGCGGCGTTGAGCTCCTCGACGCTCGTTTCGCGCCGGACGTTCGCCGTGAAGTCGACGACACTGACGGTTGGCGTCGGGACGCGCAGGCTGAAGCCATCGAAGCGGCCCTTGAGGTCCGGGATCACGAGCGCGAGCGCCTTTGCCGCACCGGTCGTCGTCGGGATGATGTTCAGGCCGGCGGCGCGGGCGCGGCGCGGATCCTTGTGCGCAAGGTCCAGCACGCGCTGGTCGTTCGTGTACGAGTGGATCGTGTTCATCAGGCCGTGCTCGATGCCGAGCAGGTCATGGACGACCTTCGCGGCCGGCGCGAGGCAGTTCGTCGTGCAGCTGGCGTTGCTGATGACGTGGTGCTGGTCCGGGTCGTAGCGATCCTCGTTGACGCCGAGGACGATCGTCAGGTCCTCGTTCTTGGCCGGCGCCGAGATGATCACCTTCTGCGCGCCGGCGTCGATGTGGGCGTGGGCCTTCGTGGCGTCCGTGAAGATGCCGGTCGACTCGATGACGACGTCGACGCCGAGCGCCTTCCACGGCAGCGCCGCCGGGTCCTTCTCCTGGAGCACCCGGATCTGGCGGCCGTCGATGATCAGGCTGTCGGCGGTGTGGTCGACCGTGCCTGGATACGCACCGTACGTCGAGTCGTGCTTGAAGAGCAGGGCGTTGATCTCGACGTCGAAGAGGTCGTTGACGGCGACGACCTCGAGGTCGGGCGCACGCTCGATGATCGCCTTGAGCGATTGCCGGCCGATCCGGCCGAAGCCGTTGATGCCGACGCGGACGGTCATGGGATGGCTACCTCCTTGGGCGATCCGGTCGCACGGCGCGACGCGGATGGAACACGGTCATTCGAAGGTTGGCTGCGGTTGGATCGATCGGCATGGCCGTTCACGAGCGGCCAGGCGCCCGCGAGCGAGACGTCGTCGCCGAGCTCCGGGTTGACGACGCGGATGCGCCGCCCGATCACGGGGAAAACCTCGTTGCGGAGCGCCGCGCGGACCTCGGCCAGGAGCGACTCACCGAGCGCCAGGCCGATCGCGCCACCGACGACGATGAGATGCGGGCTGAGCGTGTTGGCGATGCTCACGCAGGCCGCGGCGACCGCGCGCCGGGTTCGGGCCAGGAGGGCGAGGCACGTGGCGTCACCCGCCCCAGCTCCAGCCGAGACGTCGCGACCCGTCAGCTCCGCCCCGCTCGCGACCCGCGCGGCGAGGAACGGGCTGGATCCGTCGCTTGCGGCGGCTCGCGCATCGCGAGCCAGGGCGACGCCAGACGCGATCGCCTCCACGTGGCCGATGCCGCCACAGCCGCAGCGTGGTCCGTCCAGCTCGACCGCTAGATGGCCGAGCTCGCCCGCGAGGCCGTCGGGCCCGCGCAGGACGGCGCCGCCGCTCAGGATCGCGCCACCGACGCCGGTCGAGACGGTCAGGTAGACGGCGTCACGCTCGCCCCGGGCCGCCCCGAAGGCGCACTCACCGAGGAGCGCGGCGTTCGTGTCCCGATCGAGGAACGCCGGCAGCTCGAGCGCGGCTGCCACGTCCGCGGCAAGGGGGATGTTGCGGAACTCCGCACCGAGGTTCGGCGGCTCGAGCACGACCCCCGTCCGCGGATCGACCGGGCCGGGCGCAGAGATACCAACGCCCGCGATCTCGCTGCGTGGCGTTGGGGCCAGCTGAGCCGCGCTTTCGCGGAGAGCGGCGATGCAGGCCGCGACGACCGCGGCGCTGCCGCTCCGCGGGGTCGGTCGCTCGGTCCTGGCGTGCCGGCTCCCGTCAGCGCCAACGACGGCAGCCCGGATGCGGCTGCCGCCGAGGTCAAGCGCGAGGACAGAAGCGGTCGATGGAGTCGGGGACAGGGCGCGACCTCAGGCTATCCGCGGGGTGGTCCGCCATTCTACCGCCGGACATGATGCGGCCCCCGCCGGTCGAAACCGGCGGGGGCCGTCTTGGACTCGAACGAAGGTGGCGTCAGCCGCCGATCTTGAAGACCTTGTTGCCGCACTTCGGACAGGTGCCCGAGAGGGCCGGCTTGCCGTTCTTCATCGTGATCATCTGCGGGTTCTGGACTTCGACCTTCATCTTGTCCTTGACGCAGTAGGCCTGTGCCATCGGTTGGGCTCCTCCTGAGCGTTCCAGGTGCGCCGTGAGCACTCGCCCCCGGTCGCGATAAGGACCTAGATCCCGAGCGACGGCCGCCAGCGATCGGTCGCCGCTTCCCGCGTTCGGCGGTCCATGTCGGCGAGGATCAGGAGGCTCTCGAGCCCCGTCTCCACGCACGCCGCCTCTGCGGCGTCCTTGGCGTCGCCCTCAATGAAGTCACCGATCGTCCGCTGTGCGTAGACCGCACAGACGACCCCGGCTCGACTTCGCGCGAGTCCCGCCAGGACGAGTAGTGCTGATGCCTCCATCTCGAAGTTGACGACGCGCTGGCGCGCCATCTCATCGGCCAGGTCAGGGTAGCGGATGGGAAGCTGCGGGATCGGGCGCCCCTGCGCACCGAAGAAGCCGGGCGCCGTTGCCGTGATCCCAAGGTGGTACCGGTGACCGAGACGGTGAGCGGCCTCGACGAGCGCCGCGACGGCCTCGAAATGGGCGACAGCCGGGTAGCCGTCGCGGACATACCAGTTGGTCGTCGTCTCGAGCCGGACTGCGCCGGTCGTGATGACGAGATCCCCAAGCTGGACCTCCGGTTGGAGCGCACCGCACGAGCCGACGCGAATGAACGTCGGCTGCTCGGTGATCGCCAGGATCTCGGCGACGGCGATCTCCATGTTGTCGGTCCCGATGCCCGTTGAGACGACCGAGACGCGAAGCCCGCGATACATCCCGGTGACCGAGTTGAACTCGCGATGACGATGCTGGACCTCGATGGAATCGAGGCGTGTTGCGATGCGGGTAGTGCGGTCCTGGTCACCGGGGAGGAGGATGTACTCGGCCAGATCGCCCGGGCCGAGTCCGATGTGGTACTGCCGTTCTCCCACTGGGAGTGCGACGCGGGGGTCCGCGCTCGGCAAGACCAGAATCCTCGCTCCTTACCCCTGATCGATCGACGATCTGCCGATCACGTTCCGCGAGCGTAATCCCCGTTCGAAACGAGCGTCAAGCCGATCAATGGTCAGCCGACAGGGCGGCAAGCCGTTCACGCGCCACGTTCGCGACCCGAAGCGCCAGCCGGCGACGCCGAAACAGGGTCACTGCGGCCGACAACGCGGACACCGCGAGGAGCCCAAACAGGCCGACCGCGGGCAGCGCCTGAGCGTCGCTCAAGCCGGCCAGCGAGCGTGGCGCGGCCGCGCGTTCGGGTGCCTGCGTGCTCACCGGCTCGAGCGGGAGCTGCTGCCCGAGGTCGCCCACGCGGACGAGCCCGCCGCCGGTGTTGACGACCACGACGATCTCGTCCCCGATGCGGGTGACTGTGCCGCTGGCGTTGACCGCGTCGCCCGGCTCGAGGAGGCCGAGGAAGTCGGCGGCATCCGCGCGGAGGACGATCCGCGCGACGGCCGTCGCGTCGTCGAGCGAGAAGCCGTCAGGCGTCGGCGCAACGACGAGGCCGCCGACTCGGACGTGCTCGCCAACGTGCTCGGCGAGCGTCGCCAGGTCGATGTCGAGCGGCGGATCGGCGACCGATCCCCCATTCGAGAGCCCGCCCGAGCCGCGGGCTGGGCCGCTCGCGCCCGATCCGTCGCCCGAGCCACCGCCGCTGGGGCCGAGCGCCACATCCGCGGGACCGCGCGGGACCACCTGGTAGCGACGGTCGGTGGCCGTCGGGTACGGCCGCCGCACGATGCCGATGATCGTGGCCGGGCGGCCCTCGACGAGCGTCGTCGATGGAATGCCGGAGCCGGCGAGCCCGGCGATGACAACCCGCTCGCCACCGACGCCGAGCTCGGCCCGCCATGTGGCACCGAGGCGCTTCACGTCGAGAACGGTGCCGGACACGCGGACGAGCCGCCATTCATGCGCCGGACCGGGACCGCCGTGGAGCGTTTCGGGCAGGATCGGGCTGCTGGCGCCGATCCGCTCGACGGATTCGGCCCGGATGCGCGGCGCGCCCCAGGCCCGGCCGACCTCTCCGCTGACGCGCAGCCAGTCCCCGATCCGGGCGCTCTCAGCCGCCGGCAGGACGACCTCGATGGCCGCCGAGCGATCCGCGATGACGATCCGGCGGCCGCTGCCGTCGAGGAGTTGCGGGCCGGCAATGACGGCGCCCTCGACGACGACGTCCTCGCCGATGTGGCCAAGGGCCTGGCGGATGCTGAGCGTGGCGGGCGCCGGGTCGGCGCTCGGCGACGATCCGGCCAAACCGGGCAGGAGCCGCAGGTCGGCCCGATCGCGGAGCCAGATCCGGTAGCCGTCGAGCGCGCCCTTGCGCGAGGCACGCTGTCCGACGATACCGACGACCTCGTAGGCCGCGCCCTTCACGAAATCGGTCACCGTCAGGCCGCTCGACGCGTCTGCCACAATCCTTAACGTCTGTCCCGCGAGATCGGACGCCTCGACGCTGAGGTCGCCACTCGTCGAGCGGCTGGCCTTGACCGTGAGGATGGCGTCGATCGTGACGAGCCAGCCTTCGCTCGCGTCGCCGAGATCCTGGGCCGCAATCGGTCGCGGCCCCGGGAGCGCGGCCAGGCCACCCTGAACGAGTCCGCCGGCAATCAGTCGCAGCTCGAGCTGTCCGTATGGCGCGGCCATGAATCCGTCGACGGTCACGAAGGTGCCACGGACGGGCGCGGTCATGCCGCTCGCGAGGCGGAGCGGCAGGCCGCCGGTCTCGTCCGCGACGACGAATACGGGCGGGAGCCCGAGGCGACCGGCCTCCGCGATGACGATGCCGCTGACGCGCAGGTGGGCACCAACGGGCTTTGAGCGCGCGCTCGCGATGTCGGGCTGTACGTCCGGAGGCGGCGTCGGGCTCGAGCTGGGGCTCGGGGTTGGCGTGGGCGTTGGCGAGGGGTCAGGGCTGGGCTCCGGGCTCTGACTGGGCGAGGGCGAGGGAGTCGGATCTGGGGTTGGCGTGGGACTCGGGCTCGGGTCCGGCAGGATCGCGAAGGAGCCCGGCTCGGTCGCGTGGATTCGGTAACCGGCCGTGCCGCTGCCCGAGCTGTCGCGCTGGCTGACCGGGCCGGAGATCCGAACGTGGCTTCCGGACGGCACGCTGAGGCCGTTGAGTGCCTCGGGCGCGACGATCGCCCGGACCTGGCCGCTGCCGTCGTCGACGTAGAGGCCGGTTCCGTCGGCGAACGCGGTCGGCGAGCCGACGGTGACGCCGCTGATCTGGACGAGACGACCCTCGAGCGCCTCATCGACGAGGCCGGTCGCGACCCCGAGATGGGCCGGCACGGGTGCGACCCCGAGGACGACGACATCGGCGATCGCAACTCGGAGCGTGCGTGCCGCGTAGCGCTCATCGATCCGGCCCGTCAGCCGAACGAGCGAGCCCGCCGCCCAGGGCGTCGTCGGGGCCGTATCGAGGTAGACGGCGATGCCGGCGGTCGTGTCCTGGACGAAGCCCACGCGATCGTCCTCGAGCGCGCCGAGCTCGGACGTGAGGACGCCCTCGATCGTCGCCGTTGCGTCCAACTGCAGGGCGCGGGCGTCGGCGATCGTCAGGATCGCGGGACTCGGCGATGGCGTCGGGCTGACGGACGGTTCGGGTGTGGGTGTCGGTTCGGGTGTCGGTGTCGGCGTGGGCGTCGGGACCGGCGTAGGCGTGGGGACAGGCGTCGGGCTGATGGACGGTTCTGGTGTCGGCGTCGGGCTGATGGAGGGTTCGGGCGTGGGCGTCGGGCTCGGCGGCGGGCTTGCTGTGGGCGCGACGGTTGGCGTCGGTGTCGGAGTGGCGGTCGGGACCGGCGTCGGGCTTGGTGTCGGCGCGACGGTCGGTGTTGCCGTCGGCGCGATGGTCGGCGTCGGTGAGGCACCCGGCGCCGGCGTCGGCGGCGCGGCGAGGTTCTGCGGGTTCGGGTTTGCCTGCACGAACCAGTCGGCAGCATTGTCGTTCGTGTCGCTGCCGTTGCCGTCGATCCCGCCGGGTCGCCGCTCGACACTCGAAGACGCGGGCGGCGCAGGTGCGGCCGTTCCCTCGACGAAGGCGTTCGTGGCGTCGCCCCAGCCGAGCGAGTCCACCGGCGCACCGCCGATCGCACGCAGAACGAGCGCGCCACCGGTCGCTGCGAAGCCCCCGGAGTAGGTCGCGTCAGCGATCCCCGCGAACGCCCCGGACGTGTTCGCGATGAGGACGTGCCGGCCGGGCTCGAGCAGCGTTGAGGCCGGCCATGTCGCCTTCCGCGTGATCGTGCCGCCGGACGAGGTGACGTAGACGACCTCGAGGCCGATCAGGTCCACGCTCGAGGTTCCGCCGTTCGCGATCTCGACGAACTCGTCCGAAGCCGATGCACCGCCTGTCTGCACCTCCGAGACAACCAGCGTCGAGACCGGCCAGCTGACGGCCGCCTGAGGCGTGACGGGGGAGCTCGGCTCGGCTTGCATCGCGACCGCGATCGATGCGGCCAGGGCCAGGCAGGAGAGGGCGTTGAGCGCGGCGATCCGGGCGCGCGGCATGCGTCAGCCTCCGGGCGGGGCAGACGGGCGCCGGGCGAGACGGCCCGACGGTTGTAGCAGCGCGCATTCGACCGTGAGTCGACCACGGCTCGCCGGCCGCTCGACTCGGGCTCATCGGCGACTCACCGGCCGCTCGCCAGCGGCTTATCTGCGGGTCACCTCGCGGTTGGCTGCCGTTTACCTGTGGCTGACCGCTTCGCGTACGATGCCCGGGCCCATCCCCCCGATCGACAGGAGGCGTCGTGGCCCGCGCCAAGCGCACAACCGCTCGCGCCGACGCGCGCCGCCGGTTCCGAATCGCCCAGCAGATGGAGGACGGCGAGCTCGAGGGCGACGCCCCGGTGCCGAACACGTTGTCGTCTGGCGGCGGCTCGGCGAAGACCGCGGTCGCGCCGGCTCGCCCGGGTTTCACCGCCGCGTTTCGGACCGCGTACCACTCGGCGAACGTCCGCGAGGACCTGCCCTACCTGCCCTCGCTGCTGACGCACTGGTCGTTCTGGGTGCCGCTGCTGCTGATGATCGGGTCCGGGATCGCAGCGGCTGTCGCTCCGGGCCAGCCGGTCGTGCTCTTCCTGTACCAGACGTTCGTCTATCCGCCGGCCCTGATCGTGCTCTTCATCTGCGGCTTCTTCGCGAAGCGGGCGTCGTACATGCTCGGAGCCATCCTCGGGGTCGTGAACGTCATCGTGTACGGGATCCTGCTCGTCTACGCGAAGCAGGCCGGGCTCGCGGAGCTGACGAACGAACAGCTCCAGGCGGCCTTCCTCAACGGCCTCGTCTTCTCGCCGCCGTCGGGCGTCCTCTTCTGCTCGCTGGCGGCCTGGTACAAGCGGTTCCTGTCGCTGACGAACCCGAACCGCGGCCGTCGCCCCCAGCCGAAGGCGAAGGCCAGGCCGGGTCGCTAGGGGCTCAGCCCACCGCTCACCCGAGCCGGCGCATGCCGGCGTGGCCGAGCTGCCGCACGCCGGCCGGGCGCTCCGGCCCACCACGTGACGCGGCGACCTCCGGCAGCGGCTGAACGTCGCGGGCAATGACATTGACCACGTTTGCCTCCCGCTGGAGATCTCCGTCGACGAGGAGGAGCGCGTGGCGCCGGACGACCCCCCGGAGGCGCGCCCACGTGTCCGGCCAGAGGGTCACGTTGACCATCCCAGTCTCGTCCTCGAGCGCGAGGAATACCGTGCCCTTCGCAGTCATCGGGTGCTGGCGCGTGACAACGAGACCGCCGATCCGCACCGGACCCGGCGCCTGTTCGGCGAGCTGAGCGTTCGTGACCGCCCCTAGCCGATCCAGTGCCTCCCGGAAGAGCTCGACAACCTGGCGCCGAGCATCCAGGCCGACCACGGCGTACGCGTCGCCGAGCCGCTCCGTCTCCCTGATCGGCGGCAGGTTCGGGGCCGTCGTCGCCGGGAGGCGCAGCGCCATCGGCCGGCCCGCCGCCGGCCGCCGGCCGCCGGTGTTCGAAGCCTTGACCGGGCCGGCAACCTCGCGCAGCTGCCAGAGCAGCTCGCGCCGCGGGCGCCCCAGGGAGTCCAGCGCACCCGTTCGAATGAGCCGCTCGACCGTCTCCTCGGCCAGCCCTGTTCGTTCGACCACGTCGGCGAGATCCCGGTACGGACCCCGAGCGAGCTCGCGATCCAGGAGCTCGGCGTGCTCCTCGCCGATGCCCTTGACGAGATGGAGCCCAAGCCGGACACCCCAGCCAACTGCGTCAGCGGCCGCCCAGCGCTCGCGAGCCGCGGCCGAAGGTTTGACGCAGGCTGGGGAGCGGACCGGCCGCGGCCGTGCGTCGATCCCGGCCCCGGGCGGCAGGGATTCGCCGAGCTCCGCGTCGTATGAGCCGTCGTCGCCGGCCGGCCCCGCGAGCGCCCAGCCAGGCCGGCCGGCCCATTCGGTCGTCGTCTTGTACGTGGACGCGTTGACGTCGATCGGCAGGATCGCCACGCCGTGGCGCTTCGCGTCGTTGACGAGGACCTCCACCGGGTAGAAGCCCATCGGCTGGGCGTTGATCAGCCCGACGAGGAACTGGGCCGGATAGAAGAGCTTGAGGAATGACGACTCGTAGGCGGTCCGGGCGAACGCCGCCGCGTGACTTTTCGCGAAGCCGAAGCTCGCGAACGCGGAGACCTGCCGGAACAGCTCCTCGGCGATCTCGTCGGTCATGCCTGGCTGGCGCATGCAGCCATCGTGGAAGCGCTGGTGGAGCTTCTCCATCTCCCGCGTGGAACGCCACGTGCCCATGGCCCGACGGAAGCCATCGCTCTCGGCGGGCGAGAACCCGGCGACCTCGATCGCGACCCGCATGACCTGCTCCTGGTACAGGATCACGCCCATCGAATCCCGCAGGACCGGCTCGAGGCTCGGGTGGAGGTACGTCACCGGCTCGAGGCCCTGCTTCCGGCGCAGGTACGGATGGACGGCGTTGCCCTGGATGGGACCCGGCCGGATGATCGCGACCTCGACGACGAGGTCGTCGAGCGAGCTTGGCTTGGACTTCGGCAGGGTCTGCATCTGGGCTCGGCTCTCGACCTGGAAGACCCCGACGGTGTCGGCCGCCTGGAGCATCTGGAAGACTTCCGGGACCTGCTCCGGGATCGAATCGAGGACCACGCACGTCGCGCAGTCGTGCTCGATGAGCTGGAGCGTCTCATCGATCGCGGCGAGCATGCCGAGCCCGAGCAGGTCCAGCTTGATCAGCTTGAGCGTCTCGACGTCGCGCTTGTCGAACTGGACGACGACGCGGTCCTTCATCGTCGCCCGCTCGAGCGGGGCGATGTCGATGAGCGGGGCAGCGGTCACCAGCATCCCGCCCGAATGGATGGAGAGATGGCGAGGAAAGCCGTCGATCCGGGCGCAGAACTCGAGCCAGCGCTCCCAGTCCGACAGCCCGACCGTGGTCCCGCCGCGCGGCTGGGCCGGTGCCTCCGGCTCGACCCGCGCCACCGAGCTGTCCGGCTCTCGATGCGGATCGGCCCTGCCGATCCGGTCCACGCCGATGCCGCCGCGGATGTTCCAGCCCGCGTAGCCCGTCCCCCGCCCCGCCCGAAGCCAGGCGACGCTCGCCGGCGTGTCGCCCGGCCCACCTTCGTCATCCGCCCGGCCGCCGGGCCGGATCGACGGCGGCGACTCCGGCGCGTCTTCCCACATCCCCGATCGCGACGGCCCCGGCTGCTCGCTCGGTGGCTCGCTCGGTGGCTCGCTCGGCGTCTCGCCGAGCCAGGCGAAGGGCCGCGGCGCGTTGGGATCAACCGGTTTGGGAGGCTGGCGCCATGGCGGGACCTTGCCGACCAGCGGGACTCGCTTGTTGAGCTGGCCCATGCCGTCGACAAGGCCGTGGGCTTCCGCGTCCGCGGCCGCGCCACGCGCCGTGTCGCCGGCGCGGGCCGTGGCGTCGCCCTCGCCCGGCCGGCGGAAGAATTCGGCGAAGCCCCCGTCAGCCTCGAGGTCGCGGCGGACCATGACGCTGTCATAGGTCTCGAGCGCCTTCGCCACACGGTCGACGAGCGGGCGCGGGAAGCCGAGGGCGTAGCCGACCTCGCGCACGGCGGATCGGGCGCGGTAGGTCACGAGGTTGCAGACCATCCCGGTGTGCTCCGGGCCGTAGCGCCCGTAGATGTACTGGATGACCTCCTCGCGGCGCTCGGAGCTGAAGTCGATGTCAACGTCCGGATACGTCGTCCGACCCTCGTTGATGAACCGCTCGAAGAGGAGGTTGTGGGCGATCGGCTCGACACGGCTGATCCCGAGCGTGTACGACACGATCGAGCTGGTGGCGCTGCCGCGACCCTGAGCCGGGATCCCCTGCTCTTTCGCGAAGCGCATGAGGTCCCAGCAGATGAGGAAGAACTCTGCGAGGCCGGCTCGTTCGATGATCCCCAGCTCATGGGCAAGCCGGTTGACGACGGCCGGGGTCAGGGGGTGATACCGCCGCCGCGCGCCGGTCCAGCACAGCTCGGAGAGATGGCTGAACGGCGTCTCGCCCTTCGGTACCGGGAAGCCCGGGAAGCGATACTGCTCGAAGCCGAGGTCGACCGAGCACGACGCCGCGAGCTCGCCGGCCGTGGCGAGACCCTCGGCCCAGGCTCGGGCCGCACGCAGGTCCGACGCCTCGAACGCGAGCCCGCCCGGCGGCAGGGCCGCCAGCTCCGCGGCGGACTTCAGGTACGACTCCCCGTCCGGCCGGCGCAGCTCGGCCAGCGTGTCGAGCGTTCGGCCGTGGTGGATCGCGCTCAGGACGTCCGCCAGCTCGCGATCCTCAGGCCGCGCGTAGTGGACGTCGTTCGTGACGACGACCGGCAGGCCGAGCTCCTCGGCCAGGGCCGCCGTCTCGGCCACGAGCCAGTCGTCATCGGGCAGGAGATGGTGCGACAGCTCGATGAAGAAGCCGCTCGTCGCCGGCGCGTCGCCACGCCCGAACAGCTCCGCGTAGCGCTCGGCAACGCGTCGCGCGCCGTCGTGATCGCCGACCCGAAGCCGCCGTGCGATCTCGCCATCGCGGCAGCCCGAGAGCGCCACCAGGCCCTCGGTGTGCTCGGCCAGCAGTGCCTGCCGGAAGCGCGGTACCCGTTTCGTGCCGGCGAGGTTGGCGTGCGAGACGAGCCGGCAGAGGCTGCGGTAGCCCGCGGCGTTCCGGGCAAGCAGCGTGAGGTGCGGCCCGCGCTGCCGCTCGGCGATGCCGCGGAGGTCCTCCTTCACTGGGTCGCGGTGGCCCGGCAGACGCAGACGGTCCGGCCGCGGCCGCTCGGGCAGGCCCTCGGTTGCGAGGCGCTCGGACGCGGCGTCGCGGGACGAGGACAGGACTCGGCGCCGCGCTCGGCGGCGCGGCCCAACGACGCCGTCGGGATCCGGCTGGGCCGGGTCGAGCAGCTCGATCTCGACCCCGACAACCGCTCGCAGCCCCGCCTCCTCGGCGGCTGTCGCGAAGCGGACGACACCGTACAGGCCACCGTGGTCCGTGACCGCGAGCCCGCTGAGGCCGAGCTCGATCGCCCGGGCGATCAGGTCGTCAGCCGGCGACGCTCCGTCGAGGAACGAAAAGTTCGTGTGGCAGTGAAGCTCGGCGTAGGCAGCGGCCACGGCAAGGGTCCCGTCGCGATTTGGGGGCACATCCCGGAGGGCTTCGGGACCTTCGATCATAGAACATTTGTTCTAATCTGTCAGCCCCGGATGGTGCCCGCGCAACGCCTCGAAAAATCGAGTCCTTGGACACGAAACAAGCCGCGGGAATCGTGCGTCTGAGGGCCGTGAGCACATTCGCTCGAACGATCGCCAGTGCCATGACGCGGATCGCTGCGATGCTCCTCCTCGCAGCGGTCCTCATCCTGGTTCTCCTCCCGGCGGCGCTCGCCGCCCAGGCGACCACGGGCACCTGACTCACAACAAGTGTCCCGGGCTTCGTGCCCGGGGCCATGGCGAGCGTCGGCTCCACAGCCGGCGATTCGACCGGCCGGGGGTTCTGGTGAGCAAGGCCCCTCGGCTCAGGACTGGGCCTCGTCCGCTCTGGGGGTGGACGGGGCCCTTTCCCCTCCCCATCGACCGGCCCGGATACCATCGAGTCGTGCGCTGGCAGGTCCTCATCGTTGTCGTCGGGCTTGCGCTCTCAGCCTGTTCGCCTGCTCCGTCGAACGGGCCGAACACCTCGGCGAGCCCATCCGCGGGCAGCTCCGCGAGCGCCGGCCCAACCGACGTCCCGGGTTCATCCGCGGAGCCCAGCGCCGACGCCAGCCTGCCGACCCAGACCGACACCGAATGGGGCCGCATCTGGGACGCCGTCCCGGCGATCTTCCCACGCCCACCCGGCAGTCTCGACGCCGAGCCCATCGAACGGACCGCGACGAGCGCCGACCTCTCGGTGCCCGCCGGCCCGGACGAGACCGTCGACTTCTACGAGGGTTCGCTCACATCACTGGGGTACGTGTGGTCGTCACAGGGTCCGGCCGAGGACGGCAGCTGGGTCATCGACGCGAGCCCGGGCGGCGACTGCAAGGTCCAGGTGACCGTCAAGCCGCTGAGCGGCGTGACCCACGTGTCCGTCCTCTATGGTGCGGGCTGCCCCTTTGGTTGAAAGGCTGGGGATAGTCGCTGAAAGCCGCTCCCAAGGTCGTGCAGAAGTGGCTTTCCTTGCGCTGCGCTCGCAGCTACACTTTTCGACGATCGGGCCGCCGGGAACGGTCCGCATGAGCTCGGGGGTGGTTCGCGGTGCAGACCGCTCAACCGCGTGACGTCGGGGCGCTGATCTTCGTCATCGGCCTGTTCCTCATCCTTCTCGTCGCCACGCTCGCCACGACCCCGGGTCCGGCGCCGCTCTAGGCGTCATCGCCCTCCGTCAGCGGGGCGAACGAAGGCGGTCGAACGCGGGCGGCTCAGTCGTAGAGCCGCTCGAGATGCCACGTCCCATCGACGCGGTCGAGGTAGACGAGCGCGAGCCAGCGCGGCCCGACGACCTTGAAGTAGTCGCGCGCGATCGGCTCGCGCCACCACGCCTCGTCGACCCGCCAGCGATTGCAGACCTCGACCGGCTCGCGCCGGCCGGCCCACGAGATCGCGACGAGGCCTCCGTCACCGGCCAGCTCGACGTCGATCGACGGGTGGGCGTGCAGGAGGCGGGTCATCGTGGCGTCCCGGCCGTCACGCGATGGTCCGCCAGGTCCAGCGCCGCTCGGGGAGGGTCGCCTCGGGATCCGCGATCGCGACGCGGCGCACGCGATCTGCCCCGAAGCGCAGCGCCAGGCCGGTGAGCTGCCACTCCAGCCGGGCCCCACGGGCGGCCTGCGGGACGAACAGCGGCAGCTGCTGACCCGCGGCCGCCTCGACGCCGGCGAGCTCGAGCTCGAGCCGGCTCACCGGGGCCGGTGGCGGGTCGCGCTCGAGGCGGACGAGGAGCAGCCGTTCCACGGCCTCCGCTTCGGCCGTTGGCTCGGGCAGGCGCTGGTCCACCTCGAACGTTGACGGTGTCCCGCGCCGTGCGAACGTCACGTCGAGCTCGAGTCGGAGCTGGGCGCGGCTCGCCGCCAGCCCTCGCGCCATGAGCCCGGCCGCCAGCGCTGTCGCCAGCCGCCGCAGCACGAAGCGGATCGATTCGAGCTCAGCGACCGCCGGCTCGATCGGCAGGCCGAGCACGACCCGCTCGGGTGCCCGCCGCGGCCGGAAGGCCTCGATCTCCTCGCCTCGCGCGCGGGCACCCATCCGTTCGCCCTCGGCCCCGAACCGCGCGACGAGCGCCGAGCGGGCGATGTCCGCAACCTCGCCGATCCGTCGCAGCCCGAACCGGGCCAGGCGCGCTCGAACGTCCGGGTCGCGACTGAGCAGCGCCGAGGGCAGCGGCGCGAGGAAGAGCGCCTCGTCGCCCGGCGGGACGGCAATGAGCTCACCGGGCCGGGCCGCCGCCGCCGCGACCGAGGCCGCGAAGCGCGTGCCGGCGATGCCCGACCCGGGCCGTCCGGCCAGCGCAGGCTCCACGGCCGCCGCAACCCGCTCAACGAGCGTTGGCTCGGGACCCCAGAGCGCCTCGAGGCCGTCGACCTGCGCTTCGAGCAGCCCGAACGCCGGGCCCGCCGGGTCCACGCTACCCGCCACGGCCGGGCTGAAGCGCGCGAGCGCTTCGAGGGCTGCCTCGACGGCAACCCGGTCAGCTTCCGGTTCGGGCTCCAGGAACGTCGCCTCGGGCGCCAGCCGCCCGGCTGCCCCGAGCGTCTGCCCGCGCCGGACGCCGAGTGCCCGGGCCGCCGGGTCGGCGTCCAGCACCGTCGCGTCCGACCACGGCATCCCGCCGAGGACGATCGGGCCCGCCGGCCACGAGCCGGAGCCCCGGCGTGCCCGGGCGAGATCGAGCAGGAGATGCGGTCGATGAAGATGGAGAAGTCGCATCGCGAATGGTCCCAGGCACAAGGTTCGCGGGGGCATCGACAGTGGGCTCGACGAGGAGCCCGGCGCGGCGGAGGCAGGCATCGCGCTCGCCGCCGTCGGCGTAGAGGATCCGGAGGCTCGCCCGTCGGCCCGACGGGCCGGCTCGGTTGCGGGCGACGAGCACCTCCGTCCGCTGGCCGACGACGTCGCGTCCGAGGTGGACCCACGACCGCCGCGCCAGCTCGAGCCGCAGCCCGGCCGTCTCGGCAACGGCCGTCGCGAGGCCGCTGAGGAGGTCCGCCGGTTCAAGGACGACCACGCTCACGCCGGCCCGCCGGCCAAGCGCCGCCAGCCGGCCGAGCCGATCGCCGAGGCGACCCGCCTTCGGACGCGGAGGCAGATCGATGACGACGAGATCAACGGTCCGGCCCGAGAGCAGCGCCCCGACGATGGACAGCCCTTCGTCGAGGTCCGCCGGGCTGACGACGACGAGCCACTCCGGCCGCACGCCGCGGGCCACGGCTTCCACCGGATCCAGCGCGCCGGCGAGATCCAGCCAGGCGACGATCGCGCCACTGGCCTGGGCTTCGGCGACGTGGCGCAGCGCGAGGGTCGTCCGGCCGCTCGAGGCGTCGCCCCGGAACGCGGCGAACGTGCCGCGCGGGATGCCGCCCTGGCCGAGGATCCCGTCCAGCGCCGTGAAGCCCGTCGAATGGACGCGCCCGATCTCGCGCTCGAGCGGCAGTCCAGACGGCTGCCCGTCCGGCGCCGCCGTCTCATTGCCTGGCGTCTCCACCGGCAGCGGCGCGATCGCGAGCGCCCCCACGACCTCGGTCGCGAGTCGAGGCGCCGCCGCACCCCAGCGCGCGCGGAGGTCGGCAAGCGCGGTGGCCACGGCCGGCGCGGGCATCGTCATGCCCGAAGATTAGAACAAATGTTCTACTGATTCAAGACCGCGCAGAGCCGCCCCGCCAAGTGTGCTCCCGGTGAACAACTGAGACCCCGAAACCGTCTTCTGGCACCGATTCCCCGCTCCAAGCGGCTGAAATCACGCTGTTCGGTGCAGCACGTGCACAAAACAGCCGAATTCCAGCTTCTGGGAGCAGAAGGGCGTCTGGGTTGTTCACCTGGCGCACAGATGGCGCCGTTGGGCTCCGCCAAACGCGACGCGATCAGGACGAGGCGATGACCCCGATCGAGATGCGGAAGCCGAGCCGCCGCTCGGGCGTCGGCATCAGGGCG